>JAFIED010000239.1 GCA_020832805.1 Pararhodobacter sp.
GGTCTTTGTCACCACGCTGCTGCTGCTGGCGCTGATCGTGACGATGAACGCCACCGCCATCATCATCCGAAACCGTCTGAAGCGCAAATACGCCGACGGCCAGTTCTGAGGACGCCGCATCATGACCGACACTGCCGCCATGACCGCCCCCGCCGCCAGTGAATACGGCGCCACCAATTATCACTTCAAGACCAGCAGGCAGGGCACCGCGCTGGATATCAGGAACTTCAACCTGTGGTATGGTGACAAGCAGGCGCTGTTCGACAACACCCTGCCCGTTCAGAAAGGGTTGGTGACGGCGCTGATCGGCCCTTCGGGCTGTGGCAAGTCCACCCTGTTGCGCAGCCTGAACCGGATGAACGACCTGGTTGATGGTCTGCGCATCAGCGGGCAGGTGCTGGTCGACGGGTTCGACATCTACGGCAAGGGCGTCGATGTGATCGCCCTGCGCAAACGGATGGGCATGGTGTTTCAGAAACCCAACCCCCTTGCCATGTCGATCTATGACAATGTCAGCTATCCGTTGCGTGTGGATGGCGTGACCAGGAAATCGATCCTGGACGAAACGGTCGAGCGCAGCCTGCGTGCCGCCGCGCTGTGGGACGAGGCCAAGGACCGCCTGCACGAATCCGCCCTGGGCATGTCAGGCGGGCAGCAGCAGCGCCTTTGCATTGCGCGCGGCATTGCCTCGGACCCGGAAGTGCTGTTGATGGACGAGCCGTGCTCGGCCCTGGACCCCATCGCCACCGCCAAGATCGAGGAACTGATCAGCCAGCTGGCCGGCACCTATACGATTGTCATGGTCACCCATTCGATGAGCCAGGCCGCGCGCGTTTCGCACAACACGGCCTTCATGTACCTGGGCCGGCTGATCGAGTATGGTGAGACAGAGACAGTTTTCACCAATCCCAAGGTCTCGCGCACCAATGACTATGTGACCGGGCGCTTTGGCTGACGGACATGACCATGCAGGAAGGCAGGATCACCGATAGCGTGCCCATCGACCCGGCCCCGCTGCCGGACACAGCCACGCCGCCACTGGACGGTGTGATCGAGGCGTTGCCGGAACCGGTCCTTGTGGTCGGAACGGACCGCCGGATCGCGCTGTCGAACCAGGCCGCGCGCGATCTGTTCGGTGCCGGAATCGACGGATCGCAGGTCCTGTCCTGCATCCGCCAGCCGGAATCCAGCGCCGCCCTGCAGGCCGGGTTTCTGGCGCTGTCCGATCCCGCCGCCCCTGCCGGACCCTTTCTGGCGCGCAAGATAACCAGCAGGGGCGGGGGCGAATCCGTCTGGGCGCTGCAGGTTGCCGCCTTGCCGGCAACCAATCTGACGGGCGATCACACCGACGCAGGTTGGCTGGTGGTCAGTCTGCGCGACATCAGTCACATCGAGGAAGCCGAACAACAGCGGCGCGATTTTGTTGCCAATGTCAGCCATGAGATGCGCTCGCCCCTGACCGTGCTGGCCGGGTTTGTGGAAACCCTGCGCGGCCCCGCGCGCGAGGACCCCGTTGCACGCGACCGCTTCCTGGAGATCATGGAGCGCGAAGCGCAAAGAATGAGCCGGCTGGTTGCCGATCTTCTGTCGCTGTCCAAGGTGGAAAGTGACGAAAAGGTACGCCCCCGCGCGCCGGTCTCGGTATCAGAGGTGCTGACCGCCACACTGGCCGCGCTGCGCCCACAGATAGAGGCGGCGGGGGTGGCCGTCACGCTGGATGTTGCCGCGGCGGAATCCCCAGTCCCGGGTGACCGCGATCAACTGGTACAGGTTTTCCACAACCTCGTTGAAAACGCGCTGAAATATGGCGCATCGGGTGGCCATATCGAAATTGTCACCGCTCGCCTTGACAGCGCGCCGGGTGTTGCCGGACCAGTTCTTCGTGTCACGGTCACCGATGATGGCGAAGGCATTGATCCGATCCATATTCCGCGCCTTACCGAGCGTTTTTATCGCATCGATGGCCACCGCTCGCGCGAGATGGGGGGAACAGGGCTGGGGCTGGCCATCGTCAAGCATATCGTCAACCGCCATCGTGGACGGCTCAGCATCCGCTCCGCGCGGGGGGAAGGCGCCAGTTTTGTGGTACTTCTGCCCTGCGGATAATGCTGCACGACCAAACTGTCACCGAACTGTCACCATCTGCGCCTAGCCTGCGCCAGAAAACTCCCGAAAGGGCATGAAATGACGAAACGCCACACGCTGTCGGTTCTGGATCAGGACCTGGAACGCAGCCGCGAGCTGATCCTGGCCATGGGTGGCCGGGTAGAGGAAGCCATCGCGATGGCCGCCCGCGCACTGGATGGCCGTGACGCCGAACTGGCCATGAAAGTGGTCGACGGCGACCGGGCCATCGACGCGCTGGAGGACGAAATCAACCAGCAGGTGGTGCGCGTTCTGGCGCTGCGCCAGCCACAGGCCGATGACCTGCGTGCGGTGATCGCGGTGATGAAAATGGCCGGCGATCTGGAACGTCTGGGCGATTATGCCAAGAACATGGCCCGGCGTGTGCCGGTTCTGGCCGAAAGCGCCCGGATAGAGGGGGCGGGTGCCGCCATCCGGCGTCAATCCCGTCAGGTGGGGCAGAGGCTGCAGGACATGCTGGACGCCTTTGCCCGCAGCGATGTGGCGCTGGCTGAAGATGTGATTTCCCGCGATGTCGAGGTTGACCATATGACCAACGCGCTGTTTCGGGAATTCATCACTCACATGATGGAAGACCCGCGCAACATCACCGCCTGCCTGCATTACACCTTCATAGCCAAGAATGTGGAACGGATGGGCGATCTGGTTACCGGGGCTTCGGAACAGGTGGTTTTCCTGGCCACGGGCCAGCGGCCGGGTGAACGGGTCAAGGGCACATCGACCGCCGAACTGGGCAACCCCATGGGCGCAGGGTTCTAGACCATGAGCAGGCTTGAACCACAGGCGGGCGCGGCGCTGGTGCTGGTGGTCGACGACGAACCGGCGCAAAGAGCCCTGCTGTCGTACAATCTGGAGGCCGCCGGATTTCGTGTGCTGACCGCGCAGGATGGCGAGGAAGCCCTGCTTGTCATCGCCGAAGAGGCCCCGGATGTCATCTTGCTGGACTGGATGCTTCCGCGGGTCTCGGGGATCGAGGTCTGCCGCCAGATCCGTGCCCGCCCGGAGGCACAAGGCAGCGCTGTCATCATGGTCTCGGCCCGGTCCGAGGAAGGAGACCTTGTTCGCGGGCTGGAAACGGGGGCGGATGACTACATCACCAAACCCTATTCGGTCAGCGAACTGCTGGCCCGGGTTCGGGCAAACCTGCGCCGGGTGCGCCCTTCGCAATCCGGCGCGGTGCTGGAGGTGGGCGATCTGCGGCTGGATGCGCAGGCGCATCGTGTGCACCGCGGCGCACGCGATGTGCACCTGGGCCCTACCGAGTTTCGCCTGCTGGCTGCCCTGATGGAACGATCGGGCAAGGTCTGGTCGCGCGAAGCGCTGCTTGACCGGGTATGGGGGCGCGACATCTATGTCGACAGCCGCACCGTTGATGTGCATATCGGGCGCCTCCGCAAGACATTGTGTGCGGGTGGCGAGCAAGACCCCATCCGCACAATCCGCGGTGCGGGATACGCCATAGAAGACAGGTAACCCCTGCCCTGTTGCGCCAGCAACGGCAAGGACCAGCGCAAGAATGACAGCGAGTGCCCGCTGACTTTCCTGGCCAGCCCAGTCAGTCCGTCATCGTCGCGCCAACAAGGCAACCCAGCGGGTAAACAAGGGCGCCGTGGGCAGGATGATGAAGATCCGCACCAGATGAAAGGCGGTGACCAGCGCAACATCGGTCTGAAGTATCTTTGCGGTCAGCGCCATCTCGGTCACGCTGCCCGGCGCAAAGGCCAATACCATCGTGGTCCATGAATGCCCGGTCACCGCTGTCATGGCCAGGGCCATGGCGATACACATGACGATCATCAAGAGCGTGGAAATCAGTGCCGCCGGGACAAACCCCCCGGCACGACGAAACAGCGATCTGTCCATCGCCGCGCCAAGCCAGACCCCCAGCAGCACCTGGGCCCCGGCCAGAACCCAGTATGGCACCGCCGTCACCGGCAACCCCGCTGCGGCGGCCGCAGCCGATGCCGCCAACGGGCCCAGAAAAAACGGGTTGGACAGCCGCACCGCCTTCATCAGATACGCACCCGCCACAGCCAGCACCAACAGCAGCGTCGCACCCGGCAATGTCCAGTGCACCGCGCGCAACACTGAATCGGCTTCGCCCAGCCCACCGTTGAAAAACAGTACCAGCGGCGGGATCAGGATCACCAGCGCCATGATCCGCAGCGTTTGCGAAAAAATCACTGGCCCCGGTGCCACCCCATAGCGCCGCGCCAGATTGGCCGATTCCACCGGGCCCATGGGAATCGAGGCCAGGCTGGCCGTGACCGCATCAACAGGCGACAAACGGGTCAGAACCCATGCCACCGCAAACCCTGCCACCAGGGTGGCCAGCGCCGCCAGTACCATCGGCACGAACATCTGAACGACACTTTCCAGCGCCGAAGCCGTAAAGGCCAATCCGACCGACCCCGCAATCACGATCTGCCCGACTGGACGCGTCACTTGCGGCACCCTTACCGCCACGCCTGAAAGGCTTAGTCCCGTGGCAAAAACCAGTGCCCCGATCATCCACGGCAGCGGCAGGTTGATCAGGCTGCCTATCCAGCCACACGCGATGGCGCCGGCATAGATCAATGCTGTTCGTGTCAGCCGGTCTGCCGACAGTGGCATTCTGCTCCTCCTTCTGGGCGTCCGCATCATCATACCGGCTTGGCGCGCCGGCACCAGACAAAGTTACACCTGTGAAGAATTGAGCGTTCAGGCACATTCTACGGGTTTCGGGCTGTTCCAGAGGAAGCCAAGCCATACCGTCAAAGGTTTCATCACTGCTGATTTCCACTGAGAGTTGACCCGGCAGCGGCCCAAAAAATAACCGCGAACTGCCCCATGTGCGACCTTGCCCAAGCTGGACCGATTCGAAGCGGCACGGTACCCGGAACGCATTTCGGCACGCAAGCTCGGATCGCCGAATGATCGGCATCGTCACCTGACGCCTCTGTCTGATCGCCCGCTGCGTGGCCTGAACACAGCAGACCATGTCAGCGCACCAATACCCTGAACGGGGTATTCCGAAACCGCCCTGTTTCCGACGATGAAGGCGGTGCCAGACAAGCAGCCGTCCGGGGTCCCATAGATGAACATGCCCAGCCAACGCTTGATGCCAGTTCCGCTGCCCACCCCGGGCGCTGACAGCCCGATTCTGGCAAAACACACTGCAAGATCGCCTGATGCGTTCGCATCCGACGCGCGGCGGCCGGGCCTGTTGTCAGATGCGCGCGGCATCATCTTCACCGACCTTGGGTCGCTTGGTGCCCTGGCGGGCATTCTGCCTCCGATCTCGGCCCAGGGCGCCACCTTTGCGCTGGTCGACAGACAGATACGGGCACCGCAACTGGACAAGGTTCTGGCCAGACTGTGCGATGACTGGGGCCAGCTGGACTTTCTGATCCATTGCGCAATGCCCGCCGGCACGGGCCTGCAGGGTGGTCCGTATGTCGATACCGATGTCGCCGCGTTCCAGGCGGCGATGGCATGCTGCGTTCACCGATTTGCCGAGATCGCCGGGCACGCCCGGCACGTCATGGGGCCGGGTGGCAGTCTGCTGAGCCTGAACTGGCCGTCAACCGACAGGCCCCGACAGGATCAAGGCTTGTTCGATGTGGTCTGCGCCGCACAGGCCGCATCAGTCCGCTGTCTGGCCCAGGATCTGGGGACAAAGGGACTCCGCGTCAATGCGATTGCCGGGGGACCGCTACGCAACACTGCGCCGGACCGCGGCGGCTCTCGCTTGGCGCTGCCCATCGCCGGACGGCACCGCGCCCCCCTTCGCCGCGATGTCACGCCAGAAGAGATCGGCAAGGCGGCGGTCTATCTGCTGTCGGCGCTGTCCTCGGGAACCACGGGCGTCACGCTGCATGTCGATGCCGGCCACCATGTCATCGGCCTGCGCAGCATCGCGCCTCGGTAACCCGCTCGTTGCTTCCCGGCGTTTGAACGGCATTCGATCAACCCGGCTGCTCAGCCTCTCATTCGACAACAAGGACCAACCATGAATATCGCAAGCCCCATCCTGCCCGGTTCATCGCGACTGATCGAGGGGCTGAGCCATGAACAGGGCCGACAAGTGCTTGATCTGATGACCTGCCACCGGGTCGGTCGGGGCGAAACGCTGATTGCGGCGGGCGAGGTGCCCGAACGACTGGACATCGTCCTGCATGGCCGGTTCGCCCTTGCCCCGGCAAGCGGCACGGCAGCCGCCATGCTGGATTCCGAGGGCCTGATCGAGGTCGGGGCCTTTCTGTCGGGCCGTCCGGCCCGCCACACCGTCACCGCCCTGCGCGACAGTGCCGTGATGCGGCTGGAACGGGCCGCGTTGGACCAACTGGCCAATACATGCCCACAGACCTTTGCGGCGCTGATCCGGCGTCTGATGCGCGAGGTGCATGAGCCTGCCGCACCCGCGCGCGACCTGCCTGCCGAAGGCAACCGCCGGATCGTCACCATCGTTCAGGGCGGCGGCGACGCCGTGCCACCCGGTTTCTGGCCCGCAATGCGCCAGGCGCTGGAACTGGCGGGCGCAAAGGTGGTCGACGCCGCCGATTTGCGCCGAAAGTTTGGCCCCGAACCAATCGACGCTGCGCGCCTGCTAGAGACACTGAACCGCATGGCCGTCGAGTCCGGGCCGCTGGTCTGCCTGGCCGACCCGGCGCTGACCCCCTGGACCGAGTGCGCGATCCGGCAGGCCGACGAGGTCGTGATCGTCGTCCGCGGTACGGCCCCTGCATCGGGTCTCGGCGATGTCGAACGCTGCTTGCTCGATCTGCATGCGGTGGCGCAGCGCCGACTTGTCCGGGTGCATGATCGCCGCGTCCCCGTGACCACGGGCACCGCGGATTGGCTGGTGCGGATCGACTGCGGCATGAGCCATCATGTCGCCCTGCAGGACGATGCGGATTTTCACAGCCTCGCGCGCTTTCTGACCCACCGCGCCATCGGCTTTGTCGCCGGCGGCGGCGGGGCGCTGGGGGCCGCGCATGTCGGCGTTTTCCGGGCCTTCTCCGAGGCCGGGGTCAATTTCGACATCTTCGGCGGCACCAGCGTCGGCGCGGCCATGCTGGCCGGTTTCTGCCGTCTTGAAGATGCCGAACGCCTGGATCTGGGCGCGCACCGGATCTTTGTGAAAAGCAAGAGTTTCAAACGTTTCAGCGTGCCGAAATACGGGCTTCTGGACCACCGCAATTTCGATCGGGCGCTACAGCGCGAATATGGCGCAGACACCCTGATCGAGGATTGCTGGCGCCCGTTCTTTGCCGTGGCCAGCAACCTGTCGACCAAGGCACCCGAGATCATCCGCCGCGGCGTGATGTGGCAGGCGGTGCGCGCCTCCAGCGCCATTCCCGGAATGCTGCCTCCATTCTATACCGCCGACGGCATGATGCTGGTCGATGGTGGAATCATGCAGAATGTCCCGCTTGAGGCGATGCGCGGGCTCAAGAGCGGGCCGAATGTGCTGGTTCATTTCAACACGGCCGAGGCCCGCCGTTACCCCGTGAATTATGACGCACTCCCCGGGCGCGGGCGGCTGCTGGCCGGTCTGGTCAACCCCTTCGCCCGGCTGCCCCGCGCGCCCTCGGCCACGGCGGTGCTGTGGCGCAGCCTGTTGGCGCATCAGAAGGCGGATCTGGGCCTTTCAGCCGGCGATCTGGCGCTTTGCCCGCCCCGCGCGCCCGGTGCAGGCGTTTTCGACTTTTCGAAGCATCGGCAGGTTTATCTGGCCAGTCACGCCTGGGCCAGCGCCGAGATTGCGGCACGGGGCCGGACCGGCGACCGCCCCCTGTCTACGGTCCTTGCTGCTGCACGGATCGGGCAATAAGCTCTTTGCCGGACGCAAGGTTATCCCGGCCGCGCCACCGGGGTTTCGATGGTCAGGTCGGCGCGGGGTCGAGCCGGACACCAAAGCGCGCTTCAGGGAAAGTCAGGACATGGAGCCACCGCAACGAACCAGGACAGACGGGCCGGTCAGGATTGTTGTGGCCGAAGACGACGACCCGGTGCGTCGTCGTTTCGTTTCAGTGCTGTCGGCCTGGGATGGCTGCAGCCTGGTGGCGGATTGCGCGACGCTGGCGGCAAGCCAGGAGGCGATCGGTGACCATCAGATCGACCTGCTGATCACCGATTGCAACCTGCCCGACGGTTCCGGCATCGAGGCCATCGCCCTGCTGCGGCGCCTTCAGCCACAGGCCGAGGGCATGGTCATCTCGGTTCTGGCTGACGAGACGACAGTGCTGGATGCCATCAGGGCCGGGGCCACAGGCTATCTGCTGAAGGACGCCGGCGCCATCGACCTGATCACATCAATTCAGGATCTGCTGGCAGGACACTCGCCCATATCGCCGCGGATTGCCCGTCTGTTGATGCGTACTCTTGGCGCGCCACAAACCCCCAAAGCCCCAACCGCGCCCGAGGGCTTGCTGACCGCGCGGGAAATGGACATCCTGTGGGGGATCGCCAAGGGCTTTACCAACGCCGAGATCGCCGACAGGCTGGGTATCTCGCGCCAGACCGTGCCGGTACATGTGCGCAACATCTATCGGAAACTGGAAACGACAACACGCACCGAAACAGTGTACGAGGCCAGCCGCATGGGCCTTATCCAGCTGTGAGCGGGTCTGTCGGCACCCGGACTGACGCAGAGCCCATGCGCGAGGGGGCCATTGCCGAGATGGTCGCACCCGGCACGCAAGGGCGCCCGTGGCGACCCGGCATTGTCGTGCTGCTGCTGCTGGGCGCGCTGATTGCAGCCGTGTCATGGGCGCGTCTGCCGGTTCCTTCGGATGCGCTGCGTCTGGATGCAGTGCATGTCAGCCTGGACGCGGGGCCATTCGCGCCTGTCACCCTGCCGCATCGTTGGCCGACCGCCGGGGAACGGGGAAATACGGTGGCGCACTACCGCTTGACCTTGCCGCGAGTGCCGGGCGAGGCGGCCGCCCTGCTGATCCCGGGCGCCCGCCATGACCTCAGCGGCACGATCGATGGTCATGAGATGCCACCCCAGCGGCCGGGCGCCGGCGCGGATGCCAGCCTTGGCGCGACCCATGTCCTGCGTCTGCCGCCGGCAGAGGGCACACAGACCGACATCCTGCTTCGGCTGGAGCGCAGTACGGGTTACGCGCCGGGCTATCTGTCCGAACTGCACCTGACCAGCCTGTCGGATTTCGAACCGCTGCAGTGGGTCTGGCGGCTGGCAGAGTCGGATTTTCATCTGGCAACCCGGGTGCTGCACGGCACGGTCTTGTTAAGCGTTCTGCTGCTTTGGCTGTGGCGCCGCAAGGAACCGGTTTTCGGATGGATGACGCTGCTGGCCGGCGCCTCGTTCCTCACAGATCAGCTGCTGCTGGCGTTTTCGGCCATCGAGCTGCGCCTCTTTGCCGTTGCGGGCTTTGGCCTGATTGCCCTGGCCTTTGCGCTGGCACTGACAGGCGCTTCGCGTCCGTACTGGCTGAAACTGGCGATCGTGCTGGTACCGGCCCTTTTGCTGACGACAGTGCAACTGGGCCTGATGCCTGCGGTGCTGGCGCTGGCGCTCAGCGGCCTTCTGGCGCTGTCGCTTAGTCTGGCAGGGGCCGTGCTGCTACTGTTGCATGCTTGGCGCCACGCCGAGTGGGACCGCGCCGCGATGGCCGGATTCTACCTGTCCACCGTATGGTTCGGCTTACATGATTTTGGCATCGCGCTAGGCTGGATCGATGGCGCGCGTTTCCTGAGCCAGGACATGCGGGCCCTTGGCCTGCTTGTTGTTCTGTTGCTGCTGATGCGCTGGTTGGCCCGCAGCCTGGAAACGGTCGATCAGGCCAATGCCACCCTGCGGCAAAAGCTGGACGACCAGAAGCGCGAACTGAACCAGTTGCATCGCAAGGAACAGCGCCGGGTCCAGGAAGCAGTCCTGGCCGATGAGCGCCAACGCCTGATGCGCGATCTGCATGACGGGCTGAGCGGCCATCTGGTATCGATCATTGCCCAAAGCGAGGCCGGCACCTGCGATGCGCGTCAGATCGAAGATACCGCCCGACTAGCACTGGACGACCTGCGACTGGTCATCAATGCACTTGATCTTGAAGATGACGACCTGCGCCTTGCGCTGTCGAGCTTGCGTGAAAGGGTGGAACCACAGATGGCCCGGCTTCAGATCGGGCTTGACTGGTCGATGGCGGATCTGCCCGAAGTTCGAGGGATCAAGCCGGGCAATTCGCTGGCCATCCTGCGGATCCTGCAGGAAGCCTTGACCAATGCCATCAAGCATCGCAGCGGCGGGCCGATCGGCTTCGCGGCCAGCTCTGTCGGCCCGGGCCAGATGTGCCTGTCGGTCACCAACCAAAGCGCAACGGACACCATGCCGGGGCGCGGTCATGGCATGCGAAACATGCAGGCCCGTGCGGTCGAACTGGGCGGTGAAATCCGGTTTTCCAACAAAGGCGGTCTGGCGCATCTGCGATTGATCGTTCCGACCGACCTTCAACACCGGTGAAAGCCCCAGGCCAAAATGGTTGGCCGGGCTGTGATCGTGGGGCAGGTAGCCCACGCAATCCCCAGTTCACAGCAATCACCGGGGGCGGATGGCGCGGGGAATTGGGATCATGATTCCGCATTCATCATCTTGTTTTAAAGGCATTAAATGAGGGTGAGGGCGCCTCTGCCCTTGCCCGCAAAGTGCTCTTTGCCGTCATGGTCGACGCAACGGCCTGTGGCAGTTCGTTGGTCAGGAACGGCTGCGAATCGACTGCCTCGGCTTCATTCGCGCCCTGCCCTTTTGTCACCTTCTCGCCAGCCAGCGAGACAAGATCAGCGCGGCGCAAGACCTTTGACAGCCCGCGTATACCGATGAAAAGCCGTTCGGCCTTAGCGGCGGCTCCATCTCTGTAAAGACGAAAGCGAAGCTGCGTCAACCCTTTCTCCTCTACCGGCTGATAACCTGGCCTTTGCAGCGGTTCACAGCTGTGAACTCTGACAAGGCCAGGATCTTGCGGC
>JAFIED010000277.1 GCA_020832805.1 Pararhodobacter sp.
GAAACGGTGAAAAGGGTCCGGGCGCGCCCGGACCCGCCGGGGCCGCCTGGCGGCTCAGCGCATCCGGCGCAGATAGGTCCAGGTCGGCACCGCGCGGTTGCGTGCCACACACCAGGCCTCGGCGTCGCCGATGAATTCGAAACCCGCCTTGGTCAGCACGCGGGCCGATCCGGGATTGTCCTGAAAAACCTCGGCGAAAAGCGTCCGGCTGGCATGCGGGTTAGCCGCAACCATCTGTTGAACGGCCTCGGAGGCAAGGCCCGTGTTCCAGAAACCGGGTGCCACCCAATAGCCGATCTGGCTTTGCCCCCGGTCCAGCGGCTTGAGCGAGATCACCCCCAACAACGCAGGCGCACCGGCCAGGCTGCCATCCATCGCCCAGACATCCTCGTCGCGCGTGTCCGACAGCGCCCGCACGATGAACGCATCCGCGGCGCCTTGCGGCAAGGGATGCGGGATCGAACGCGTGCCTTCGGCGACCCGCCGGTCGGCGACAAAGCTTGCCAGCTGCGCGGCATCCTGCGCATGCAACGGGCGCAGCACCAGCCGCGCGCCGGCGATCACGGGCTGGGGCGCGCGGGCGGCGGCAGTGGACACCATATTCATACGCATCTGCACCATCTCAGCTCTCCCTCGCCCCTGTCGGCGATGCTTTACCCGCTTCCGATGACGGCGCGGTAAAGCCGCCCCCATGCGCCCGTCGAACCGGTCATGACATTCCGTCTCGTGCTGCATGCCCCCGCGTGGGCAGACCCCGTTCTGGCCCCTTGGGACCAGGTGCAGGCCAGCAGCAAATGAACAGGGCCGGCGGTTTCCCTGCCGGCCCCTGAACGCTTGCGATCGCTGGCGTCTTATTCGGCGCTGCCGGCCCCGGGGATGACCGATACGAAACTGCGGCCCTTGAGGCCACGCGTGAACTGCACACGCCCCTCGGTCACCGCAAAGAGCGTGTGATCACGGCCCATGCCGACACCCTCGCCCGGGAAATGCTTGGTGCCGCGCTGGCGGACGATGATGTTGCCCGCCGCCACTTCCTGGCCGCCATAGATCTTGACGCCAAGACGGCGCCCGGCAGAATCGCGACCATTGCGCGAGGAACCGCCTGCTTTCTTGTGTGCCATGAGGTGTTACTCCTTCTCGGCAGCCAGCGTGGCCGCCTGTTCGATCCAGTTGTCCCGCGCGATGCGGCCCTTGAACGACAGCTGATCGTCCATATAGGCCACTTCATCGGCGCTCCAGGCGGCGATCTGGTCGTAGTGGAAGACGCCGTTCTTGTGCAACAGCCCTTCCAGCTTGGGCCCGACGCCCGAGATACGCTTCAGATCGTCCGGCTGCCCGTCGCGCGCCGCATCCAGCAGGTTGGCCGGACGCGTGCCGGCGGCGGTGTCGGCGGCAGCGGCGGTCGCTGCGGCCGGCGCGTCATGCGCCACGCCGTTGACGCGCGCCTGACCGCTGCCCAGGGCTGCCTTGACCCCGGTATCATCGGCACCCGATGCCAGAATATCGGTCACGCGCACCAGCGTCAGCTTCTGCCGGTGCCCCTTGGTGCGCTGCGAGCTGTGCTTGCGGCGGCGCTTGACGTAATGGATGACCTTGTCACCCTTGATCTGGTCGATGACCAGCGCCTGCACGGCGGCGCCCGACACCAGCGGCGCGCCGACAACCGGCGCATCGCCGCCAAGCATCAGGATATCATTGAACTGGACGGTTTCGCCCGCTTCGGCGGCCAGTCGCTCTACGCGCAGCACATCGCCCGCCTGCACGCGATACTGTTTTCCGCCGGTCTTGAGGACCGCAAAGATCGCCCGCTTCCTTTCTGATCAGTAGCGCCCTGTGGCCCCTGCCCGTGGTAATTTGGTACCGCGACAGATGTTGCCGGCCTTTCGCCGCCTTCGGACTGCGCCCCTGCCCATGGCAAGAGGGATGTTGAAACATGACAAGCCCCGCGCAGATGCCGGGGCCTGTGTGCCCCCTATGGAAAATCACGCCGGGAAAGTCAAGCACCCAGAGTCAGACCGCAGACCAGGCAGCAGATCATGGCCTGCGGGGTTGCCGGCCCACCCATGCTGCGGCGCGCACAACCCCTGCGCCGCGCGCGGCGCACCCGCCTACGTGGCGCCATGCTGTGGCCCGGCCCGGCCCGCGCCACCAGATTTGGCGCAATTGTGATGGACCGGCAGGCCAAGGCGGGTTAACTGGGGGCAACGGTGGCGCCGGCCCGCGCCGGGCGCCGGCAAGAAGCAGATGGGCAGCGCATGAATGATCCGGCACCTTCGGTCGGCGCGGCGTCTTCGGTCGGTGTGGTCATCCGGACGCGCGACCGCGCGCTTTTCCTGGAACGCGCGCTGTCGGCGGTTGCTGCACAGACCTATCAGCACTGGCATGTCATGCTGGTCAACGACGGCGGCGCGCCCGGCGCGGTCGATCAGGCGCAGACGGCGCTGCGCCAGTCCGGCAGCCCCTTTCCCGCCGACCGACTGACGATCGCGCATCTGCCGCGCTCCGTCGGGCGGTCTGCCGCCTTCAACCACGGCCTGCACCGGCTGGATACCGATCTGGTCGGCTGTCTGGATGATGACGACACCTGGCATCCGCGGTTCATGGAAGACCTGGTGGCGTTTCACGGCAAGACCCGCCTGCTGGCCGCCGACCTGGGCGGGGTCATGGCCCTGCTGACCGCCCTGCGCGAGGATATCGTATCAGCTGCGGATTTCGGCGCCGCTGGCGACACCGATGATGACACGGCCGCCGCAGCCACCCGTACGCACGCTGCGGCCGTGGCCCACCGGCGTGCCGGGACCGGCGCAGCCGACGACGATGTGATCCTGCCGCTGGGAGAGGACTGGCTTGCACCCGCCTTTCGTCGCAAGGATTTTTTCGTCAACCCCATCGCCTATGCCACCTACCGGCATGACCTGTACCCGGTGCAATGGCTGCTGGACCGGCGCAAGGTCGCCGATATGGGCGGCTTTCCAGAGGAATTCGACGTGATGGAGGATCGCGCCTTCATGACGCGTTTCCTGCAGCATTGGCGTCTTGCCGTGCTGGACAAGCCCCTGGCCTTTCACCACCGCCGCGTGCGCCGCACCGTCGACAGCGGGCGCACGGTGGCCCTGAATACGGTTGACAACCCCTCGTACGACTGGCGCCTTTTTGCCGATCTGGCCCGGACGGCCGTTCACAGCCCGCCGCTGCCGGCCGGCGACGGGCAGGCTGGGACAGATACGCTGCCGGGACTGTTGCGCGGCATTGCCGCCACTGTCGTCAAGGAGTTGAACGACGAGACAAGCGCGCTCTGGCACAAGCTGAACACCGAAACGGGTTTCCTGCGCGACAGGCTGCAGGCAATCGACAACCGTCTGTCCGGCGCAGCCTCTGCCGTCGCCCCGGTCGAGGCAGATCCGGCGCGCGTGGCCTATTCGCTGTGGCGCCACATGGATGGCCGGCAGATCGGGCATAGCCTGGAACCTGCGACGCCGTTTCTGGACCGGTTCACCCTGTCGCAGCAGTTCTCGTTGCCGGGCCAGCTGGTCTTTGCCGATGCCGGGCCGCAGCGGCTGGAGGTGCAACTTCCCGAAACCCGCGACTGGAGTGCCGTGGAATTCATGCTGGACGGTCTGGCCGGCCCGGGCGAGGGGTTGGAGATCCAGCTGATCCTGGGCGCCGCGCAGGGCTATCTGTTCGAGACCGCGCTATCGGTCTTTGGCCGCGATGCCCTGGGCCGGCGCAAGCATCGTTTCGAGGAATCGCATGTTCACAGCTGCCCGGACTGGGGCACCGTACAGGTGCATCGCCGTTTCGGCCCCAGCCTGCTGAGCCGGGCGAAAGACCCCAAACTGTCCATCATCCTGCCAAAATCGGCGCATAACTTCCGCCTGATCTGCCACGACCTTGTCATCATGCGGTACTGACACCGGAAAGGAGCGGGAATGAACCTGGATCTGCCCGATTTCGCGGTCAGGGGTACGCGCGGCATCGACCTGTTTCGCCGCCGCGAGGATGCAACCCAGCGCCGGGCCCGGTTTGTCTGCATCGCCACCGTGCTGGTGCCTGACAGCGACGGCAATGATGCAACCGCCCCCGCGGCAGGGCTGCGCGGCCCCGATGGCCGTTTCATGACCTGCCACGAGCCCGGCGCACGGCGCATCGCGCCCGCACTTTGGCAAGCCGTCGCGCGGTTTGAACAGGACAGCCTGTTGCATCAACCCTTTGCGCTGGGTGACGCGCCGGGCTATCCGTCAGACATGGCGAGCGGCGCAATGATGGGCCTGTTTCCCTATGTCGAATTCCTGCGCGAACGCCTGCTGGCAGAGATGACGGTCACGCGTCTGCGCAACGCGATGCAACAGGATGCAGATGCCGCCGCCCGGCACGACCCGGCAGAACTGTCTGCCACCCTGCGGCTGGCCCTGGATTACAACATGATCCCGCAGGGCGCCGCGCTTTGGCCCGTGCTGTACCCCCTGCTGGCCGCACGGGCCGCCGCGCAGGGCCTGCCGCAGGGCCTGGCCGACACCACAGGCTATGCCTTGCGGCTGCTGGGTGACCTGCGCCTGCGCGCGGGCGGCGCCGAAGCGGCGGCGCAGGCGCTTGAATTGTTCGAGGCCGCGCTGCGCCTGGGCGAAAATCCGTTTCGCCGCCGCCGCGCCATCGAGGCCGCCGCCGCCGCGGGCCGGCACGATGCCTGCCGCCGCCACCTGCTGGCCTGGCCCGGTGACCAGCCCCTTCCGGATGATCTGCGGGCCCGGGCACAGCATCTGGACATACCCGCCCCGACCGCCGCCGCCAGCGCGCCCATCCGATCCGGCCCCACCGCATGAGCCGCCCCCGCCCCAATGTCGCCGACATCCTGTGCATCGGTGCCCAGCGCGCCATGACCAGCTGGCTGCACCATGTTCTCAGCGCCCATCCGGGTACCTGGGCTTTTCCGGATTTCGGCCCTGTCACCTCGACCGCGAAAGAGGCGCATTACTGGGACTGGAACCACCATCGCGGGCCGGACTGGTACCGGGTGCTGATGACCCCGCCGGGCGATCCTGGCCGCATGTCGATGGACTTTACCCCCGAATACGCCTTTCTGAGCGACGCGCAGATCAGCGAATGCCGGGCACTGAACCCGCAGGCCCGCATCATCTACATTCTGCGTGACCCGCTGGCGCGCGCCGTGTCGGCGCTGCGCATGCATACGATGTGGGCCACCGACAACGCTCCGCCCGGGACCGTCACGCTGGACCTGGACGCCACGCTGCTGGAGCGGGTCGCCCATGCCCGCCTGCACGTTCATGGCGACTATGCCGCCAATCACGCCCGTTGGGCGCACCATTACGACGTGCTGGTGCTGAATTTCGAGGACCTGTGCACAGACCCCACCGCCGGGCTGGACCGCGTGCTGGCGCATCTGGGCCTGTCGCGCGATGCGATGCCACCCGCCGCGCGGGCCGAATTCGATGCCCGCGCCGCCCGGCCGATCTGGCAGACCCCGCGCTATCGGTTCACGCCCGATGCGCTGGATTTCCTACACGGTTTGCTGTGGCGCGAACGTCAGGCCACAGAGGAATCGCTGGGCCTGCGCTTTGACGAATGGCGCAGCGTGCTGGCCGACGCGCAACCGCGCCCAACACCGGCCATGGCGCGTGAATCCGACAGCAGACCAACGGGAACAGACGTATGAGCGAACGCGAAAACATCACCGATATCCTGTGCATCGGCTGCCAGAAAGGGTCGACCAGCTGGTTGCATTCGGTGCTCAATCGTCACCCAGACACCCATGCCTTTCCGAACATGAAACCCGTCACCTCGACCAACAAGGAGGCGCATTTCTGGGACTGGAACCACAACCGCGGGGTGGAATGGTACCGCACCCTGATGACGCCCAAAGAGCCGCACAAGAAATCGATGGATTTCACCCCCGAATACGCCTTTCTGCCGGATCGCCACATTGCGGAATGCAGGCAGCTGAACCCGACGGCAAAGGTCATCTACATTCTGCGTGATCCGCTGGCGCGCGCGGTATCGGCGCTGCGCATGCATCTGTTGTGGCGCTTCGGCAAGGGCCATGATCAGCCGTTGCGGCTGGATGACCTGTTCTTCGAACTGGTTCAGAAAGCCCGGCTTGACCAGCATGGTGGCTTTGCCCGCAACCACGCGGCATGGAAGCGGCATTATGATGATATCCTGCTGCTGAACTACGAGGATTTCCACAGTGACCGGCAAGGCAGCGTGGCGCGGGTCTTTGCCTTTACCGGGCTCGACACGGCACGCATGTCAGACGAGGACCGCGCAAAGCTGGATGACATCATGAGCAAGCGTGTCTGGGAAAGCGAGAAATTCCCCATCGAGCGCGATGCGCTGATGTTCCTGCATGGCTACACCTGGCGCACCCGGCAGGCCGTGGAACGCGCCTTCGGCATGACCTTTTCCGAGGGCCGCCAACTTCTTGATGGCAGCTGAGGCCCCGGCATGCGGCGTCACCGCCCCACAGGCCTGCCCCGAACCACCACCGCCCCTGCCCCGGACCGGCGCGGTGGCGCCGTGTCGCTGGCGCCATGACGGGGCCGGATCACCCCGGCACCGACCCCCTCGCCACGCCCGAGGCCCTTGCCCGCCGTCTTTGGGCCGCCCCGCCGGATGCGCCCGCTGCGCTGGATGGCATGCTGGCCGACCGCATTCAGGCCGGTCTTGCCCATGACACGGCCCTGGATCTGTTGCGCATGCTGCACGCCGCCGGGCCCTGTGTGAATGCCCTGGACGCCGCCGCCAGGCGCTGGCCCGGATCGGTCGATATCGCGCTGATGGCGGCAGAGGCCAGCAACACGCAAGGCCCCGATGCCCGACAGGCCGCGCATGAACGGCTGGCGGCGCTGGTGCATCGCACCGGGCGCCGGGCCGAGGCCCGGGCGCGGCTGCTTTGGCGCAGCGGTGCGGCTGCGGCGGCGCGCGCCGCCCTGTCCGGCCCCGCCGCGCAACTGACCGATGCCGCGCTGGTGGCGCGTGTCGATCTGGCACTTCGGGCAGGCGACTGGTCGGCGGCCCAGGCAGACCTGGCCGCGCTGGACGGACGCATTGCACCCGGTCACCATCTGGCGCTGGGCTTTCGCCTGCTGTGGCTGCGCGAGGGGGCGGCGGCGCTGGTCTGCAGACTGGGCGGCGCGCTGGGCCGCCGGGCAGACACGCTGCCCGCGGCCCCCGGCCTGTGGCGCGCCCTGTTCGATCTGTTCATGGCCAGCCAGGACCTGCCCCGGGCGACCCGGGCGCTGGACAGGCTGCACGCCATCACCGGGCCAGTTCACCCCGAAACGCGGGCGGCGGCGATGCAGCACGCCCTGGAATGCGGGAATGCCGAGGCCGCCGCCCGGCTGCTGGCCAGCCTGCCTGATGCTGATGCCCCCTGGCGCTGGTCCGCGCGCCGGCACATGCAGTTTATGCGCACGGGGCTGTTGCAGGCGCGATCCCTTGATCAGCCCCAGGCGCGGCTGGCCGCGCTGGCCCACCATGCGCAAGTCGCCTGCCGCCTGCATGCGCGCCACAACGGGTTGATGGCCCTGGGCTGGACCTGCAGCCTGGGTGCGGGCGCGTGGAATGCACTGGCCCGCGACCTGCAGACACCGCCCGCCGCCACCAGCGCAGACCAGGTGCCCGGCGCCGCCCTGATGCTGGGGCGAATCGGCCTGCCCGGGGCGGGGCTGGACCTGTTGCAACGCAACTCGCCCGCCCCACAGGCACCCGCCACCGCGATAGCCCGTCATGCCCTGGCCCGCGCCCGCCTGCAGCGTGAGACCGGCACATCACGGTGCCCCGGCCGGCAAGACGCTGACCTGGAAGAACTTGCCGCGCTGGCGCTGCCTGCCAGCCTTGTTGCCGATATCCGTCTGGAACAGGCCACCGCCGCGACGGATGCGCGCCGCTACAAGACCGCCCTTGCGCTGTTATCCGACCCGCTGCGCCGCTTTCCGCGCCGCCCGGCGCTGTGGCTGGCGCGGGCCCGTGCGGCGTTCCTGCTGGCCGATTTCGCCGCCGCCGCCCGCGCGCTTGATCGGTTCAACGCACTGAAGGCCGCACGGCGCGGCGACCGGGCAGAGCCGGATCTGCGCGACATGATCCTGGCCGATGCGCTGGCTGCCAGCCACACCCTGCCCCCGGGCGCGCTGGAGGGCCCGGCGGACGCGGTGGTCGCCCGCATTGGCGTGGACCGCATTGCGGCCTCGACCGCGCTGTCGGCCTGCCTGCTGGCCCGGGTGGGGCAGACAGGCCGGTTTGTCCCGCAGGGGGCCGGCGGCACTGTTCCGCCCCGCCTGCTGCACTATTGGGAAGGGCCTGAAAGCGCGCCGGCCACCCGCAACCTGTCGGAATGGGCGCGCCTGCATCCCGCGATGGCGCAGCATGTCTTTGGCCCCGACGAGGCGCGCGCCTGGCTCGACCGCCATGACCCGCCCGTGGCCGCGCTGTTTGCCGCGCTTGCCCAACCCGCCGCCCGCGCCGATCTGTTCCGGCTGGCTGTCCTGGCCCGCGACGGCGGCCTGTGGGTCGATGTCGACGAATACCCCTGCGCGCCCGTCAGCGACTGGCTGGCCGGGGCGGACGGGGTCTTTGTGATCGAACCGGGTTTCGGTACGGTGGCCAACAACTTCATTGCGGCCGCACCCGGCCTGGCCGTGATCCGGCATGCCCGCGCCCAGGCGATTGATGCGGTGCGCGCGCGGCTGGCCGCCGGCACCCTGCCCTATCCGTGGCGCGACAGCGGCCCGGCGGTAATGACCCGTGCGCTGGGCGCCGATGTTTTCGGGCCTTACGGGGGCGCCGGATTGAGGCTGCTGAAGCCCGCGAACTATCTGGCGCGGGTTGCCACCAACCTGCCCCTGCCCCACAAACGGGGCGCGCTGCACTGGCGTTGACCCTTTCAGGAAAGGCCGCATCATGTCTGAAACAACCGTTCGTCCGCTTGCACCGCAAGACAGCGCCGCCTGGCGCCGGCTCTGGGCCGGCTACCTGCGTTTTTACCGCGCCTCTGTCGCAGACGATGTGACCGATGCAACCTGGGCCCGGCTGCTTGACCCCGACAGCAACATGGCGTGTCTTGTGGCCGAACGCGATGGTGCCGTGATCGGCATCTGCAACTATCTGTTCCATGACAGCACATGGACCGTACAGCCCTTCTGCTATCTGAACGATCTCTATGTCGACCCCGCGGCGCGCGGGTCCGGGGCCGCCCGCGCATTGATCCTTGCCTGCGAGGAAGCCGCCCGCGAAGCGGGCGCCGCCCGGCTTTACTGGACCACGCAAGAGTATAACGGCGCCGCCCGTTCGCTATATGACACGATTGTGCCGCGGTCGTCCTTCATCGTTTATCGCAAGGGGCTATAGCGAACCGGGCCGATACCCGGTTTCCCCCTGCAGCAGGGCGGCGACAGAACACCAGGCAGCAGCCCGCCGCACCTGTGGCGCGCCCGCTTGCAGCCGTCGCCGCCGCGCTGTAGGCGTTGCGCCGCGACAACCGACGCCCGCCCCGCACAGCCGGGACGGGCGATGTGAAAGCCACGATGCCGACGCCCCTTCTTCTGATCCTGACCGCCGCAGGCTTCGGCGCCTCGCCCTTGCTGATCAGCCTTGCGGTTCAGTATTTTCCGCCCTGGACACTGGGTGCGCTGCGTGCGGCCCTTGGCCTGCCGCTCTTGCTGTTTGCCGCCGGCGCCTTTGGGCGCCACCCTTATCCTGACCGTCAGGATATCGTCACGGCACTGGTGGGCGGCGTGCTGGTGATTGCCGTGCCTTTCGTGTCGATGGCCGCAGGGATGCAGTACATCCCCTCGGGGTTGGGAGGCATTCTGTATGCCACCATGCCCCTGTTCACCGTGTTGCTGGCCGCGGTCTTTCTGCGTGACGAACCGATCACGGCGCTGCAACTCTCGCGCATTGCCATCGGCCTGACCGGCGTGGCGTTGATCGCCCTGCCCCAGTTCCGCCAGGAGGGGTTCGGCGGTGCGGGTCTGGGCACCGTGCTGACGCTGATTTCGCCGCTCAGCTATGCGGCGGGGAATGTCTGGTTCCGCCGTCGGCGTGCCGTGTCACCGCTGCTGCTCAGCGCGGGGATGTTTGCGGTTGGCATGGCGGCCGTCTGGCCGCTGGCGCTGGTGATCGAGGGGCGCGTGCCGGTGGCACCCAGCCAGCAGGTTATCGGTGTGCTGCTGGCGCTGGTGGTGCTGGCAACCGTTGCGCCGGCACTGTTGAACTACATGCTGGTGCGCCAGGCCGGCGCCAACCGCGCGGCGCTGGCGATGTTTCTGATGCCCGGTTTTGCCGTGGTGTTCGGCATGGTGTTTCTGGATGAAACGCTGCCGGGCATGGCCTTTGGCGGATTGGCGCTGGTGATCGTGTCTTCGCTGCCGCTGCCTTCCAGCGCCCGCCGACCTGTGGTTGCTGCCCCCCCAGAGCCTGCGCCAGCCCCGTCAGCCATCCCGCCAGCGGCCCCGGCGCGGGCGCTGGCATCGGCTGATAAGGCTGATGATCAATCATCCTCTGCCAGCGCGCCGCGCCTTGGTCCCGCCGGCGCGAAGACCGAGGCGCGCAAGGCCAAGGACAAAACCGGCGCAACCCCGGCAAAGCCAAAGCGCCCGGCTACGGCGGCGGCCGCGCCGGCAACGACCCCACAGGCCAAGCCCCGGTCCGAAACGACACCGGCAGACAAGGACGCGGCACCCGGCAAGACTGCGCGCAAGGACAAAGCACCAAAGCCGGCAGCGAAAGACGAACCCGCGGCCACGGCCAATGACGGGCCGGCCTCTTCTGCCGTCACGCAAACCGGTTCTGTCGCCCCCCCTGCAGACCAGTCGGCGCAACCGGCAAAGGTGCGCACAACTGAGCAGACAAAGCAAAAGAAAGACGCCCAAAAGGCGCAGGGCAAAAAAGCCAGGGCGGATGACAGCCCCGGTGGCGCGTCAGCGGCCAAACCCGTTGCCGCGCCGGGGCAGGCCCCGCCATCGCCCGGGACAAGCCCGGCACAGGCAGAGACCGAACAGGCAGCGACCCTTGGCGCTGATGGGTCGGCGGCACCGGAATCGACCGCATCGCCCGGCGACGGCACGCACCGCCCTGCCCCGCCGCAACGCAAGAAAGACCCGCCAGCCGGGAAAGAGGCGCCGCAACAGCGCGCAGCCAGACCAGACCGCAAGGCGTCGGACAACAGCACCTCGTGACGCGACGTTGCAGCCCCATGCCGCGCCGAAACCGCTAGCGTGGGGTGTTTCCGGCCAACCACAGGAATGCCCATGCCCGATCCGCATATCGCCCGCCACCCCGACGAGATGGCCAGACCCGAACAGATTGCCGCGATGTCCGGCATCGACTACCTGCGCGCCATGGTGCGCGGCGACGTGGCCGGCCCCCCCATGGCCGGCGCGATGGGCTTCCTGCTGCATGACGTGGCCGAGGGGCGCGCGGTGTTTCGCGGGACACCGGCCTTTGAACATCTCAATCCGATGAGCGTGGTGCATGGCGGCTGGTACGGCACCTTGCTGGATTCCGCGATGGGCTGCGCGGTTGCCAGCGTGCTGCCCGCCGGGCGCGGCTATACCACACTGGAATACAAGGTGAACCTGATCCGCGCCCTGCCGATCGGTACACTGGTGGAATGTACGGGGCGCCTTTTGCACGCCGGCCGGTCGACGGCCGTGGCAGATGGCGAGATTCGGGGCGTCGCGGATGGTCGGCTTTATGCCAGCGGCAGCACCACCTGCATCATCTTCGGCGGCTAACGTGACACCACGCAAGGGTCCGGGGGCAGGCGCGAAACCCGCTCATGGCCGTGACATCGTGGCGGGTGCCGTTTCCGTGTAACTGCCGCGCGCCTGCCCCCGGGCCCTTGCGTGCCGGTCGGTGCCGCTGGCCCGTCATCAGCGAATGACCCGTCATCCCCGCCGGGCCGCGCCGCGGCCCAGCCGCGGCGCCCCGCCCCAGCCCGGGGCGGCCCGCGTCGCCGCCCGGTCACGGCGCGGGGGGCCCCGCC
>JAFIED010000280.1 GCA_020832805.1 Pararhodobacter sp.
GGCTATTCGGATGCCTATGTCGTCATGTGCCGCACGGGTGGCGAGGGGGCGCGGGGCATTTCCACGCTGGTGGTCGATCATGGTGCCGAGGGGCTGTCTTACGGGGGCCTTGAGGACAAGATGGGCTGGCGGGCGCAACCCACGCGGCAGGTGCAGTTCGACGATTGTTTCGTGCCGGCTGGCAATCTGGTGGGCACCGAGGGCGACGGGTTCAAATATGCCATGGTGGGGCTGGACGGCGGGCGGCTGAACATCTCGGCTTGCAGCCTGGGCGGTGCGCAGGCCGCGCTGGATGCCACGCTGGCCTATATGGGCGAGCGTCAGGCCTTTGGGCAGACGCTGGACCGCTTTCAGGCGCTGCAGTTCCGGCTGGCCGATCTGGAGATCGAGTTGCAGGCGGCGCGGGTTTTCCTGCGCCAGGCCGCATGGAAGCTGGATAAGGGCGCGCCGGATGCGACGAAGCATTGCGCCATGGCCAAGAAATTCGTTACCGAGGCCGGCAGCCGCGTGGCAGACCAGTGTCTGCAACTGCACGGTGGCTATGGGTATCTGGCAGACTACGGGATCGAAAAGATCGTGCGCGATCTGCGCGTCCATCAGATCCTGGAGGGCACCAATGAAATCATGCGCCTGATCGTGGCGCGGACCATGCTGGCGGAGCGGGGCTGATGGACGAGGTTCTGATACGGGTAGAGGGCGCGGCGGGCCGGATCACGCTGAACCGGCCGAAGGCGCTGAACGCGCTGACCCATGACATCTGTCTGTACATCGAGGCGGCGCTGGACAGTTGGGCCGATGACCCCGCCGTCGCTGTGGTCATCATCGAGGGCGCGGGCGAGCGGGCATTCTGTGCAGGCGGCGACATTGCGCAGGTTTACCATGCCGGCAAGACGGGCGATTATACGGTGGGCCGCGATTTCTGGCGCGACGAATACCGCATGAACGTCAAGCTGGCGCGGTATGGCAAGCCGATCGTGGCGTTCATGCATGGTTTCGTCATGGGCGGCGGCGTGGGGCTGGGCTGCCATGTGCGCCACCGCGTGGTGGGCGAAAGCACACAGATGGCCATGCCCGAATGCGGCATCGGGCTGATCCCGGATGTGGGCGGCACATTGCTGCTGGCCCGCGCGCGGGGGCAATCGGGCCTTTATCTGGGCCTCACGGCCGCGCGCATGGGGCCGGGCGATGCGGTGCATGCGGGCTTTGCCGATCATTTCCTGCCCGAAGCCGAATGGGACGCGGCAAAGGCGCGGCTGGCGGACACCGGCGATGTGACCGCCCTGCCCCGCCATGCCGCGCCCGACAGCCCGCTGGCCGCTGCTCAGGGGCAGATCGACGCGCTGTTCGCGGGGGCCGACATCCCGGCGGTCATGGCGGCACTGGAGGCCGATTCCAGCGACCTGGCGGCAGCGGCGCTGAAGGCGATGCGGCGCAATGCGCCGCTGTCTATGGCCTCGACGCTGGCCATGCTGCGGCCCGGGCCGGCGGATATCGTGGCGGCGGTGCGGCAGGAATTTCGCTGGACCTGGCGGTCCATGGACCAGGGCGACTTTCTGGAGGGCGTGCGCGCCCAGATCATCGACAAGGACCGCAACCCGCGCTGGCGTCATGGCGGGCCGGGGGCGGTAAGCGATGGCGCGGTGGCGGCGATGCTGGCGCCGCTGGGGGCAGATGAATGGGAGGAAGTGGCATGAAGATCGGGTTCATCGGACTGGGCAATATGGGCGGGCCGATGGCCGCCAATCTGGTCAAGGCAGGGCACGCGGTGACAGGGTTCGACCTGAGCGCGCCAATGCCAGAGGGCGTGACAGGCGTGACAAGCGCGGCGCAGGCGGCGGCGGGTGCCGAGGTGATCATCACCATGTTGCCCAATGGCACCATCCTGCGCGCCGTGGCCGAAGAGGTGATCCCGGCCATGGCCCCGGGTGCGGTGCTCTGCGATTGCTCCCCCGGCGAGGGCCAACGCGCCCGGGCCGTGGCGGAGCAGGCGGCGGCGGCGGGGCTGGGGGCGCTGGACGCGCCGGTTTCGGGCGGCGTTGGCGGGGCGGCGGCGGGCACGCTGACCTTCATGGTGGGCGGGGATGACGCGGCCTTTGCCACTGTCAAGCCGCTGTTCGACATCATGGGCCAGAAGGCCGTGCATTGCGGCGCGGCCGGCGCCGGCCAGGCCGCGAAGATCTGCAACAACATGATCCTGGGCGCCACGATGATCGCCACCTGCGAAGCCTTCGCGCTGGCCGACAAGCTGGGTCTGGACCGGGCGCGGATGTTCGATGTGGTCAGTACCTCATCGGGGTATTCATGGTCGATGAACGCCTATTGCCCGGCACCCGGGGTTGGCCCGCAGTCACCGGCGGACAACGGCTACAAGCCCGGTTTCGCCGCCGATCTGATGCTGAAGGACCTGCGGCTCAGCCAGCAGGCCGCCGAAGCAGCGGATGCCGACACGCCCATGGGCGCCCTTGCGGCGGCGCTTTATGCGCAATTCGTCGAACAGGAGGATGGCCGCGGGATGGATTTCTCTGCCATGCTGCCCCGGTTTGAAAAGCGCGGGCGCGGATAGCGGGCACGGATGGCATGCGGGCCTTGGCCGGACAGGGCGCAGGTGTGCGTTAACCATTTGGTCACACAGCCGCTTCATGCTGGGGCATCGTCCAGTGCAAGAGGATGCCATGCGTTTGCCAGCCAGCCCCCGTCACGCGGTATCACTGCCGTTCTTCCGGCTTTTGGTGCTGTTTGCGCTATTTGTGCCGCCCCTCGCCGCGCCGGCGCTGGCCCATGGGCCCGGCTATCACGCCCCGGCGCATCAAGGCCATGCCCGACACCGGCATGCCGATTGCCCGCCGGGCATGGTGCGCGATGCGCATGCGCGTGCCCTGCATGATGGGCGCCCCCTGCAGAACGGCTGCCGCAGGGCGCATGGGCCGGGCTTCATCGAGCGGCATTTTCACCGCCACCGAGGGCACCACCATGTGCCCCACCGGGAACACGCCCGGCACGGCGCGCATCGCCACAAGCCTTGAACATGTGTTGTCAGCCCGTGCGTTTCTGCCCCGGGACCGAGAGAACGCATATGTGACGTCGTTTCCGGCACCGATCCGATAGACATTCACGCCTTTCTATGTTTGAAACCGACAACGCCGGTCGTTGCCGGCGATAACCGGAGGCTTTCTGAATGTTTGCACGAAACGTCGGCACCATTGACCGGATCCTGCGCATCCTCATTGGCGCAGCGCTTGTCCTGGGTTTCTTTCTGAATACCGACTCCAGTTGGCGCGTGCTGTACCTGATTGGCATCGTGCCGCTTGCAACCGGCATCTTCCAGACCTGCCCTGCCTACAGGCTTTTCGGCATCTCCACCTGTCCCAACAACCGGCGCTGAGCCCGGCCCGCTGTCCGCTTGCGGGCTGCGGGCGCGCCGCGCGAGGGCACCCCTTTGGGGTGG
>JAFIED010000284.1 GCA_020832805.1 Pararhodobacter sp.
GAAAAACATGGTGCCCAGGAGAGGACTCGAACCTCCACGCCCGTACGGGCACTAGCACCTGAAGCTAGCGCGTCTACCAGTTCCGCCACCTGGGCAGGTTGCGTAGGGGCTGATTATCGGGGGGCTGGGGGGCGGTCAACGGGGTATCCACGCTTTTTCAGGATGCGTTCTGTTTGGCGTTCCGTGAGATGCACCGGCGCTGTGTCATTCCGGGTGATGGCGGGGTCTTTTGCGGTATTGATACAGGCACGGCCTGCCAAAGTGCATCCGGTTTCAGCAACGCAGCGGCCCGTCTTTCCGGCGCGGGGCGGCGCCAAATCGTCTTGTGACGGGCGGTTTCGGACGGTATGCAGCGGCCAAGCGTCTGCACCGCCTGAAGAAGGGGAATCACGATGTCGAAACTGGTCACGATATTCGGCGGGTCCGGCTTTGTAGGGCGTTATATCGCGCGGCGGATGGCGCGGGCGGGCTGGCGCGTCAGGGTGGCGGTGCGACGCCCGAACGAGGCGCTTTTCGTGCGGACCTATGGCGTGGTCGGCCAGGTGGAGCCGTTTCTTTGCAATGTCCGGGATGAGGATTCGGTGCGCGCGGCGCTGGCTGGCGCCGATGCGGCCGTGAACTGTGTCGGTATCCTGTTCGAAAGCGGCAAGAACCGGTTTGACGCTGTTCAGACCGAGGCCCCGGCGCGCATTGCCCGGGTTGCTGCCGAGGCCGGTGTGGCGCGTCTTGTGCAGATTTCGGCCATTGGTGCCGATGCCAAGTCGAAAAGCGCTTATGCCCGCAGCAAGGCCGCCGGCGAGGCATCAGTGCGCGCGGCTTATCCCGATGCCGTGATCCTGCGTCCCTCGATCATTTTCGGGCCCGAGGATCAGTTCTTCAACCGCTTTGCAGGCATGGCGCGGCTGGCACCCTTTCTGATGGTGGCAGGTGCGCATTCGCGGTTTCAGCCGGTTTATGTGGATGATGTAGCGCAGGCCGTGGAAAAGGCCCTGATCGCCGATGTCGCCGCAGGCACGTATGAGCTGGGCGGCCCGGAAATCAGGACATTCCGCGAACTGATGCATCTGATGCTGGCCGAGATCCGGCGCAAGCGCATCATCATCAACATGCCCTGGGTCATGGCGCATGCCGTGGCCGGCGCCTTGGGCGTGGTGCAGGCGGTTACGCTGGGCCTGTTCACCAATTCGGTGCTGACGCGTGACCAGCTGCGCAATCTGGCCAATGACAATGTCGTGGCCGATGGGGCGAAGGGCTTTGCCGAGCTGGGCATCGCACCCACGCCGATGGAGCTGGTGTTGCCCGATTATCTCTGGCGGTTCCGGCCAACGGGTCAGTACACGGCAATCCGTGAATCTGCCAGTGGCCTGCGGCGTCAGGAATAGGCCAGCATCAGCAGAACCGCGCCCAGGATCACCCTGTAGATCACATAGGGTGTGTAGCTGACCACGCTGAGAAAGCGCATCATCACGGCCAAAGCCACCCAGGCCGCCCCAAAGGACAACACGGCGCCGATGCCCAGCTGCCACCACAGGTCGGCATCCAGCGTCTGGCCCGGCAGCTTCATCAGCAGGTAACCGCCGGTTGCCAGCGTGATGGGGATCGACATCAGCATCGCCAGTCGCGTGGCATCGTGCCGATCAAACCCCAGCATGCGGCCGGCCGTCATCGTGATGCCGGACCGTGAAACGCCTGGCACCAGTGCCACGGCCTGCCATAGCCCCATGATCAGCGCGTCTTTCAGTCGCCATTCATGCGCCTTTCGGCGCTCGGGGAAAACGCGATGCGCCCACCACAGCAGCACCCCGAAGATGATCATCATCCAGCCTATGACGGTGGCGTTGCGCAACAGATCGACCCAGCCCGTCACCGCCAGCAGGGCGCCCAGAATCAGTGCAGGCACCGTCGCCACGACCAGCGCAAAGGCAAGAAACGATTCGGGGCTGCCCAGTTGCCCCCGCAGCAATTGACCAGTGCCGGCAAGCAGGCGTCTGAAATCGGCCCTGAAATACAGGCACACCGCAACGATCGATCCCAGGTGAACCGCGACATCCAGCGCCAGGGCATCGGCCGCGGGCGATGTGCCCATTTCATGCATCAGGACCAGATGCGCCGAGGACGAGATCGGCAAGAATTCCGTGATTCCCTGAACGATTGCCAGGATGAACAGATGAAAGAACGTCATTGGGGGGCTATCCTGTCTGTGGCGGGCCCAGATTACATGGCATGAAGTTCGGGGAAAGGCGCAACTTAAGTAAATTATACTGACCTAATTTCCGCCACGCAGCATTGGTCTCGGCGCTTGACTTGAAATTTTCTGTAAAAAAAGTCACCCATACTGACTTTTCTTTTTTTCTGATGCACTGTATCTGATGCGCTCAGATCAGGGAGGCGGTCATGGCGCAGAACCGTATGCTGAAATTCGTCACCGTCGGAAAAGAGATGCCGACGAAACGTGCCGCTGAAGAGCGGCGCGCGGATTTTGTCGAGATCTATCGCGAATATGCTGCCGAAAAAGCGGCAGAGCAGGCCGGGCGCTGCAGCCAGTGCGGGGTGCCATATTGCCAGACGCATTGCCCGCTACACAACAATATCCCTGACTGGCTGATGCTGACTGCCGAAGGTCGGTTGCAGGAGGCCTATGAGCTGAGCCAGGCAACCAATACCTTCCCCGAAATCTGTGGCCGTATCTGCCCGCAGGACCGGCTGTGCGAAGGCAATTGCGTTATCGAACAGGCCGGGCACGGCACCGTGACCATTGGTGCCATCGAGAAATATCTGACCGACACCGCATGGGAGCAAGGCTGGGTCAAGCCGCTGAAACCCGCAGAGGAGCGTCCCGAATCGGTTGGTATCATCGGAGCGGGGCCGGGGGGGCTGGCCGCGGCGGAACGCCTGCGGCGCGCCGGTCTGCAGGTCACCGTTTATGACCGCTATGACCGTGCCGGCGGGCTGATGACCTATGGCATTCCCGGGTTCAAGCTGGAAAAGCCCGTGGTGATGCAACGGATCGAGCAGCTGGAAGCTGGCGGCGTGCAGTTCGTGCTGAACTGCACCGTGGGCGAGGATGTCAGCTTCAGCGCCATTCGCGGGCAGCATGATGCCGTGATCATCGCCACCGGTGTCTACAAAAGCCGCGAGCTGGGCGGGCCGGGGTCTGACCTTGACGGGATCGAGCGTGCGATCGATTACCTGACCGCCTCGAACCGCAAGAGTTTCGGAGATGAGGTGCCCGAGTTCGATTCGGGTGTGATGAATGCCGCCGGCAAACGCGTGGTTGTCATCGGCGGTGGTGATACCGCGATGGACTGCGTTCGCACCGCCATCCGGCAGGGCGCCGAAAGCGTGACCTGCCTGTATCGGCGTGACCGCGACAACATGCCGGGCTCGCAGCGCGAAGTGCAGAACGCAGAGGAAGAAGGCGTGCGCTTTGCCTGGCTGACCGCCCCGGACGGGTTCGAGGGTGAGGGCCATGTCACCGGCGTGCGTGTGCAGCGCATGCGGCTGGGTGCCGCCGATATCAGCGGGCGGCGGGCGCCGGAACCGATCGAGGGCGATATCTACACAGAGAAGGCCGATCTGGTTATCAAGGCGCTGGGGTTCGAGCCCGAGGACCTGCCCGTCCTGTGGAGCGAGCCCGACCTGCCCGTGACCCGCTGGGGCACCATTCGTGCCGAATTCGGCACGCACCGCACAGCGCTGGATGGCGTCTGGGCGGTGGGGGATATCGTGCGCGGCGCCAGCCTGGTGGTCTGGGCCATTCGGGATGGGCGCGAGGCCGCGGATTCCGTGCTGGAATGGCTGGCGCAGCCATCTCGGGTTGCGGCTGAATGACCAGTTTGTCCTGCATCCCTATCCCTGGGTTCCGGGCACTGCGGGGCCGTGGCGCCGCAAAGCCATGACCGCCGAATCGCGTCAAGCCAGACGCGCCAAGGCTGCGCCCCCTGTGCTGGATGCCGTGCCGGCACCTGCGCCGGTGCGCGCGTGGCGTCTGGCCCGGCCGGGCAGAAGGCTGATTGTTTCGCTGTCGCCCGTCGCCGGACAAGACCGGCAGGCCGGGCCCCATATGGTGCGGTTCCTGCACGGATTGGGCGATGACCCGTTGTTGTTTCTGGCTGATGAAACCGAAAGTTTCCTGAATACACCCAGTGTTGCAGAGACCATGGTTGCGCTGATCGAGTCCGAGGCAGCGCGGCTGGGCGTTGACGAGATTGTGGCCACCGGCAACAGCCTTGGTGCCTTTGCCGCCTTGCAACTGGCCCGCCTGACGCGCATTGACCGGGTCTTTGCGATGGCCCCGCGGTTTTCCATCGATCCTGAAATCGTGCCTGTCGAGAGGCCGCATTTCGCCGCCCGCGGCGTTGCACGCCCGTTGCGCTTTCCTGATCTTTCGGGGCTGCCGCCCGCTGGGTGCGCGGTGGTCATCCTGCTGGGCGGTGCTCACCCGCGCGAGATCGCACATGCGCGCCTTTTCGCCTCGGGCCCAAACCAGCAGCTGATCGTGCTGCCCGAAGCCAATCATTTCGTGATGCGCTACCTGAACGGTCTGGGGTTGGTCCGGGCTGTTCTGGCGGCTGCACTTGCCGGCAACGAAATCGCCATGATGAAGCAGCTGGAAAAACTCGGCGCGTGCTCGCGCGATACGTTTCTGGCCGCCCGTAACGAACCGTCTTCAGAGGGGACTACGCCATGACCAAGTCCGATCAAGCCTATCCCGCATCCGAACAGGCGCGGCGCCAGTGGATGCACGAGCACAGCCTGTATCGGCTGGACGACGAGCATGCCTCATGCGGGGTGGGCCTTGTGGTGTCGATCAACGGCGAACCCTCGCGCCAGGTGGTCGAAAACGGGATCGACGCCCTGAAGGCTGTCTGGCACCGTGGCGCGGTCGATGCGGATGGCAAGACAGGCGATGGCGCGGGGATTCACGTGCAGATCCCGGTCAGGTTCTTTTACGACCAGATTCGCCGCACCGGGCACGAGCCAGACATGGAATCGCTGATGGCCGTGGGCCAGGTGTTTCTGCCACGCACCGATTTCGGGGCACAAGAACGCTGCCGCACGATTGTGGAAACCGAAGTGCTGCGCATGGGCTACGCCATCTATGGCTGGCGCCATGTGCCGGTCAATACGGCCGTGCTGGGCGAAAAGGCCAACGCCACCCGGCCAGAGATCGAACAAATCCTGATCCACAACACCCGTGGCACCGATGCCGAGACGTTCGAGCGCGAGCTGTATGTCATTCGCAGGCGTATCGAAAAGGCGGCTGCCTCGGCGAATATCCAGGGGATGTATCTGTGCAGCCTTTCCTGCCGCTCGATCATCTACAAGGGCATGAAGCTGGCCGAACAGGTAGCCGAATTCTACCCTGACTTGCAGGACGAGCGGTTCGAAAGTGCCTTTGCCATCTATCACCAGCGCTATTCCACCAACACCTTTCCGCAGTGGTGGCTGGCGCAGCCCTTCCGCATGCTGGCCCATAACGGCGAGATCAATACGCTGAAGGGCAATGTGAACTGGATGAAAAGCCATGAGATCCGCATGGCCTCGTCTGCCTTTGGTGATCTGGCAGAAGATATCAAGCCCATCGTGCCCGCCGGCGCATCGGATTCCGGTGCGCTGGATGCGGTGTTCGAGGTCATGGTGCGCGCGGGCCGGTCGGCACCGATGGCAAAGACCATGCTGGTGCCCGAAGCCTGGTCAAAGGTCACGGCCGAGATGCCGGATGCCTGGCGTGACATGTATGCCTATTGCAACGCGGTGA
>JAFIED010000248.1 GCA_020832805.1 Pararhodobacter sp.
CGCGCGGGTATCACCGCAGTCGAGACGCCGAATACATGGCCGCACCCGACCAATCGCCGAAGATCACCGACCCCTTGTCACGCGGGAGCCATCCATACATGGTTCAAGCCCAATGGCGAACGCCCTTCGACAGCACCGCGCCCCCAGCGGTCGTCTTCCACCTCTCCTACGACCGCGGCGGCGAACACCCCGAAGCCAGCGTCAAGGCCGCCCGACCGCGGCTCACGCCGGCCGATTACCTTTCATCTTTTCAAAGCAAATGGGAATGGGCTGGCCGAATTTGAGCGAAGCGACTCTGGCATGGGCTTTCGACCCCGACGGTGCGGACTCCGGCGGTTTGCCCGGACCCGCCGCGCGCATCGCCTTCAAAGATCTCTACCTTATCTTGGTTTCCGCATAATCGGCATCGAGCGGGAAGTGACACGAAACTTGATGATCAGACGATCCGGGCACTGCCGCCAGCGACGGCTCTTCCTGACACCGAGGTTCCGCGCGCCAGCACCGGGTCCGGAACCGGCACCCGGACGGCGGAGACTGAGGCGACGGAAGCTCACCCACGAGGTAGATGCGGTCCTTCGAAGCCTCCGGGCCTGCATCTATGTCTGGAATGGCTGATAGCAGCGCCTTGGTGTAAGGGTGAGCCGGTCTGTTGAACAGCGCCTCCGCTGGACCGATCTCGACAAGCTGGCCCAGATACATGACGCCGATCCGATGCGAGATGTGCCGTACGACCGAAAGATCATGGGCTATGAACAGATAGGACAGGCCGAGCGCGCGCTGGATATCGCGCAGAAGTTCAATCACCTGCGCCTGCACCGAGACGTCCAGCGCCGAGACCGGCTCGTCGCAGACCATTATCTCGGGATTGAGCGCCAGCGCCCGGGCAATGCCGATCCTCTGGCGCTGGCCACCCGAGAACTGGTGCGGAAATTTCTCGGCGTCCTGAGCAGACAGCCCGACCTGCCGCAAGAGTTCGAACAACCGGTCATCGAACTGCTCGCGCGGGACGAGGTCCGGAAAAATTCGCCAAGGCTCGGTGATGATCTGCCGCACCCGCATCCGGGGGTTCAGCGAGGAATAGGGGTCCTGCAGGACGATCTGCAGCTTCCGGCGCGACTGCCGCAAGGCCGAGGGGTTGGCGGCCGTCACATCTGTTCCACGATAGACGACCTGGCCGCCGGTTGGTTCGGTCAGCCGCACGATGCAGCGCGCGAGGGTCGATTTTCCACAACCCGACTCGCCGACGATCCCCAGCGTCTCCCCGGCCTTCAGCTCGAAACTTACGCCATCGAGGCTTCGAACCGGGCTGCCGCCGCCGCGACCGGGATAGTGCTTGGTTAGCCCTGTGACGCCGAGGATGGTCTCAGACATTGATGGCCGACCTCGCATGGATGCAGGAACTGCTCCGTCCAAACCCCAAGGTGCGCGGCACCATGTCGTGCAGGGCGCAGGCGGGTTCTGCCTGCGGGCAGCGGGGTCGGAAGGGGCAACCTGTCGGCAAGTCGATCAATGAGGGCGGCGAACCCGGAATTGCGTTCAGACGCTCGACCCGCTGGCGTTTGCGGGGTGTCGAGGACAGCAGGCCCCGGGTGTAGGGGTGCGCCGGATCGCGAAGCAACTCCGCGGTCGGGCCGGTTTCCATCACCTTGCCGGCATACATGACGACCAGACGAGCAGCGGTCTCGGCCACAAGGCCAATGTCGTGGGTGATCAAGACCATCGCCATGCCGCGTTCTGTCTGAAGCTGAGACAGCAGCTGCATCACCTGCGCCTGCACCGTCACGTCCAGCGCCGTCGTCGGCTCGTCGGCGATCAGAACGGCAGGTTCGAGCGAGATTGCCATCGCGATCATGATCCTCTGGCACATCCCGCCCGAGAACTCGTGCGGATAGTCATCGATGCGCCTGGATGCCGCCGGAATGCCCACCCGCTCCATCAGTTCGATCGCGCGGGCGCGCGCCTCGGTCCGGTCCATCCCGCCCCGAAGGCGCAGGGTTTCGTTCAGCTGGGTGCCGATCCTGAGCCCCGGATTGAGCGCGGTTACCGCGTCCTGAAAGATCATCGAGATCACCGAGCCCCGCAGTCGCCTGAACCCAGGTCCGCTCAGGCCCAGAACATTCGTACCGACCACGTCGATGGCGGTCGCCTCGATGACGGCGGGTGGGCTTTCAAGCAGCCCCATGATCGCCTGAGCCTGGACGCTTTTACCCGAGCCGGACTCGCCCAGGATCCCCAGCGTCTCGCCCTGTCGGACCTCATAGCTCATCCCGTTCACGGCATGGACCTTGCCGCGCGGACCACGGAAATGGACGCGCAAATCCTCGACCCTAAGCGCGGGAACGATTGGCGCGGTCATGTCAGCCACCGCCAGCTCTGGACCGGATCGGTGACGTTGCGCAGCCAGTTGGCCAGGATGTTCAGGCTAAGGGTCGTCAGCAGGATCGCGAAACCCGGCAACGCGACGATCCACCAGGCATCGCTCAGATAGCCCCTCCCCCTGCTGATCATGCCGCCCCAGGTCGGCTGCGGGGGCTGGATGCCCAAGCCGAGGAAGCTGAGCGAGGCCTCGGCGATGATCAGGGCCGCCATTTCCAGCGTCGCCAGCACCAGCAAGGGGGCGAAGAGGTTGGGAAGGATGTGCCTGAACAGGATCCGCCGATCGGTCGCGCCGATCGCACGGGCTGCCGTCACCATTTCGCTGTCCCGGTAGGTAATTGTCAGGCTGCGGGTGAGCCTAGCGTAGACTGTCCACTTGAGAATGGCGAAAATCAGCACGAGGTTCAGGAAACCGCCACCCAGCAAAGCCAGCAGAAAGAGCGCGAGAAGAAGCGAGGGCAGCGCCATGAACGCATCGACGGTGCGCATCAGGATGTCGTCCAGCCAACCGCCATAGTAGCCCGACACCAGGCCCAGCACGACCCCGATCAGGCCCGAGGCCAGAACCCCGGTCAGCGCGACCGCCATCGAGACCCGCGCACCGTGCATCAACCGGCTCAGGATGTCCCGGCCCAGTTCGTCGGTCCCGAGAAGATGATACATCTCCTGCCCGCGCCGCATCGCCGTCGAGAAGGGCGGAAGCCGCCGCCCCGAGAGGTTCTGCATCAGCGGATCATGCGGCGCCAGAAGTGGGGCCGCGACCATGCAGATGAAAAGCGCCAGCAGGAACAGCACGGCGATCAGCGTCAGCCAGTCCCGGCCCAACGCGCGCAGATAGAGCCGGAGGGCCGAGATCTCGTGCACCCCTTGCCGGCCGAGAGCCTGTTCACTTGCCAAAGCGCACCCTCGGATTGAGAAGGGCATAGATCATGTCGACCAGCAGGTTGGTCAGGATCACAAGGATCGCGATCACCAGAACGGCGGCCTGCACCACGGGCAGGTCGGCGCGTTGCAGGGCGTCGATGGTGACCAGACCGATGCCCGGCCAGCCGAAGATCGACTCGATGATGATCGCCCCGGTCAGGATGTTTGCGGTCTCGTCGCCGATGTTGGTCACGATCGGCATGCCGGCGTTCTTCAGCGCATGCATAACCGCGACCCGTGCTGGCGAAAGCCCCTTGGCACGGGCGGTCTTGATATAAGGCTTGCCCAGTTCGTCCAGCATGGTGGTCCTGACGATCTGGGTGATCCGCCCGGCTGTCCGCCAGGTCAGCGCCAGCGCCGGCAAGATGATGTGCCAGACCGTGCCGTAGCCCGAGGTCGGCAGCCAGCCGAGGTTGACCGCGAAGACCCAGATCAGGATCAGAGCCAGCCAGAACTCGACAACCGAAACCCCCGCCAGCGACAACACGGCAACCAGCCGGTCGATCCAGCTTGCCGGGTTCAGCGCCGCCAGGATGCCAAGCGGCAGGGCGATTGACACCGCCATGACCATCGCCGCACCGGCTAGCAGGAAGGTGGCCGGAAGGGCCTTCAGCACGATGGGCAGGGCTGGCTGGCCTGCGGGGGCTGAAGCAAC
>JAFIED010000282.1 GCA_020832805.1 Pararhodobacter sp.
CGCGCGGCCAGGCGCCAGACCCGCCCCTCAGGCCAGCGCCGCCAGCCGGGCCAGCGCCTGATCCAGACGCGCCGCCTCGTCCTGCTTCTCGGCCAGCGCCGCGCGGGCCTCGTCGACCACCGCCGGGTCGGCATTGGCGACAAAGCGCGGATTCTCCAGCCGGCCCTTCAACCCGCCGACCTCTTTCATCAGCTTCTCGCGCGCCTTTTCCAGCCGCGCGGTCTCTGCCGCCACATCGATCACGCCTTCCAGCGGCAGGGCGAAACTCGCCCCCTCTACCGCAATGCTCAGCGCCCCGCGCGGCAGGCTGTCAGCCGGGTGCAGACCGTCGATGCGCACCAGCTTCTCGATCAGCGCGGCATTGGCGGCATAGGCAGCCCGCGCCGCCGCGTCGGCGTCAAGCTGCAGCATCGGCAGCTTCAGCCCCACGGGCACCCGCATCTGCGCCCGGGCTGACCGGACGGCCTCGATCAGGCCAATCGCCCAGCCCATCTCGCGGTCGGCAGCGGGATCGGCGATATCGGTGCCGTATTCCGGCCAGTCGGCATGAACCAGCATTCTGGCCCGCGTGCCGGTCTGGCCCCACAGTTCTTCGGTGACGAAGGGCATGATCGGATGCAGCAGGATATAGCACTGGTCCAGCACCCAGCGCATGGTGGCGCGGGTTTCGGCCGCGTCATCGCCATCCAGCAGCGGCTTGGCGAATTCGACATACCAGTCGCAGACCTTGCCCCAGACGAACTGGTAAAGCGCCAGCGCGGCATCGTTGAAGCGGTAGCCCTCCAGCGCGGCGTTGACCGTGGCCAGCGAGCGCGCCGTCTCGCCCACGATCCAGCGATTGGCGGTGGCGGTGGCTTCTGGCGGGCGCGGGCCGGGGCTGGGCACATCGGGGGCAAAGACGCCGTTCATCTCGGCGAACCGGGTGGCGTTCCACAGCTTGGTGCCGAAATTGCGATAGCCGGCGATGCGCTGGGTGTCCAGCTTCAGCACCCCGCCCAGCGACGCCATCGCCGCATTGGCGAAACGCAGCGCATCGGCGCCGTATTCATCGCTGATCTCCAGCGGGTCGATGACATTGCCCAGCGACTTGGACATCTTCTTGCCCTTGGCATCGCGCACCAGCCCGTGCAGATAGACCTGCCGGAAGGGGATTTCCTTCACTACGGCCAGCTGCATCATCATCATCCGCGCGACCCAGAAAAACAGGATGTCCTGCCCCGTCACCAGCACGCTGGTCGGGAAATAGCGTTTCATTTCCTCGGTCTGATCAGGCCAGCCCAGCGTGCAGATGGCCCAGAGCCCCGAGGAGAACCAGGTGACGAGGACGTCGGGGTCGCGACCCAAGAACACGAAAATTGTGCGTGACTGGTCGTCACCGACCTGAGCAGTTGACGCAAGTGCTCTGCCGTCCCCGGAAACGTGCTCAATCGATGAAGGCGTGCCGCGCACGACTACTTCGGCCCCGGGGTGCATCGACTGCCAGTATTCTCTGGCCGTTGTGAAGGCATCGGCCTCAGTTGCGGCACAAAATTGATTGCCTTTATCGTCATACCAAACCGGTATCTGATGCCCCCACCACAATTGCCGGGAACTGCACCAGGGCTCGATATTTTCCAGCCAGTGGTAATAGGTCTTCTCGCCGCTCTCGGGGATGATCTTGACGCGGCCCGAGCGCACCGCCTCCAGCGCAGGCCCCACCACCTTTTCGGCATCGACAAACCACTGATCGGTCAGCATCGGCTCGATCACCACTTTCGAGCGGTCGCCAAAGGGCTGCATGATCTTCTTCGCCTCGACCAGCGGCACCGCTGCCGCAGGGTCATCCTCGGCCCCCGGCTTGTGCCCCAGCCGCGGATCATCGGCGCGCGTCATCACCGCCAGCCCCTCGGCGGTGATCTCCTCGACAACCCGCTTGCGCGCCTCGAACCGGTCCAGCCCCCGCAGGTGATCCGGCACCAGGTTCAGCGCATCCGCCTCCCCCTCCGACAACACCCGCTCGCCCCGCGCCACCGCGCCGGCCACCTCGGCCACCTCGGCATAAGGCGCGCCATCGTCGCGCATCCGGCCCTTGGTATCCATCAGCCGGTAGCAGGGAATGCCCGCCCGCCTGGCCACGCCATAATCGTTGAAGTCATGCGCCCCGGTAATTTTCACCGCACCCGAGCCGAAATTCGGGTCCGGGTACTCGTCGGTGATGATCGGGATCAGGCGGCGATGTTCCTTCGGCCCCACCGGAATCTCGCACAGCTTGCCCACGATCGGCGCATAGCGCGCGTCCGAGGGATGCACGGCCACCGCGCCATCGCCCAGCATCGTCTCGGGCCGCGTGGTGGCGATCGAGATGTAATCCCGCATCTCGCGGACGATCACATTGCCCTCGTCATCTTGCTCCAAATACTCATACTGCTCGCCCCCGGCGAGCGGATACTTGAAATGCCACATATGCCCGTCGACCTCGATATTCTCGACCTCAAGGTCGGAAATCGCGGTCTCGAAATGCGGGTCCCAGTTGACCAGCCGCTTGCCGCGATAGATCAGGCCCTTGTTGTACATGTCCACGAAGACCTTGATCACGGCATCATGGAAATTGGGGCCGGACCCGGCATCCGGGTCCCCCTGCGCGCCGCCCATGGTGAAGGCCTCGCGCGACCAGTCGCAGGAGGCGCCCAGCCGCTTCAACTGCCCGATGATCGTGCCGCGGGACTTGACCTTCTGCTGCCAGACGCGCGCCAGAAACCGCTCGCGCCCCATTTCGGCGCGCGAGGGCTCGCCATTTGCAGCCATCTCGCGCTCGGTCACCATCTGCGTGGCGATGCCGGCATGGTCGGTGCCGGGCTGCCACAGAACGTCATACCCCTGCATGCGCTTCCAGCGCACCAGAATATCCTGCAGCGTGTTGTTGAAGGCATGCCCCATATGCAGGCTGCCCGTCACATTGGGCGGCGGGATCATGATGCAGAAGCTTTCGTCGCGCCGGGCATTGGCGCCGGCACGAAACGCCCCCGCGTTTTCCCATTCCCTGATCAGGCGGGCCTCGGTGCTGGCGGCATCGAATGTCTTTTCCATGGCCATGAACGGCCCCCCGTTGCGACGTTGTGTAAGGCAGGCCGGTGTTTAGCGTGCCGCCCCCCCAAGGGAAAGGGGGCAGACCAGCGCAGGCCGGTGGTGGCGCGTCTGGCGTGGCGGTGGTGAAAGGGTACAGAAACTTTCGCCACAGCCCGCGCCCCTGCGCGGATTCTTGCACCCGCAAACGGCGCATAGACGTGCAACAAAGGCCGCTGCGGCGCTTTTTCCTCTTGCGTTTCGGTGCTGGGCATGCGGTTCATTACCACATGAAAACAAATGCTGCCGGTGCTGTGTCTCTTGCCATGACCCAACCCCCTTCGGGCCCCGATTTCCCCCATGCCCGCATCCCCTCGGGCAAGGAATACTACGAACGCTCGCTGACCGTGGCGCTGCTGCGCGCGCGTGAGGTAACGATGCGCCGATTCAAGCGATTCGCCGATGCCCATGATTTGAGCCTGCCGCAATGGCGCGTGATGCGCGCGCTGGCCGATGGCGAACCACTGGACGCGGGAACGCTATGCCAGCGCTGCGTGATCCTGCCGCCCTCGTTGACACGGATCTTGCGGGCGCTGTGCGAACGCGGGCTGATCACCCAGGTGCCCAGCCCCGATGCGCGCCGCCATACCGTCGCGCTGACCGACAAGGGGCAGGCGCTGTTTCGCACGCTGGTGGTGCAATCCGACGGCACCAGACGCCAGATCGACGATGCCTTTGGCCATGACCGGATGGCGCTGCTGCTGGATCTGCTGAACGACCTGCGCAGCACGACCGAGTCCCTGTCGTGCGACTGGCACGAACAGGGCACGCTGCCCACCCCGGACCGGGGCGATTGCGGGTCGGACCAGCCTGACCATGGCGGCTGATGTGCGATACGGGGTCAACGCCTGCCGATCACCAGCGCGACACCGTCAACGACAGTCAACCAAGCACAGTCAGGGCCGGTCATCGCAGGCTGGCAATCATGACGGCCCGTAGGGCGACACGCAGACCCGGCGCGGGCCGTTATACGGCTGATAGCTGTTGTCCGAAACGCGGTACGAACGCCACCGGTTGTGGCACCAGTCGATATGGCTGCGGCTCAGATACGATCTGCTGTGCCCGCTGTGCTGATGGGTACGCCCAGATTGCTGAAACTGGTTCACGATGATCCCGCCGACAATGGCGCCGACAATGGCCGAACCCAGATCAGGCCCGCGGCTTTGCTGGCGGGGGGGCGCCCGGTGCACAGGGGATCGCCGGCTGCGCGTGTCATAGCGGGGGCGATGGTGCCCGCGCCGATCCACGCCGCGGCGTTGGTTCTGATAGCGATGCCGCTGTTGAACCTGCACCAGATCCTGCAGCCCGTCGGCCTGTGGTGCCGCGTTGTGCACCGCATGGGTCAGCATGGGTGCAGCCTCTGCCGTACCGACGACAACCGGCGACAGCGTGACTACGGCCGCGCAAAGCGTTGAAACAAGAATCCGCATGATGTTCCTCCTGATCAGGGCGCGAACAGGATGGTCCGCATTTGAGGTCGAACGCGGAACGCCTCCTTTTCCGTCGCGTTGTCGGATAACAACTCTGTCAACGGCGGCATCACGGTGCCCCTTGTTGCCGAAAAGACCGGCATGTCGAAAGCCATTACGGCACCGGCCCGTTCGGCACGAAACAGGGGACGCATGACCGCCAGCGATTAACCAGGATATCACAATCAGGTGGTAGCCCGGACCCCGCGATACAAAGGGCACAAGAGATGGGGCTGCTGACATCTGTCAAGGAACGCCTGCGTACCGAGACCGAACGCCTGCGCCCGATAGAAAGGCGTGACCTGCCCAAGCGGCTGGGTGTGACCGGCTGCTTCCTGCTGATCATGGTCTGGATCGGTGATACCGGCATGGCGCTCACGGCGCTGATCCTGATTGCGTTGATCGAAGTCTCTTCCTGGTTGCTGCATGCCAAGGTGGCGCGCATGCCCGATGCCCCGCCGCTGTGGCTGCTGGCAATGCACTGGCTGCTCAACATGACAAGTGCCGCAGTCTACATGATCCCGGCGCTCAGCATGGCGGGACATCCTGACATGGCGATTGTCGCGCTCAGCCTGATCTGGACATGTGGCGTGTTCGTGCATCTGACCAACGCATTCGGCAGGCTGCCGCTGTACACCGCGGCGCTGATGATACCCGCAACCCTGGCAAGCGCGGCCGTGATCTGGCTGGTCACCACCAACCCGGTACAGCCCGCCGGCCCCTGGGGGTGGGCGCTGATCGCCTTTGCCTTTGTGCTGTACGGTTACAACATCATCGAAAACCTAGTCAAACAGGCGCGCAGCAACGCGGCGCTGGACGCAGCGATGCAGGAATCGCACAAACGCCTGCGCGATCTGGAAACGGCCAGACAGCGATTGCTGAACGCGGTCGAGGCCCTGAACGACGGTTTTGTCTATTATGACGCCGATGACCGGCTGGTGCTGGCAAACCGTCGGTATCGCGAACTCTACGCGGCCAGCGCCCCCGCCATGAAGAACGGTGCACGGTTTGAAGACATCTTGCGCTATGGGCTTGAGCGGAAACAGTATGTCGATGCCATTGGCCGCGAGGAAGAGTGGCTGAGCGAACGGCTGGCAGCACACCGGGGGCTGCACCCGGTCAAGCAGACCCTGCCCGATGGCACCGTGCTGCAGATTGTCGAGCGGCGCACCGCCGATGGGGGGCGCGTGGGACTGCGGGTTGATGTCACCGAGATCACCCACGCGCAGGAGGCGGCCGAGTCGGCAAGCAAGGCCAAGTCCGAATTCCTGGCGAACATGAGCCATGAAATCCGCACCCCGCTGAACGGCGTTCTGGGCATGGCAGACCTGCTGGCGGAAACCCGTCTGGACGACGGCCAGAAAGCCATGCTGGCAACGATCCGCGAGTCAGGCTGGAGCTTGCTTGGATTGCTGAACGATATTCTAGATCTGGCACGGGTGGAGGCAGGCAAGCTTGACCTTGAGGTGCGACATTTCGATCTGCAAGCGCTGATCCGGCGGCTGGCCTCGCTTCATGGGGCAAGTGCACAGGCAAAGGGGATCGACCTGACCGTCGAGTTTGCGCCAGAGGCGCTGATGCACCGGCTTGGCGATGAAACGCGGGTCATGCAGATATTGCACAATCTGCTAAGCAATGCGGTCAAGTTCACCGAACAGGGATCCGTCATGCTGCGTGTGACCGCCGACGACCCGGAGATGTTGACGTTCAGGCTTGTCGATACGGGCATTGGCATGTCGCAAGATCAGGTCGCGCGCATCTACGACATGTTCGAGCAGGCAGAGGCAGGCACCGCAAGACGCTTTGGCGGCAGCGGGCTGGGCATGACGATCGTGCGAAACCTCGTTGACATGATGGATGGCGACATATCGGTCGACAGCGCCCCCCGGCAGGGCACCCGCGTAAAGCTGCGCATCAAGGTGCCCGTCGCCGCGCCATCCGGGGCCGCCTGTGCATCCCTGCCGTCAGGTTCCGAACCGACCGATGCCGCGGCCCATGTCTTGCACGGGCGTCATGTGCTGGTGGCCGACGACAATGCAACCAATCGCCGGATACTGGCGGCGATGCTGCGCAAACTGGGCGTCGTTGCCACATTCGCCGAAAACGGCGCGCAGGCCTGTGAACTGTGGCAGGAAAAGGCTTTCGATCTGATCTTGCTGGATATTTCGATGCCGGTCATGGATGGCGTCGAGGCCCTGCAGCGCATGCAGAAAGAGGCGGCACAAACCGGGCGCCCGGTGCCGGTTGCCGTGGCCGCAACCGCCAATGTCATGACCGATCAGGTGGCACGGTATCTGGAAAGCGGCTTCATCGACACATTGCCCAAGCCGGTGCGGCGTCAACAGCTTGAGGAGGTAATGGTGCGCGCGATTGCCGGTACGGGGAAAGCGCAGCCGGCGCCCGCAGGGGAAACCCCGCCACAGCCCGGGATGACCGACATGCCGCCGCGCCGCCAGCACTGAACAGGTGTGCCAGCACCGGGGCGCCCCGGTGCATCATCGCCTTTCGGTCCTGTTGCCGGGCGCGCGAACGGCTGTCGCACGATCCTTGCCCCGAACACCGGGCGGACCAAAGACGCTGGCCCGGGTCGATTGCAGGCGGTCACGGCTGGGGGGAATGCCGAAACGGTCACGATAGGCACGCGAAAAGGCCTCCAGCGAGCCGAAACCCACCGTGACGCTGATCTCCGTCAGACTCAACCCGGTCTGCTGGACCAGTTGATGCGCCCGCGCAAACTGCGCTTCGCGCCAGGCCGCATCCAGGCTCTGGCCCTGTGCGGCTTGAAAACGCCGCTGCAACTGGCGCAGGGACAGCCCCAGCGCACGGGCCAGACCGGCACAGTCGCGCCCTTCGCCCAGCCTGTCGCCAATCATGTCCAGCGCCCGGGCAACCAGCGGGTCTGACGAGGTTGTCACGGGGGGGGCGGGGGCCGGCATGTCGGACAAATCGTCAGGTGCCAGCAGGTGACGCGCCACCTCTGCGGCGGTTTCAGACCCGGCGTGGCGCTGGATCAGCGCCAGCATCAGATCCATTGTGGCCAGGGCCCCGGCACAACTGGCATGGCGCCCGTCAACAAGCAGGCGGCGGTTTTCGGGCATCGTTGCGGGAAAACGCTCGCGGAACCCCTCGATGTTATACCAGTGCACCGCCACCCGCCGGCCCTGCAACAGCCCGGCAGCGGCCAGCAACTCACTGCCGGTCTCTATCCCGCCCAGCAGGGCCGCGCTGCGACTCATGCGGCGCAGCCAGGCCAGCAAACGGGCATCCGCCTCTGACCGTCTGGTGTCGAAACTGGCCGCCACCAGAACGGTGTCCGCCTCGTCATCGGGTCCAAGCGGCGCATCGACCGGCACGGCGGGCCCGGCACTGCTGGGCACGGCCAGCCCGTCGGTGGACAGGGTGCGCCAGGTGAACAGCCGCCGCCCCGTCAGCCAGTTTGCCACAAACAGCGGCTCGGTCATCAGCGGCAGGGCAAGCTGCGAAAAGCCCGGGCACAGAACCAGCGCAAAGGCATGCGGCTTGGCGGTCTCGGTTTCATTCATGATCGAAGGCGTCGCTTTCATGTCGCTAAAGGTCAGTTGCGTCAGTAATTATCAAGCCAATTTGACAACCATCAAGACCGTGCAACATAAAATACGAATTTCAGAGGTTTGATAAGGTGCATTCCTGACAGGCCGTGTCATGTTCAATCAATACCCGCCAATCGGCACGGTTTAGCCTGTCTGCAGCAACCTGATCAAACTCGAGGCCGCCATGACCGAACACCCCCTGACATGGGATCATTCGAACCCCCTGACGGGCGAGACGATGCCCGCCCCCTTTTTCTATGACCCTGCCATCCTGGCGGAAGAGCGTGAGCGGATTTTCCTGCGCTCGTGGCATCTGGTCGGCCATGTCAACGACTTTGACGCGCCCGGCAAGTATGTTGTGCAGGACATATTCGAGCAATCGGTGATCGTGATGGCGGCGCAGGATGGCCGGATTCACGCCATGCACAATGCCTGCCGCCACCGGGGTAACCGGCTGCTGAACGACCGGCGCGGCAAGATCGGCGCGGTGCTGCGCTGCCAGTATCATTCGTGGTGTTACAATCAGGACGGCTCGCTGCGCGCCGCCCCCCGGACCGAGGCATTGCCGGATTTCGACCGCAACGAATGGGGCCTGCGCCCGGTGCGGCTGGAAATCCTGGCGGGCTGGGTATTCGTGACGCTGAACCCGGATGCCCCCCCCCTGGCAGAACTGGCCGGCGGCGCCGAGGCCGAGATGCGCCGTTTTCTGCCCGATATGGACGATGTCGAACTGGTGGAAGAAACCGATGTGATCGTGCACGCCAACTGGAAGGTGATCCACGAAAACGCGATCGAGGGCTATCACTTCGACCTGTCAGGCCCGGTGCACAAGGATCTGGCCGCGCTGATCGATTTTCAGGGCTATCGCCTGACCCCGCATGACCAGTGGTGGACCTATATCGGCCCCCCCGTTTCGGGCGTGACCGAAGCGTATGGCGTGCCGCTTGAAGGCTCGACCTGGCAGACCGACTGGTTCTTCAACCTGGGCATCTTTCCCAATACCACGCTGTACAGCTTTCCCTATACCGACATGATCGGCACCTTCATCATGATCCCGCTGGGGCCAGAGAAATCGCTGCTGCGCTTTGGCTATTACGCGCCAAAGGGGCGCCCTGTGCCGCCGGTCACCAAGGCCGCCATCAACTGGATGAACACCCAGCTGGGCCCCGAAGATATCGAGTTGAACGAGATGAACCAGAAGGGCCTGCACTCGATGGGCTTTGGTTCCGGGCGTTACCTGATCGACCCCGACCGCCCGCATGAAAGCGAGCATCTGGTGCATCACTTCCACAAGCTGTGCTATCAGGCGATCCGCGAACAAGACTGACACGCCCGTCCGCGCGCCGGCATGACATCCTTGCCGGCGCAGGCGCGGCCGTGCTGCTCCTGACACCACCCGCAGAGGAACCCGCCATGAAGGACCACGCCCCGGCCACCGATCTGACCGGCGATGCCCTGATCGAAGCCCGCCGCGATCTTGCCGCCATCTTTCGCTGGTTTGCCCGGCTGAACATGCATGAAAGCGTCGCCAACCATTTCAGCCTGGCCATCAGCGGCGACGGGCGGCGCTTTCTGATGAACCCGCGCGGGCGGCATTTCTCGCGCATGCGGGCATCCGATCTGATCATCTGCGATGCGGGCGACGCCGACACCCTGGCCCGCCCCGATGCCCCCGATCCCACGGCGTGGCATATCCATGGCCGCATCCATGCCCTGCACCCGGATGCCCGCTGCATCCTGCATCTGCATCCGCCCCATGCCACCGCCCTGTCAGCGCTGGCCGACAGCCGCATGCCGCCCATCGACCAGAACACCATGCGCTTCTGGAACCGTCTGGTGATCGACGAGGGCTTCGAGGGCATGGGCTTGTCGGATGCCGAAGGCGACCGGCTGGCCGGCCTGCTGGAAGGGGGCAAGGTCTTGCTGATGGGCAATCACGGCGTGTTGGTAGCAGCCCCCGATGTGGCCCAGGCGCTGGACGAGATGTATTATTTCGAACGCGCCTGCCAGACGGTCATGCTGGCCTATGCCACGGGCCGCCCCTTGCGCATTGCGCCCGATCACGTGGCCGAGACCACGGCCCGGCAATGGGCCGAATACCCGCAACTGGGCATCGACCATCTGGCCGAAGTGCGCGCAATTCTGGATACCGAGGCGCCCGACTACCGCGAGTAAGGAAGGCCCCACGGAAACAGGCCGCCGGCGCGCTGTCAGCCAGATGCCGGACCATGTGCCTGTCGCTGCCTTGCAGCCCGTTTCATGGCCCCGATACACCCCAAGGGCATGTGATCGGCGCCCTTGCGGGCCCAGGCCTGCGCTTCAGGCCGTTTTCTGCACTGTCAGTGCACTGTCCACTCTTTCACCACATGCCGCCATTCCCCGGGCGCGATCAGTTTGCGGTGGGTGAAACGGACAGAATGCAACGGCCCCTCGATCTCGCGTTGCCAGAACTCGATGAAATCGAACAGGCGCGGGTAATCCGGCGCCAGATCGTATTCCTGCCAGATAAAACTGTTCAGCACATTGCGGTAGTCCGGCATGCGGTAGAACAGTTCCGCCGTCGTCAGCCCATAGCCCTTGAGCATCAGGGTCGTTTCGGTTTGTGCCATCTGCGTAGCCTCTTGCCATTACCTGAGGATACGAGTTTGCTAAACCGAAATTTAAAATCAATGAAAACAGTTTGTTATCACTCATCCGCCCCGGCTGCCATGCCGGTTGTGCCTGCGGCTTGCGCAGGGCGCACAGCCCGCGACCAGCCCTTGCCGCTTGCTTGGGCGCCGGCGAGATGCGCAGCCCCGCAGGCGGCAGGGGCAGGCGGCAGGGGCAGGCGGCACCTTGTCTGGCCTGCCCCCTGCCCGGCTATGTGTTTTCAGATGTCGAACTTCACACCCTGCGCCAGCGGCAGTGCATCGGAGTAATTCACCGTGTTGGTGGCACGCCGCATATAACCCTTCCACGCGTCAGACCCGCTTTCCCGCCCGCCGCCGGTTTCCTTTTCGCCGCCGAACGCCCCGCCGATTTCGGCGCCAGAGGGGCCGATATTGACATTGGCGATCCCGCAGTCGGAAACCTGCAGGAACCGCTCGGCCTCGCGCAGGTTCAGGGTAAAGATGCACGACGACAGGCCCTGCGGCACCCCGTTCTGCAATGCCAGCGCCTCATCCAGTTCGCGGTAGCGCATGACATACAGGATCGGCGCAAAGGTCTCGTCGCGCACCACATCGGTCTGGCCCGGCATTTCCACCAGCGCCGGCGTCACATAGGCCCCACCGGCCACCGCATCGACCGGCGCGCCGCCGTGTACCGTGCCGCCCTGTTCACGGGCCTTTTCCAGCGCGGCGGCCATGCGCGCGCGCGCCGCAATGTCGATCAGGGGGCCGACCAGCGTGCCGGGCGCGCGCGGATCGCCCACCGGCAGCGTGGCATAGGCCGCCTTCAGGCGCGCGACCAGATCATCGGCGATATCCTCGTGCACGATCAGACGGCGCAACGAGGTGCACCGCTGACCGCAGGTGCCCACGGCCGAGAACACGATCGCGCGCACCGCCATCTCGATATCGGCCGAAGGGGCCACGATCATCGCATTATTGCCGCCCAGTTCCAGAATCGAGCGGCCGAATCGCCGGGCCACCTCTGGCCCCACGATGCGGCCCATGCGCGTGCTGCCCGTGGCCGAAACCAGCGGAATATCGGGCGCGCTTACCAACGCCTCGCCCTGTTCGGCGCCGCCGATGACCAGTTGCAGCAACCCCTCTGGCGCGTCGTCGCCAAAGCGGGCCAGCGCACGCCGGAAGATCACCTGACAGGCCAGCGCCGTCAGCGGCGTCTTGTCCGAGGGTTTCCAGATCACCGGATCGCCGCAGACCAGCGCCAGCGCCGTGTTCCAGGACCAAACAGCCACGGGAAAGTTGAAGGCGGTGATGACGGCACAGGGGCCGACCGGATGCCAGGTTTCGCGCATCACATGACCCGGGCGTTCGCTGGCAATGGTCAGGCCGTAAAGCTGGCGCGACAGGCCCACGGCGAAATCGCAGATGTCGATCATCTCCTGCACTTCGCCCAGACCCTCGGAGGTGATCTTGCCCGCCTCCAGCGTGACCAGCGCGCCCAGCGTATCCTTTGCTGCGCGCAGTTCCTCGCCCAGAAGCCGCACCAACTCGCCCCGGCGCGGCGCAGGCACCTGCCGCCACGCCTGAAAGGCGGCCTGCGCACGCGCACGCATGGCGGGTATGTCAGCCAGCGGTGTGGTCTTTACCCGTGCGATCTCGGTCCCGTCGATAGGGCTGTACACAGGCAGGTCGCCCGCGCGAAGCGTGGCAGCATCCAGCCCGCAGGCGGTCAGGATGTCGGTGGCGGCGGGCAGGCTGGTCATGGCGGTCTCCTGTCGCTTTTGGCGTCATGCAATCGCGCGGGAACCTAGCCTGCGGGCGACCAAAACGAAAGAGGGCGACGGCTGCGCGCGGGGGCAGGCCATTCAGCAAAGACAAACCGGCGCAGGTGCCCGGCGGCTGCCGCTGCACCCGCGGCCTCCTTGCATCAGGGTCCGGCGGGGTTGATTCCCGGTACAAAGGCACGATATTCCCCTTGCCACGGTCGCTGCGCGCCGGATGCGCATGCGGCGACCAGTAAGGAAGGCTGCCCCCAACGGGGCAAAGCCCCCTTGGGGATGACGTGCATGGCGCGCCCCCTTCACGCTCACGCCAGCGCGCCTGGTCCCTGGCAACAGGCCACCGGGCCGGCAACGAGCTTTTCCGGCCGTATCCCCACATGGGGGACATGGCCCAACGAAGACAGAAAAAGGAAGACCCCATGAGCATGACCAACGAGGAAATCAAGCGCCGGATC
>JAFIED010000285.1 GCA_020832805.1 Pararhodobacter sp.
GCCTGGGACCAGATCAAGGAAAGCCGCAGTTTTCGTGACTAGTGGCGCGGGGCGCGCGGCAAACGGGCGCTGATCGTCAGGTGATGGTCATGCCCATGCCACGAAACGGCCCGTTTTGGCAGCGAAACCCATTGCAACCCCGATGAACCGGAGGACGCAATGAATCTTGTGCGCAGTTTCGCCGCCGTGATCGGCACGCTTGGTGTCGCCCTGGCTGCCGGCAGTCTTTTTCAGCAGGCAACCCAGGGCCAGGAACCTGCCCGCGCCGCCACCGAATCAGGCATGGCAACAGCATCGCTGGCCTCGCCCGTGACCGATGCCGCCTTGCCGGCTGCGACCACACCCCCGGAACCGGCAATGCCTGCTCTGGCAGCCCCGTCGCGCACTGGCGCCATTGGCGCGGCATCCTTGGGAACGGGGGCCTTCGGCCCCGTCGCGCCCCTGACAGAGGCACCGGCCACGGCAACCATCCCGCATGAGGCGACCTTGCCTGAAACGGCACCTGGTCCGGCCAGCCCTGAATTCGCGTCGCAGGATTCCCTTGCCCCTCTGCCCGCGTTTGACACCAGCGGGTCACGGCTTCCCCGGACCCCGCCCGGTACAGGGGATGCTGCGCGCGAGACTTCAGACCCGGTGACGGCGCCCACCGATACGGACACGGCCGTAACGGCAGACGTTCCGTTACTGGCGGAGCCTGACCCCTGCGCTGTCTGGCTGGTTGTTACCCCGGCTGATGCAGCCATGCTGGATACCAGCGTCTATGCGCCATGTCATGCCGGCGCCCGCGCCGATTTCGACCATGCCGGGCTGCATTTCAGCGTACCCGTGGGCGATGATGGGCAGATCCAGTTGATGATCCCGGCCTTGCGCGTCGATGCCCGGGTTACCCTCCCCCTGCCCGATGGCAGCACGGCCGAAGACGCGGTTGCGGTTCCTGACATGGCCGACCACGACCGGCTGGTACTGGGCTGGACAGGCGACGCCATCCTGTCGCTGCACGCCCATGCCGATGGCGCCCCCTTCGGCACCGAGGGTCATATCCACGCCGGCTTTACCGGCGCCCTCGGCCAGGCGCCCTATGGATTTCTGAAAATACTGGGCGACGCCGGCATGGAAAACCCGGCACAGGCGCAGGTCTACACCTTTCCCTCTGGGATGCGGGCAGGCAGCGGGCGCGTGGAAATCGGCGCCGAAGCGGTGGTCAATGCGCAAAGCTGCGGCACCGAGATCAGCGCGCAGACCCTGCTGTCACATGGTGGCGAAGCGGGCGCCGGGCGCCGCGTGACCTTTGCCTTGCCGGCCTGCGACGGGATCGACGGTTTTCTGTCCATCGACGGGCTGATCACACCCACGGCAGACGGGCTGGCACAAGCGGGTTAAGCGCCGCGCGCCGCCATGCAGGCGGCGCGTATAGCCGCCGCCGCAGCGCTTAGCGGTGATAGCCGACCTCGCCCCCGGGGCGGGACAGGGTGGTCAGCACATTCCACATGTACCCGGCAACCGAACGAAAACAGATCACCGCGAAAGTGGTGTCATCCTGCCGCCAGACAGCCGCGGCCACCTGCGCGGCGCGCGTGCGACGGATGGTGCCCACCGGAAAATCGGCAAGATCGACCGGGCAGGCCTTGGCCAGCACGTCACGCGCCTGCACCCCTTTCACGGTGAAAAGAGCGCGTGCGTCGGAAACATCGGCAACCGTGACAAAGGCATCGGCGGTCAGGCTCTCCAACGCGGAGACGGCCCTGCCAACGCCTGCGTGATCCACGAAAAGCAGCAATTCATCGGGCGACATCCAGGCCACCGCGCCCTTTGCCCCGGTTGAAACCTCTCGCACGGTGGGCAGGGCTGCCCCTGTGATCTTTTTCACCGCCGCAGCCAGTTCCGGCAAGGCCAGATCCCCCCGCAGGGCGATCATGCCTTGCGGCCCCGCATCGGCCAGATCGACCATGCCGTGAAAGCGGGCGCCCGGCAGCGCGCTGACGGTCTCAGACATTCTGTTTCTCCCCGGCCTTGTCATGGAAACAGGCGTCGACGATCCGCGCCGGTATCATTTGCCCGCCATCGCCCCTGAACTCGATCACCTGACCCATCCGGTCTGGCCCCTGTGCGACCAGCCCCAGCGCTATGCCCCGGCCCAGCGTCGGTGAATGATAGGTCGAGGTCACCCGCCCCTGGGTGTTGCGCTGGCCGTTGGCGTTTACCCCTTCGGCGGGCGCCAGCGCGGCATGCGGCAGGGCAGACCCGTCCAGCGTTTCCAGCCCCACCAGCTTCCAGCGGTCCGGCGCCACCATCGCCTCGCGCTCCATGCCGCGTTTGCCCAGGAAATCCGCCTTTTTCTTTGAAATCGCCCAGCCAAGGCCCAGGTCCTGCGGGATGACCGTGCCATCGGTCTCGTCGCCGATCATGATGAAGCCCTTTTCGGCACGCATGATGTGCAGCGCCTCGGTGCCATAGGGCATGACGCCGAATTCGGCGCCGGCCGCGACCAGCTTTTCCCACAGCGCCAGACCCTGCCCCGCCGGCACTGCCACCTCATAGGACAGCTCGCCCGAGAAAGAGATGCGGAACACCCGCGCCGGGATGCCGGCAATCTGCCCCTCTCGCCAGTCCATGAAGGGCAGCGACTCGCGCGACAGGTCAATGTCAGAGCCCAGCTTTTCCAAGACCCGCCGCGCGTTGGGGCCAACCACGGCGATCTGGGCAAACTGTTCGGTCAGGTTGATGGTGTGAACCTTCCAGTCCCACCATTCGCATTGCAGCCAGTCTTCCATCCAGCCATGCACATGGTCGGCACCGCCGCTGGTGGTGTGGCACAGAAAGGCGTCGTCGGACAGCCGCGCCACTACGCCGTCATCCATCAGAAAGCCGTTTTCATTGCACATCAGCCCATAGCGGCATTTGCCGGGCTTCAGGCTGCTCATCATGTTGGTGTAGAGCATGTCCATGAAGCGCGCGGCATCGGAGCCCTTGACCAGGATCTTGCCCAATGTCGAGGCGTCCAGCAGACCAAGGCTTTCGCGCGTCTGCACGACCTCGCGTTTTACCGCGTCATGGCGGCTTTCCCCTTCACGACGGTAGCAGTAAGGGCGGCGCCACTGCCCCACCGGTTCCCAGTCGGCGCCCTGTGCAGCGTGCCAGTCATGCATCGGCGTGCGGCGCAGGGGCTGAAAGATCGGCCCGCGCGCCTCGCCCGCGATGGTGCCGATGGTCAGGGGGGTATAGGGCGGGCGAAAGGTGGTGGTGCCAACCTGCGGTATAGGCCGGCCCAGCGCATCGGCCAGAACCGCCAGGCCGTTGATATTGCTAAGCTTACCCTGGTCTGTCGCCATGCCCAGCGTTGTATAGCGCTTGGTGTGTTCGACCGATTCATAGCCTTCCTGTGCGGCCAGTTGCACGTCGGATACCTTGACGTCGTTTTGCGGGTCCAGCCACATCTTCATGCGCAGCTTGTAGCCGGCGCGGGCAGGCATCATCCAGACCGGGGCAAGGGGTTCTTCCGTTTCGGCGCTGGCCTGCGGGGCAGGGCTGACTGGCGCCCCGGCGGCGCGCTGGCCGGCCGCATGGGCATCGGCCAGCACAGCGCCGGTTCCCATGCCGCCATTGGCGCTGCCGGAAACCCACACGCACCCCTGCCCGGCGTGGCCCAACGGCGGGCGCGCCGGGTCCGGGCGGAAGAAGG
>JAFIED010000291.1 GCA_020832805.1 Pararhodobacter sp.
GCAAGGCGCGGGAGCCCTCCCGCACCTTGCCGCCTGTAGCCTGCCGCCTGTCCCCTGCAGGCCTAGAACAACAGCCAGACCAGCCCCAGCGTGATCGGCGGCGCGGCCACCAGGATGGCGGTGCGGATGATGTCGGACACCACAAAGGGCAGCACCCCGCGATAGGTTTCCAGCATCGTCACCCCGCGCGCCATCGAGTTGATGATGAACAGATTCATCCCCACGGGCGGCGTTATCAACCCCACCTCGACCACAATCAGCACCAGCACACCGAACCACAGCGCGGTTTCTTCAGGCGTCAGGCCGAAATCAAGCCGCATGACAATGGGAAAGAAGATGGGAATGGTCAGCAGAATCATCGACAGCGAATCCATCACGCAGCCGAAGATCAGATAGATGAACAGGATGATCACAAGGACCATCCAGGGCGAGGTGCTGAGCCCTTCCACCCATTCGGCCGCAAAATACGGCAGGCGCGTGAACCCAAGGAAGGCGTTGAATACCGTTGCGCCCAGCACGATGAAGAAGATCATGCCCGTGGCCACTGCGGTGGACCGGAAACAGTCGATCAGCGCCGACCAGCCCAGCCGGCCACGCACCGCGGCAACCAGCCCAGTGCCGGCCGCACCCACCGCCGCCCCCTCGGTCGGGGTAAAGATGCCGGTATTCATGCCGCCGATCATCAGCACGAAGATCAGCACAACCGGCAGAATCTCGCCCAGGGCCTTGATCCGCTCCAGGATCGGCAGGCGCGGGCTGTGCACCCCATCCCTGGGGTTGATGCGTACCATCACGGCAATCGTCAACATGTAGCCCAGCGCCGCCAGCAGGCCGGGGATCATGGCAGCCACGAACAGCTTGGCGATGTTCTGTTCGGCCAGGATCGCGTAGATCACCAGCACGATCGACGGCGGAATCAGGATGCCCAGCGTGCCGCCCGCCGCCAGCGAGCCCGTGGCCAGCCCGCCCGAATAGCCGGCCTTGCGCATTTCGGGCAGGGCCACACGGCCCATCGTGGCGGCCGTCGCCAGCGACGCGCCGCAGATCGCCCCGCACCCGGCCGAGGCGCCGCCACCCGCCATGGCCACACCGCCGCGCAAATGGCCCAGCCAGGCGCCGGCGGTGCGAAACAGTGCCTCGCTCAGCCCGCCTTTCATGGCAAAGGCGCCCATCAGCAGAAACAGCGGCACCACCGACAGCGAGTAGCTGGAAAACGTCTCTACCGTAACGGTGCGCAGCTGGCTCATCACCGGGCCCCAGCGCCCGCGCACCATGTACAGGCCCAGCACCCCCGCCACCAGCATCGCCAGCCCGATGGGCACGCGCAGGAAGATCAGGATCAACAGCAGCGCAAAGAAGATACCCGCGATTTCCAGCCCGCTGAAACCCACGAACAGATTGCGCGAGGCATCGACGACCAGGCCCAGGTAGTTGTCAAGCACCCACCACAGGCCCGCCGGCACCAGCACCACCAACAGCGCTGCCGCTGCCGCCCGTGGCAGCGCCATGCGCTGCACCAGCAGCAGCAGCAGGAACAGAACGACAATCAGCCCCGCCAGCAGCGCGGCGAACATGCCCGCGCTCATGCGCCGCCCCCTGCAGGTTCGCCTGCCCCCAAGGCCTCGTTCAGGCTGCGCCACACGGTATAGGCGCAGACCAGCGCAAAGGCCCACAGGCCAAACATGCCGCCCAGATAGCCATACCAGACAGGGATCTCCAGAATCTGCGTGATCTCGCCAAAGCGTTGCTTGCTGGCCATCCCCTCGCCGATACGCTGCGCCAGGATCACCACCATCACGGTCATGATCAGGTTTGTCACGGTCGACAGCCAGGCCAGCCCGCGCGGCCCCAGTTTAGAGACAAAGATATCCACGGTGACATGGCCACGGTTGAACTGTGCCCAGGACAGGAACAGGAAAATCGACATACCCGTGCCCATCGCCACCAGCTCGAAATCACCCGGAATCGGCCCCAGCCCGCTGAACATGGGCCATTGCAGGCGCGACAGCGCCCGGCCGATGATCGATGCCACCGCCAGCAGCATGACGGCGGTCAGCACCAGCCCCCCGATGATGGCCATCAGATTGGTGAAATGGCCTATCCATTTGCCGATGAACGCCTCTGCCTCGGGCAGGATCCCGGGCGCATCCGTGCGCCCGTTCCCACCGTCGCTGCCTCCACCGCCACCGCGAAAGGGCGAATCGTTCATGTCTGCGACTCCCTGTTCAATTGCCGCCCCGGTTGATGCCGGTGCTGACCTTTTCACGCGTCTTCGTTCTGATGCGCCGCACCGGGCGCCCGGGCCCGCCACTGAGGCCACCCATAGCACCCGCCCCGCCCGCGGCCAAGAAAAGAGCGGGCACCACAGGGCGCCGCGCCGCGAAATCCTGCATCCACCCAGTGCGCATTATCCCCCGAAAGCCCCCCGGCCGTGCCCTGTGCAGGCCCGTCACAGGCCCGCCACCATGGCGTCGCGCACGCTATTGATGAAACGTCATATGTCAAGATCGAATGCGATCGCCAAAAAAATGTGACATGGCTGTGGCGCTTTCCGACAGTGACGGACGCTGATGAGGCTGTACAGGCGAGGTCATGCAGAGCCATGCAAAAATGCCCGGCCTTTCATGGAATGGCCGGGCACCATGGTGTGACTAGTTCGCCTCCAGCTCTTCGGCAACCAGCCTTTCGACCTCGGCGATCAGCGCGGCGCCGTCCATGCCCGCAGCCTGCATTTCTTCCACCCAGCCGGCGCGCACCCGCTCGCCCGCTTCCTGCCAGGCGGCCAGGGCCTCGCCCTCGATGGTGATGATCGTGTTGCCCCGTTCGACCGCGATTTCGCGCGCGGGTGCATCGAACGCATCCATTGCCGAGCCGATCCAGTCCGCCAGCATCAGGCCCGAGTGTTCGTCCAGAATGGCGCGCAGGTCATCGGGCAGTTCGTCATAGGATTCGCGGTTCATCGCCACGATGAACGGCGTGGTGTAAAGCGCCCGGCCACCGCTGAATTCGGTATGCGTATCCACCAGTTCCTGCACACGAAACGCGCTTGTCACCTCCCACGGGATGACCGTGCCGTCGATCACATTGCGTGACAGCGCCTCGGGCATCTGCGGGGCCGGCATGCCGACGGCCGTGGCGCCCAACTGCTCGATCAGCCGGTTGACCAACCGGCTGGGTCCGCGCAGGCTGCGGCCGCGCAAATCGCCCGGCGCCTCGATCACCGGCGCGTTCATGTGGATCACGCCCGGCCCGTGCACATGCACGGCCAGCACATGCACATCGCCCAGTTCCTCGGTCAGATGGTCCTCGTAGAAACGCCAGGCCGCGCGCGAGGTGACCTGTGCGCTGGCCCCGATGAAGGGCAGGTCAAAGACCTCGACCATTGGAAACCGGCCGGGCGCCCAGCCCAGCGTCATCCAGGAGATGTCGACCACACCTTCGCGCGCCTGATCATAGAGCCCGCCAGGGGAACCGCCCAGTTGCATGGACGGGTAAAGCTCGACCACCAGCCGCCCATCCGACGCCTCGGCCAACCGCTCTGCCCAGGGGGCAAATACCTGCGAAGGCACCGGCGCCGCCGGCGACAGGAAATGGTGAAAGCGCAACGTGACCTCTTGCGCACTGGCCAGTCCGGCCCATGATGCCCCGACGGCTGCAAGTGCGGCAATAGATGCGGTTTTCAAGAACATTCTTCTGATCATGGCGTCCTCCCTGAAACAACCCCGATGAAAAGCCCCGGGCTGCCCCCACCTTAGAGTCTTGCACGACCCTGTCAACATCGATGCAAACGCAACAAATCCGGGGCGATCGGCGCCGCTAGCGCAATGCGGGCACAAAGGTCTTCAGGATGATTTCCAGATCAAAACACAGGCTGCGATGCGCCTGGTAAATCAGGTCAAGCCGCGCCTTGCGCGGGATGCAGGCACGGCAATAGATGGCATCGGTTTCTGCCTGCGACCGGCTGCGCGCCAGAAGCATGCGTTCGTGCCGGTTGAAATGAACGGTCGCCAGTCCGGTAATGCCCGGCCGCGATTGCAGCACGCGCTCATACACGGCGGGAAAGCGTTCGACATAATCACGCAGCGGCGGGCGTGGCCCCACGACCGAAATATCGCCCCGCCACAGATTGATCAGTTGTGGCAACTCATCCAGCCGGGTGCGGCGCAGGAACCTGCCCAGCGGGGTGATGCGGTTGCCCTTGTCGCCCCCGGTCACCCCGCGGTCGCCGGGGTCGTCGCGCATGGTGCGGAACTTGTAGAAACGAAAGGCGCGCGTCGGCGTGGTCATGCGTTCAGACGCGTAAATGACCGGGCGGCCATCGATCAGCAGGATTGCCAGCGCCACCAGGGCCATTGCCGGAAACACGAAAAAGGACAGGACAGCGGCGCAGAAAAGATCGAACAGGCGTTTGGTCGGCGTCATGCTTGGCTCCGGCAGGTCATCCACTGCGCCACGATCCCGGTGGCGGTGCCTTCGCTATCGTCGAAAGGCACCAGCGCCGCAAGGGCATCGCAGTCAAGGGTCAGCCGCGCCACGGCCTGCGGCGGCGCCGGGCGCCATTCCCAGGGCAGCCCTGCGGCATCGGCCAGCGCATCCATCGTGACAGGGGTGGGCGCACCGATGTTCAGGCAGGCCGGCAGATCGATGGCGGGGTCGGTCAAGGCCATCAGCACCCGCGCCAGGCTTTGCGGCCCGATATACGAGCGCTCGGGGCCCGTACCGTCTGAAAAGCGGTCGATCAGCAGCGTTTCATCCTGCCTGGCCCTTGACAGCAGCGCATCGGCACCGGCGACATTGCCGATCCGTAGCGAACAAACCTGCACCCCGCGGGCGCGCCAGGGCGGGGCTGCCTTTTCCATCACCAGCTTGGCACGGCCATAGGGCGAAGGGGGGTGCAAAGCGTCGCTTTCGTGCCAGGGCCGCGCCCGCCCTGCCCCATACACCGCCGAGGAAGAGGCCAGCAGAACCCGCCCGATACCCGCCTCGTGCGCCGCACGCAGGCAGGCCTGCGCCAGGGCATCGTTCAACGCCATCCGGTCTGCGCCCGCGCCTGACATCGGCGATGACGGCGTCACGCCCGCCAGCACGATCATGGCCCTTACCGGCAGATGGTCGGCCAGCAATTCCGGCAACAACGCTGGCTGTTCCAGCGGCGACCAGACCACGCCGGGAAATTGCCGCGGCAAAGGTGCCTCGCCCCGCTGCTGCACAATCACGCCACCCTGCCCCGCGATACGCCACGCCGGCAGCAACAGCCGCCCCACCCGCCCCGAAGCGCCCACCAGCAACACGGCAGATGTCGGCTGCCCGGCCATCATCCGGCCTTTGCAAGCTGCGCGCGCAACGCGGTCTTCAGCACCTTGCCATAGTTGTTTTTGGGCAGTTCGGGCAGCATGACATAGGCCTTTGGCCGCTTGAAGCGCGCAATCCGGTCCAGGCAATGCGCATCCAGCCGCGCTGGCACCGCCTCGCATCCCGGCGCTGCCACCACAAAGGCCACTACCTCCTCGCCCCATTCGGCATGGGGCCGGCCCACCACCGCCACCTCGGCCACATCCGGATGGGTCAGCAACGCCTCTTCCACCTCGCGCGGGTAGATGTTGGTGCCGCCGGAAATGATCACGTCTTTCGAGCGGTCGCGCAGGGTAACGAAACCCGCGTCATCCATGACCCCCATATCGCCGGTCCACAACCAGCCATCCCTTAGCGCCGCGGCACTGGCTTGCGGGTTCTGCCAGTAGCCCGGCATGACCGCCGGGCCCTGCACAAGAATTTCGCCAATCTCGCCGGCGGGCAGGCTGCGCCCCTCGGCATCGGCAATGCGAACAGACGTATGCGCAAAGGCCCGTCCGACCGACGCCAGCCGCGCCTGCCAGTCCGGATGCTGCCGGTCGGCCACCAGGTCACGCGAGAGCGCGGTAATGGTCATCGGGCTTTCGCCCTGCCCGTAGATCTGGATGAAGCGTGGCCCCATGACCTGCACCGCGCGGGTGATATCGGCCAGATACATCGGCCCGCCGCCATAGACCACGGTGCGGATACCGTTGCCCCGGCTGCCCTGCCCCTCTGCCTCGGCCACCAGACGGCGCACCATCGTGGGGGCGGCGAACAGATGTACGTCGCCCAGACGGGGCGCCAGCGCCAGGATCTCTGCCGCGTCAAACCCGCCGGATTCGGGCAGCACATGCCGCGCGCCGCGCATGACATGCATGAAATTGTATAGCCCCGCACCATGCGACATCGGCGCGGCATAAAGGGCGGCATCGGTTGGATGCACGGCATCGACATCGGCAAAGTATCCCAGCACCGCTGCCATGATGTTGCCCGCCGTGATGCACACGCCTTTTGGCCGACCCGTGGTGCCTGAGGTGTAGAACAGCCATGCCAGGCCACCGGCCGCCATCGGCACCGGCGCAGGCAAGGGGTCATGCCGGCGCATGGCGGCAAAGGCGGCTGTGTCGGCAGAGACCACCAGCCGCGTGCAGGCCGGTGGCGACACCGCGGCGCCGACATCGTCTGAAACGATCAGCGCCTCGGCGCCGGCATCCTGCACGATCCAGTGCAGTTCTGCCGGATGCAGCCTGGCATTCACCGGCACCGCCACGGCACCGGCGAACCAGATCCCGTAGAGCGATTCCAGATACGCCGGGCGGTTGGACATGAACAACGCCACCCGCGCCCCGGGCCGTATGCCCTGCGCGGCCAGCGCCCCACCGATGGCGGCGGCGCGCGCGGCAAATGCGGCGTAATCGGCCCATAGGGCAGTGCCCAGCATCAGCGCCGGCGCCTGGGGTGACAGCGCTGCGGTGCGGATCAACCATTCCGCCGGGTTCATGCGGCCTCCATCGCCGGTTAGACCATTCGGCGCGCAGCTTACCGCCCTGCCGCAGAAAGGCAATTCGGCACGGCAGCCGGAACCTGCCCCGGACGGCGCACGGAACGCGCCGCACGGGGCCAGATCATGATAACAGGGCGGCACGGGCGGCGCGCGTCAGGGCCGCTGTCAGCGGCGCCAGTGGGCCCGATACCAGGTGGCTGATCTGCCAGAACAACGCCCGCTCCAGCCGGGTATCGGGCACCAGTTCCACCAGCCGGCCGGCATCCAGATGATCCCGAACCAACGCCAACGGGTTCAGCCCCCAGCCCAGCCCCGCCAGACTGGCATCGACAAAGCCTTGCGTCGATGGCAGCCAATGCCTTGGAAAGGCAACCGCCTGCCCAAAGGTCTGCTGCATCCAGAGTTGCTGCAACCTGTCTTTTTGATTGAAGGTCAGCGCTGGCGCGCGGGCCAGGGCCTGCAAAGACACACCCGCCGGAAAATAGCGGCGCATGAACGCAGGGCTTGCCGTAGCGCAATAGCACAGTCGGCCCAGGCGGGTCACACGGCATCCCGGCACCGGCTTTTCCAGCGTGGTCACCGCGGCAATCACCTGCCCGCGGCGCAACCACTCGGCGGTGTGTTCCTCGTCATCCAGCGCGATGTCGATCAGGTGATCGGTCTCGGCCATGAACGGGGCCAGCGCGGGCAGGAACCAGGTGCCCAGGCTGTCTGCATTGGTGGCGACATGCAGCGTTACGCGCTCTGCCGGTGCCGCCGCCAGCGCGGGCAAGTGGTCGCGCAGTTGCTGTTCCAGCAAAGCGACATGCTCCATGTGCCGACACAGCCATGCACCCCTTTCGGTGGCCGTGCAGGGGTGGCCCCGCACGACCAGACTCAGGCCAAGCTGCTCTTCCAGCTTGCGCACCCGCTGCGATACGGCCGAGGGCGTGACATGCAGCGCCGCTGCCGCCGCCTCGAAACTGCCGGTCTGAACCACCATGGCGACGGCGCGTGCGGCTGCGTAATCGATCATCCATGTCCTTTTCGCTGCGGCCATCAGCTGCTGGCCTGCAACAAATTCAATTTCACTTAATCCAGGTTACATACTTTAATTTGCCTGATGCCAAGCCCCCCGATAGGGCACGCCGTCAACACAACAAGGGGCAGGCCATGGCAGGGGCGGTTTTTGTTACGGGGCTGACAATGGGGCTGACGCTGATCGTTGCCATCGGGGCGCAGAACGCCTTCGTCCTGCGGCAGGGCCTGCGCGGAGAGCATGTATTCTGGGTCTGTTTGCTATGCGCGGCATCGGATGCCGCCCTGATCATGCTGGGGGTTGCGGGCTTTGGCCGGCTCAGCGCAGCCTTGCCCTGGATCGAACCGATGATGCGCTATGGCGGGGCGGCGTTTCTGGTCTGGTACGGCGCGCGCAGCCTGCGCGCCGCGCTGAACGGCAAGGGCGCGCTGGCGGTCACCGCGGGGGGCGCCCCTGCGGCGCTGGGCGCCACCTTGCTGGCCGGCGCGGCGATCACCTGGCTGAACCCGCATGTCTATCTTGATACCGTGGTGCTGCTGGGGGCGATATCCACCCAGTTCCCTGGCGCCGAACACCAGTTCGCGGCAGGCGCGGTGACCGGGTCGTTCCTGTTCTTCTTTTCGCTGGGCTATGGTGCGGCGTGGCTGCGGCCTGTCTTTGCCACGCCCGTCGCATGGCGCCTGCTGGAAGGGGTGATCGCCCTGGTCATGTGGGCCATTGCGGCACGGCTGATCCTGGGCGCCTGACCGGCCCGGGCGGCGCCCGGCGCCTATTCGCTTGTGCGCAGCACGCGCGCAGGCCGTGCGGCCAGCGGGCGCAGCGCAAAGGCCAGACCCGCCACCAACACCGCCAGCACCCCGCCCAGAACCACCGCCAGCGCCGCAACCGGCTGGAACGTGTAGGACAGGTCCATCACCTGCACCAGCACGGCCCATGCCGCCACCGCCCCCGCGCCCAAGGCCACCAGCCCCGCCGCCGCCCCCATCAGCGCCGAACGCAGCGCAAAGGACAGCAGGATCGTGCGCCGGCTGGCCCCGACGGTTTTCAGCACCGCCGCTTCGAACACGCGCGCCCGCTCGCCCGCCGCCGCCGCGCCGACCAGCACCACGAAGCCTGTTGCCAGAACCGCCAACGCGGCGACCGATGTCGCGGCGGCCAGTGCCGTCAACGCCTCTGCCACCCGCGCCGCCGCCTCGCGGATGGGAATGGCGGTGACATTCGGATAGGCATTCGACAGATCGCGCAGGATCGCGCCCTCGGCCTCGCGCGCGGCGTGGGCCGTGACGATATGCGTATGCGGCGCGGCCTGCAGCGCGGCGGGGTTGAAGATCATCACGAAACCGATGCCCCCGGTGCGGAAATCCAGTTCGCGGAAATTGGCGATCGTGCCTGTCAGGTCACGGCCCATGACATTGACCGTCACACTGTCGCCCAGCGAAAGGCCCAGATCGCGCGCCTCGTTTATACCAAAGCTGATCAGGGGCGGGCCGTCGTAATCCTCTGGCCACCAGATGCCCTGTGCCAACGTGGTCCCCTGCGGCGGCGTGGCGGCATAGGTCAGGCCGCGATCCCCCCGCAACACCCAGTGATCACCCCATTCCCGCGCCGAGATGCCGTTGATCGCCGTGATGACGCCACGCAGCTGCGGCGCGGTCTCGATATCGGCAACCGCAGGGTCATCCTGCAACCGGGCCAGCACACCGTCCAGCTGGTCGCGCTGGATGTCGATGAAAAAGAACGACGGCGCACCTTCCGGCAGGTCATTGGCGATGGCGCTGCGCAGATTGGCATCAACCTGGCCCACGGCGGCCAGCACCGTCAGCCCCAGCCCCAATGACAGAACCACGGCCACCGCCCCCTCGCGCGCGCCACCCACAGCGCCCACCGCCAGCCGCAGCGCCGTGTGCCCCCGCAGGAGGCGGGCCCGCGCCAGCCGGCGCATCAGGGCGCGCAAGGCCAGCGCCGCCAGCAACAGCACGCCTAATGCCGCCGCAATGGCACCGGCCGTTGCCAGCGCCAGTTGCCAGACCCCGGCGAACCAGGCAGCCACCCCCACCAGCGCCACAAGCGCCAGCATCAGCGTCAGCAGATGAACCCCGCGCGGCCAGGCCTGTGCCTCGGGCCCCAGCCCGCGAAACAGCGCTGCCGCCCGCACCCTTTCCACCCGCGCCAGTGGCCACAAGGTGAAGACCAGCGCGGTCAGGACACCGTACAGCGCGGCCTCGATCAACGGGCGCGGATATACACTGACCGAAATGGGCACGGGCAGGCGCGCCTCCAGCATCGGGGCCAGCGCCATGGGCACGATGGCCCCCAGCAGCAGGCCGGCGGCGACCCCCAGCAGCGTCAATGCCCCGATCTGGATGAAATAGACGGCAAAGATCACGCGCCCCTCGGCGCCAAGGGTTTTCAGTGTGGCAATGATCGGCGTCTTGCCGTCCAGATAGGCCCGCACCGCGGCCGAGACGCCCACCCCGCCAACGGCCAGCCCGGCGAGACCAACCAGCACCAGAAAGGCACCAATGCGCTCGACAAAGCGCGCGACGCCCGGCGCGCCCTGGCGGCTGTCACGCCAGCGCAGGCCACCCCCTTCGAACGCCAGCGCGGCATCGGCGCGCAGGGCATCCAGCGTGTCGCCCTCGGCCTGCCGCACACGATAGGCCACATCAAACAGCGTGCCCGGCTGCAAAAGCTGCGCGTTTGCCAGGGCAGCGGTTGCCACCAGTGTGCGCGGGCCAAATCCGAATTGCGCGCCCACCGCATCAGGTTCACGCTCCAGCACGGCCATCAGGATGAATTCCTGCGTACCCAGGCGGAACAGGGCGCCCGGGCTGATGCCCAGCCGGTCTGCCAGCACGCGGTCCATTGCCCCGCCCGGCAGGCCGTCCTGCCCCGCCAACACCTGCCCCACGGTCATCGGCGGGTCGAATTCGGCCGCGCCCAACAGGGGCCAGGCGCCATCGACACCCTTTACCTGGGTCAGTGCCCGCTCTGCCTCCGCGCCCTGACCCGCCACCGCCATCGAGCGGAAATCGACGATTTCGGACACGGCAGCCGCGCGCTGGTCTATCCACGCCCGTTCGTCGGGTTCGGCAAAGCGATAGGTCAGGCGCAACTCGGCGTCGCCCCCCAGGATCACGGCGCCCTCGCGTGCCAACCCTGCCTCGATGGCCGCGCGGATCGACCCCACGGCGGCGATGGCCCCCACGCCCAGTGCCAGGCACAGCAGAAAGATGCGAAATCCGGCCAGCCCGCCGCGCAATTCACGCAAGGCCAGCCGCAGCGAAAGCGGCAGCATTGTCATGCGGCCCGCACCGCGCGCTTTCACTGCGCGGCCTCCAGCCGCGCTGAATCATCCGCAATCCGCCCATCCTGAAGCCGCACCACCCGGTCACAGCGCGCGGCCAGTTCCGGCGCATGCGTCACCAGCACCAGCGTGGCACCATGCCGGTCTCGCAGGCCGAAAAGCAGGTCCATGATGGCCTTGCCGGTTTCGCCATCCAGATTACCCGTCGGTTCGTCCGCCAGGAACAGCGCCGGGCGCGGCGCCGCTGCACGCGCCAGTGCCACGCGCTGCTGCTCGCCCCCCGAAAGCTGCGCCGGGTAATGATCCAGCCGTGCACCCAGACCCACGCTGCGCAACTCTTCTTCTGCGCGCTCGAACGCATCACGCTGCCCGGCAAGCTCCAGGGGGGTGGCAACGTTTTCCAGCGCCGTCATGGTGGGAATAAGGTGGAAAGACTGAAAGACCACCCCCATATTCCCCCTGCGAAACCGCGCAAGGCTGTCCTCGTCCAGCTGGGTCAGGTCATGATCCAGCGCCTTGACAGAACCGCCCGTGGCGCGTTCAAGCCCACCCATCAGCATCAGGAGCGATGACTTGCCAGATCCCGAAGGCCCCACCAGCCCCAACGTCTCGCCGCGCGCCACATCCAGTGTGATGTCATGCAAGATGTCCACCGGGCCCGCATTGCCCATCAGCGTGAGACTGGCAGCTTTCAGCGCGATTACGGGCTCTGTCATGCGTTACTTCCTTCGCTGCGTGTCTGGGCCTGCATATGGGGTGGCACGGCGGTCAGACAAGCTGCAGCGCGGCATTCAAGCCTTGTCGGTGATGCTGGCCGTGGCCCTGGCTCTGCCGGCCGCGGCGGAAATACGCGTGGCGGCACTGGGCGATTCGCTGACCCAGGGTTATGGGCTGGCACAGGGCGACGGGCTGGTCCCGCAACTGGAAGACTGGCTGCGCGAGGAAGGTCACGCGGTGCAGATGCTCAATGCCGGGGTCAGTGGCGACACCACGGCGGGCGGCCTGTCCCGGCTGGACTGGACGCTGGGCGACAATCCTGATGCGATGATGATCATTCTGGGCGGTAACGATCTTTTGCGCGGCATCGATCCCGCCGCCAGCCGCGCCAATCTTGATGCCATCCTGACCCGGCTGAACGAGGCCGGCATCCCCGCCATGCTGGTCGGCCTGCCCGCACCGGGCAACTATGGCCCCGAATTCCGCGAGGCATTCGAGGCAATGTATGTTGAACTGGCAGAAATTCATGGCGCCGCGTTCTTTCCCAACCTTCTGCAACCCATCAGCGACAAGTATGAACAGGGGCAAGGTTTTTCCGACCTCATGCAGGATGACCACATCCACCCCAATGCCGCTGGTGTCGCCGCCATCGTGGCCGGTCTGGGCCCTGTCGTTGCCGGCTGGCTGGACGATCTTTCGGCGGGACAGGGATCATAGGCATGGCCTGGCCACCCAACCCGGCCCCGGATGCAGTGACGGTCGCAGCCGTGACGGTGACGATTCCGGCGCACCGCGTTTCGAGGCTGCAGCCCCGGGCATGCCCGCCGCGCCCCGTTGCCGCGCCACACAGCAAGGGCGGCGCGGCATGACCCGACGCGTTGCGCTGTCTGCGCTGGTCGACATCGACGGGTTGGGCTTTGACGCCATCATTGATGCCCGGTCGCCCGCCGAATTCGCCGACGATCACTTGCCGGGGGCGATCAGCCTGCCGGTAATGAGCGATGCAGAGCGCGCGCAGGTGGGCACGCTGTATGCATCCAGCCGGTTTCAGGCGCGCCGGCTGGGTGCGGCGCTGCTGGCGCGCAATGTCGCTGCGCATCTGCAGGGGGCGCTGGCGACCCGGCCATCCGGTTTCCGCCCCTTGGTCTATTGCTGGCGCGGTGGTCAGCGTTCGGGCGCCTTTGCGCTGATTCTGGGGCAGATCGGCTGGCAGGCGGCGGTGCTGGACGGGGGCTGGCGCGCATGGCGGCGTCTGGTTGTGGCGGCGCTGTATGACCAGCCGTTCCCGGCGCCGCTGTGGGTGCTGGATGGCAACACCGGCACGGCCAAGACGGCGGTCCTGGCGCAGGTGCAGGCCCTTGGCGGGCAGGTGATCGACCTGGAGGCGCTTGCCGGGCATCGCGGGTCGGTCTTCGGCCGTGCCCCGGGGACCACGCAGCCCGCCCAAAAGGGTTTCGAAAGCGCGCTGGCCCTTGCCATTGCCCGTCTGGACCCGGCACACCCCGTGCTGGTCGAGGCCGAATCGAACCTGATCGGGCGTCTGCGGCTGCCGCCGATGCTATGGCAGGCGATGATTGCGGCGCCGCGTATCGAATTGCGCGCCCCGCTGACCGAAAGGGCACGCTTTGTCGCGCAGGATTATGCCACGATCGCGGCCAACCGGACCTTGTTGGCACAGCGTCTGGCCGCGCTGGCGCCGTTTCATGCGCGCACCACGCTGGCCCGTTGGCAGGCAATGGCGGATGCCGGTGCCGATATCGATCTGGCGGCGGCGCTGATGGCTGCGCATTATGATCCGCGCTATGCCAGAATGCGTGCGCGCCAGCCGCAGCCTGATGCCGTGCTGGAAACCGACAGCCTGTCACCGGCGGCACAGCGGTCGCTGGCCGCACAGGTGCTTGAACTGGTGGCAAGCAAAGCTTGCTGACCGGCAAAAATTCAACCTGTCCACCGCCCTTAACGGCGAACAGGGGCTTGTGGCTGCTATTTCTGCAATGTCAGCCTGTACGCCAGTCGAAAAAGCCCGCAGGCGCGCGCGACAGCAGGCGCCGTGCAATATCCTCGCCCAAGGTTGCGGCGTCCGCCTCGTTGGCGCGGCCTTCCTCGGCAAGGCAATCCGATCCGTCAGGGCGCAGGATTTCGCCTCTCATCCAGATCTGCCCCCCGTCCTGCAGCGCCAGACCGGCAATCGGCGTCTCGCAAGAACCGTCCAGCGTGGCCAGATACGCCCGTTCGGCGGCCAGCCGGATGCCGGTAGGGGCGTGGTGAATCGGCGCCAACAGGGCGGCCACACGGTCGTCGCCGGCGCGCCGTTCGATCCCGATGCAGCCCTGCGCCACCGCCGGCAGCATCGCCTCTGGTGCGATGGGACCGCGCGACACATCGGCCATGCCCAGACGGTTCAGCCCGGCCATTGCCAGAAAGGTGCAATCGGCCACCCCATCGGCCAGTTTCTTCAGCCGGGTCTGCACATTGCCGCGAAATTCGACAACCTTCAGGTCCGGTCGCCGCCACAACAGCTGTGCCCGCCGGCGTAGACTGGAGGTACCGACAACCTGCCCCGGCTGCAGCGCATCGATCCCCGCGACTTTATCCGATACGAAGGCATCGCACGGGTTTTCGCGTGGCAGGTAGCAATCGATGATCAGACCATCCGGCTGAAGCACCGGCATGTCCTTCATGGAAAGCACGGCGACATCGATCTGCCCGGCCAGCATGGCGTCCTCGATCTCGCGGGTGAAAAGGCCCTTGCCACCGATCTCCTTTAACGGGCGATCAAGGACACGGTCGCCTGTGGTCTTGATCACCACCACCTCGAAGGCATCGGCCGGCAGGTCATGGGCCGCCATCAGACGCTCGCGGGTTTCATGTGCCTGCGCCAGCGCCAGCGGCGAGCCGCGCGTGCCAATGCGAAGTGGGGTTTGCGGGGTGGGGAGGACCAGATGCATGCTCATGGCCCATCCTTACGAAAGCCCGCGCAGGCTGGCAACACGGGATGCGCACCGCCGGTCACCAAGTTTACGGTGGAAACGATCGCCCCGGCCAGGCAAGCTAGATCCGAACCAGACAGCGGTGTCCTGGCTCGCCAAAGCGCCATGACCAATAGAAGAAAAATTCTGCCTTTACCCTGTCTGTATCGGTGACTTGGAACTCAAGACCAGTACTTTTCTGCTATTTCATAGGGAAAGGCATCAAGGGCGCAGAACCTCGCAGGGCTGGGCACGCACCGACAGGCGTACACAAGCCAGTTCGGCCTGCTGCTGGGTCAGGTTGTCGATATCGGCCAGGAACCGCCCGCCGCGCTGACCGACGCGTCGCCCCCCACGGCCCAGTGTACTGCTTTCGGCCAGCGCCATGCGCAGCAATGCGCGTTCAGCATCGAAACGAGAGGGATAGTCGCCCAGCCTGACCGCCCAACCACTTTCGGCGGCACCGGTCGCAGCGCGGCTCACGATTTCAGGCAGTTGCGCCCCGATGTTGAAGGCAGCGCGTTCTTCAGCGTCGCTTGCGGTCAGCAACACCACCATTTCAGGCCGCTCTGCCTCTGCCGTTTGCGCGGCCTCGGGCGCGGTCATGGCCACCGTCCGGGGTGAATCGGCCGGCTGACCGGCATGCAGGATCGCCGGCTGCGGGGTTGGCACAGGGGTACTGGCGGGCGGGCTGTCCGCGGCCGCGTCATGAACGGCTGCAGCCATAGCCGTCTGATCGAAAGCAATCGCGGGCAATCCCGGTATCATGACCAGACCGTCGCGCACCGTGATCGGGCCGATCTCTTCGGCGCTGTGGTCAAAGCGCTGTGGCGACGGCGGGGTAACGGTCAGGCTGGTCAGGGGCGCCGCAGCCGCAAGCGCGGCAACCGCATCATCCTGCGCGGTTTCCGGCGCATCCGGCAATCGGCCGGGATCCAGTGCCACGCCGCTGTCCTGCCCAGGCTCTGGCACATGAGGGTCGGCATCAGCCATGACGTCGGTCAGGCTGTCCAGCGACGCCAGAGGGCCTGATACCGCGCGCGAGGCAATCTCTGCCTCTGCGTCCGGATCGGGGTCGTCCATCACAATCGCCAGCTCCGGTGGGCGGGCCACCGGCACCGGCGACACATCCGGTGCCACAATGCCCAAGGCGGCAGCCACGGCACCTTGCGTTTCCGGACCCTCTGCGGCGGGCGTATCATCCTGCGACGCACTTGCCGATTCGGCCGCCGACACGGCCGCAACCTCGGCCAGCACGGCACCGATTTCCTCTTGCAGGGCGACCAGCATTTCCTGTGCCGCGGGCTCTTGGCCCGGCACGGGGCGTGGCTGCGGGAACAGGCTGCGCTGCGGCGCGGTTTGCAACCGGATGGTTCTGCCAGCGGCACGGCCGCTGCCCGCCTGCGCCACCTGTGCCGGGGCGTAGTTCGGGCGCGACGGGCGCCGCACGGCAACACGCGCCGGGGCCCGGGCAAAACCCATATCCATCAATTCGACCACACGCTGGTGCCGGTCGATCACCGAGCGACCGCCAAACACCGTCACGATGACGCGGACACCGTTGCGTTCGGCAGAGGCCGTAAGGTTGTATCCGGCAGCGCGTGTGAACCCGGTCTTGATGCCATCGGCCCCGCGATACCCATCCAGAAAACGCGAATTGGTGTTGCGCACATGGGCCACGCCTGCATGTTCGCTGCGGCGCGAGAAAAGATTGTAATACTGCGGATAATCAAAATAAAGCTGCCGTCCCAGCAGGGTCATGTCCCGCGCCGTGGAATAATGGCCGACCTCGGTCAGGCCATGGGCATTCAGAAAGCGGGTATTGTTCATGCCGATGGCCGCCGCTGTGCGCGTCATCCGCGCGGCAAAGGCCTCTACCGACCCGCTGACCGCCTCGGCAATGGCCGTGGCGGCATCGTTGCCCGAGCGCAGCGCCGCTGCACGAATGAGGTAGCGCAGCGCAATGCGCTGCCCCGTTCTGAGCCCCAGGCGCGAGGGCACCTCTGATGCCGCGCGGCGCGACACCGTCACCATCGTATCCAGAGAGATTTCATCATTCGCGATCGCCTCGAAGACGACGTAGAGCGTCATCATCTTGGTCAGCGATGCCGGATGCAGGCGCGTGTCATGATTTCTTGCGTGCAGTATCTCGCCGCTGCGCGCATCCATCACCACGGCTGCAAAGGGGGTCGCACTGCCGCGCACCGGCGCCAGCACGGTAACGAAAAGAACAAAAACGGCTACAAGATAAAACCAAGCGTTAGCCCGCGCCACGGGGTCGCCCGGGGAACGCCATATCTGCGTCGCCACCTTGCCTGTCCTTTGCCTCTGGGTGGCCAACCCCTGCGTGAGGGCCGGCTCGTTTTCTGCTCTGCCAGGTCGATTCTTGAATGACCGATCCTGCGCGCCACCATGCAGGATAGCATTTAGACCATCGCAGGAAAAGACACGTTTTTCAATGGATTTTGGGCATGGCTTAATGTAGATCAACCATTGGTAGAACCGCATCTGCCGGACACCAGATGTCCCGTTGAATGCGCGTTTTCAGCGATCATCGATCCAGCCCAGCAGATCAGGCAGTTCAGCCAGAGAACCAAGGCGCCGGAAACGGGCGCTGGCCAGTGGCGGCTCTGCATGTTCGATCGCCCAGTCAGGCCCATGGGGCACATGAACCCCCCAGGCCCCCGCCAGAATCGGCGCCACAACATCAGAGGCCATGGCATTGCCTGCCATCAATGCTGTCTCTGCCCCCGCGCCGTGACGCGCAAAAATGCCGGCATAGACGGACGGCGTCTTGTGGCTGACGATCTCGACCGCGTGGAAAAGGTCTCCCAGACCGGACTGCGCCAGTTTGCGCTCCTGGTCCAGCAGATCACCCTTCGTGATCAACACCAGCCGATAGGCGCCGGCCAACTGGCTGACGGTCTCCTGGACACCGGGCAGCAGTTCGACAGGATGATCCAGCATTTCGCGCCCGGCGGCCATGATCTCGGCAATGACCGGGCCGGGCACACGCTGATCCGTCACCTCCAGCGCCGTTTCGATCATCGACAGCACAAACCCCTTCACGCCAAAGCCGTAATGACCCAGATTGCGGCGCTCGGCCGCCAGCAGCCTTTCTGCCAGATGCGCGCCGTCAACGTGATCGCCGAGCAGGTCCATGAACCGCGCCTGGGTCAGCGCGAAAAATCGGCCATTGTGCCACAGCGTGTCATCGGCATCGAGCCCGATGGTAGAAATCCGCATCCGCTTGCCCCGGTTTGCCCGCCAACCACCGCATGGCAGGGTTTTCACGGCGGCACCACACGCTATATACTGCGGCAACGACGATTCCGTTATCGCCCACAAAGCGCAAGGCCCGTAACCATGTCTCTCATCCCCTTGTTGACCGACAAGCCGAACGGCCCGGACGGGGATACCGGCGTTGTCACCAAGACACACAGCCGAACCCAGCGGCCGCCGATGTACAAGGTGCTGCTGCTGAATGATGATTATACCCCGATGGAATTCGTTGTGCACGTGCTTGAACGCTTTTTCGGCATGAGCCATGCGCAGGCCTTTGATATCATGCTGACCGTCCACAAGAAGGGTCTGGCTGTGGTCGGCGTCTTTTCCTTCGAGATAGCCGAGACAAAGGTCGCGCAGGTGATGGATTTTTCGCGTCGGCACCAGCACCCGCTGCAATGCACGCTGGAAAAGGAATAGGGCGCGCCAACGCGCCCATTGCATTCTGGTGACCGCCCGGCAATCATCCTCTGCCCCGCGCGAAACGCGGCTTTCCCTGGCGCAGGATGCCGGGCTTGATTTGCCCGCAGGCGGTCGCATCCTTGTTCTGCACCCCGGCGGCACCGACCGGTTCGACATGCTGCCGGCAGAAAGGCTGCTGATACTGTCGCCGCATGTCACGGTGATCGATGCCTTTGCGCGACAAGGCATCGCCACAACCACCGAGGCACCGGCACCGGGGCAGGCAACTGCCGCCCTCGTTTGCCTGCCCCGCAGCCGTGACGAGGCGCGCGATGCCATCGCCCTGGCGGCCTCGCTGACCGATGGCCCGGTGATTGTCGACGGGCAAAAGGATGACGGGATCGACGCCATGTTCCGCGCGCTGCGCCCCCTGGTCGCTCTTGGCGACCCTATTGCCAAGGGGCATGGCAAGATTGCCTGGTTCCCCTCGCCCGGTGCCGCGCCACTGGCAGCCTGGCGCGCCGTGCCCGGCACGGTGACCGATTCTGCCGGCCGCGCATTCCGGACACAGGCAGGTGTTTTCTCGTCCGGTGGCGTTGATCCGGGTTCGGCCCTGCTGGCGTCCGTTCTGCCAACGAGTCTGGGCGGTGTCGGGGCCGATCTGGGCGCTGGATGGGGCTATCTGTCGGCCAGCCTGCTGGCGCGCGCCCCGGGTATCGACACGCTGCATCTTGTCGAGGCGGACGCCCGCGCCCTGGAGTGTGCGCGCAGCAATATTGCCGACCCCCGTGCCCGGTTTCACTGGCGCGATGCCACGGAACCCCTGCCCGGCGTGGCGCTGGATTTTGTCGTGATGAACCCGCCTTTTCACGCCGGGCGCGCCGACCGGCCGGATCTGGGCACGGCTTTCATCCGCGCCGCGGCTGCGGGGCTGAAACCCGGCGGGCGGCTATGGCTGGTGGCTAACCGGCATTTGCCCTATGAGGCGACACTTGCCGCAAGCTTTCGCACGGTCGAGGAAACAGGCGGCAACGGCAGCTACAAGCTGCTGCTGGCCCATCACCCACGCCGCGGCGCAGAAAAGGCCGGCCACCCCGGCCGGGTGACGCGCAACAAAGGTGCTGGAAACAGGGGCACGGGACGATGAGTTTCAGCGTCGAGGGTAAAACCGCCATCATTACCGGCGCGGCTTCCGGCATCGGCCACGCGATTGCGCGGCATTTTGCCGATCAGGGCGCCAATGTGATGCTGGCCGACATGAATGACAAACGCCTGAAATCGAACTGCGATGACCTGTGCGCGCTGGAGAACGTGCAGCTTTTCGTCGGTGACCTGCGCGAACGGTTGACGGTGGCAAATCTGCTGTCGGCCACCATTGACGCATATGATCGCGTGGATATCCTGGTCAACGCTGCACGGTCCTTCATGCTGACCGACCCGCTGGACGCGGCCGATGAAACGGTGGACGATGCGCTGGCGCAGAACCTTACCGTGGCGCTGCGTGTCAGCCGGGCGGTGGCGCGTCGCATGATCACCCAGGCAGAAGCCGATGCGGAAACCAGTGCCGATGCCGCAGACAAGCATCGCCGTGATGCCGGGACCATTGTGAATTTCAGTTCGGTCGCGGCGCATCGCACCCAGGCGGAACTGCTGGGGTACTCGATTTCAACCGCCGCCGCCGAACAGATGACCCGCACGCTGGCGGTGGCACTTGCGCAGCATCATATCCGGGTAAACGCCATTGCGCTGGGTTCGGTGATGAGCGCCAGCCTGAAGGACCATCTGAGCGATCACCCGGACTACCGCGACGCCATTCTGAAAGGCACACCGTTGCAGCGGATCGGCACCGCGCAAGAGGTCGCCGAAGTGGCGCAATTTCTGGCCTCTTCGGCGTCAAGCTTCATGACCGGTCAGGTATTGAACCTGGATGGCGGGCGTTCGCTGCTGGATGCGGTACAGCGCCCGGCGCACTGAAGCGGCATCTGCCCTCTGCACCTGAACCGGGAAACTGGTGGGTGATGACGGACTCGAACCGCCGACATCTTCGGTGTAAACGAAGCGCTCTACCAACTGAGCTAATCACCCCTGCCGCCTGATAGCGCAAGGGCCATATGAACGGCAAGGGCCAGCCCCATACCACGACATTTTTTTCCTCTGTTTGAGCCAGATCAAGGTAACCCGCCACGGGCCGTGATATCGTTGCAAGTGCATCAAATGGGGATTCTCATGTTCAGACTGTCGCTTGTTCTTTTCCTTTTCATCGGCACCACCTTGGCAGGCATTGGCGTAGTGGCTGCACTCAGCGCCGGGTGGTACGACACCACGGCCATTATCGCCACGGCGGCTGTGGGTGCGCTGCTCGCCATTCCCTTCAGCTGGATCGTTGCGCGGCGCCTTCAGGCGCTTTGATTTTCCGGGCACGGGCGCGCATTGCAGGCGTCAGGGTTGATCCAGAAACACCCTGACCGCCTGTTCGAATGCGCGCGGCTGCTCGGCGTGCAACCAATGGCCGGCATCGGGGATTCTGGCAAAGCGCGCCTGCGGAAATCGTGCACGAATCGATGCGCGATGTGCGGGTAGAATGTAATCCGACCGCGCCCCTGCCAGAAACAGGGTCGGTCCGGCAAAGGGCGGCTGGTCTGCATGGTCGGGCCAGCCGGTGATCTGTTCCATCTCGCGCGACAGGATGTCCAGGTTCAACCGCCATTGTGGCGGGTTGGCGCGCAGATCAAGCGATTGCAACAGAAAGGCGCGCACCGACGGATCGTCAACATTTTCGGCCAGCCGCGCATCGGCCTCAGCCCGGGTTTCCATCTCGGACAATGGCAGCGCCTGCATGGCGCGGATCAGATGATTCTGGCTGTGTGCATAGGCAACGGGCGCGATATCGGCGACCACAAGCCGCCGCACCAGATCCGGCCGCGCCAGGGCCAGCCACATGGCCGCCTTGCCGCCCATCGAATGACCCAGCACATCCATCGGCCCGCCATTGGCCCTGATCACGGCTGCCAGATCGTCAGCCAGATCAGGATAGCGATGGCTGTCATGCCACGGGCTTTCGCCATGATTGCGCATGTCGACGGCCAGCACGGGCCGCGTATCTGACAACCGTCTGGCGATGACCCCCCAGTTGCGCGCCGATCCGAACAACCCGTGCACGATCAGCAGCGGCGTGCCCTGCCCGGTGTCACCGTGGCGGATGATGTGCAGCATGGTTGACCTCCGAATGGCGGCGGTTGCGCCCGATCTTCTTCCTGTCAGGGCCGCGCCAGCGCCACATGCGACAGAAAGCGGCGATCCGCCATCAGCACCACCGCCAGCGTGACACACAGCAACAGATACCACGAACCCATCGTGGCCAGATTGACCACCTCGTCAGGGCGCTGATCGGCATAAAGCCAGGTGCCGGTCAGCGTACCCAGATTCTCGGCCAACCACATGGCCAGCGCGGTCAGGAACAGCGACAGCAACATCGGCATGCGAAACTGCCGGCTGCCGACGCGAAACCAGATCCAGGTGCGGCCGAACATCAGCACCGTCGCGGTAAAAAGGGCAAGGCGGATATCGACAACATAATGAAAGGTAAAGAAATTCACATAAATTGCCGCGGCCAGCGCCCCAAGCATCCAGATCGGCGGAAAGGGGGCAAAGCGCATCTCGAACAGCCGCAACATGCGCATCATGGCCGAGGCAACGGCGGCATAGGCGAAAGCCACGAACAGGGGCACGCCACCCAGCAAGAAAAAGCCGCTTTCGCCATAGGCCCAACTGCCCGCCGAAACCTTGAACAGTTCCAGCCCCAGACCCAGCAGGCCAAAGCCGGCAAGCGCGCGCGCCTCTGTCGGTGACTCGATATGCAGCGCCAGAAAGCCGATTTGCAGCGCCAGGGCGACCAGAAACAGGGCATCATAGCGCGCCAGGGTCCAGCTCTCGTGCCAGATCAGCGCGCTGAGATACATCGCCAGCCCCAAAAGACCGCCATACAGCCCCGCCCAAAGGTGTTTGAGCACGAACAGGGCCGGTTCGAACACAGGCGCAGGCAGGCGGGCACGCAGCCAGCCCTCCAACGCCTGTTCCAGCGCGCGGGTGGTGTCGTGGCGACCGCTCAGGGCTCAGAGACCCGGATAGATCGGAAAGCGGGCACACAACGCCTCGACCTTGGCTTTCACCGCGGCCTCGACCTTGCCGTTGGCGTCAGGGCCATTGGCCGCCAGCCCGTCAACCACCTCGACGATCCAGTCGGCAATCTGGCGGAACTCGGCCTCGCCAAAGCCACGCGTCGTGCCGGCAGGCGTGCCCAGCCGGATGCCCGAGGTGACCATCGGCTTTTCAGGATCGAAGGGAATGCCGTTCTTGTTGCAGGTGATATGCGCACGGCCCAGCGCCTTTTCGGTATCATTGCCCTTCACGCCCTTGGGCCGCAGATCGACCAGCATGACATGCGTGTCGGTGCCTTTGGTGACGATATCCAGACCGCCCTTCAGCAGTTGATCCGCCATCGCCTGCGCGTTGCTGATCACCTGTTCGCCATAGGCGCGAAAGCCGGGTTGCAGCGCCTCGCCGAATGCCACGGCCTTGGCGGCGATGACATGCATCAGCGGCCCGCCCTGAATGCCGGGAAAGATGGCGGAATTGAACTTCTTGGCCAGCGCCGCATCATCGGTCAGGATCATGCCGCCGCGCGGACCGCGCAGGGTCTTGTGCGTGGTGGTGGTGGCGACATGCGCATGCGGAAAGGGCGAGGGATGCACGCCAGCGGCCACGAGGCCCGCGAAATGCGCCATGTCGACCATCAGATATGCGCCGACGCTGTCGGCGATCTCGCGGAAGCGGGCGAAATCGATCTGGCGCGGAATGGCCGAGCCGCCGGCGATGATCAGCTTCGGCTTGTGCTCCGCCGCCAGCGCGGCGACCTGGTCATAGTCCAGCCGCTGATCGTCGCGCCGCACGCCGTAATGCACGACGTTGAACCATTTGCCGGACTGGTTGACCTTTGCCCCATGCGTCAGGTGGCCGCCAGCGGACAGATCCATGGCCAGAAAGGTATCGCCCGGTTGCAGCAGCGCGGTGAACACGCCCTGATTGGCCTGGCTGCCGGAATTGGGCTGCACATTGGCGAAACCGACGCCGAACAGCTGGCAGGCGCGGGCGATCGCCAGATCCTCGGCGATATCGACATACTGGCAGCCGCCATAGTAACGCCGGCCCGGATAGCCCTCGGCGTATTTGTTGGTCAGCACCGAGCCTTGCGCCTCCATCACGGCACGGCTGACGATGTTTTCGCTGGCGATCAGTTCGATCTCGTCCCGCTGGCGGCCCAGCTCCTGGCTGATCGCGGCGAAAAGTTCGGCGTCGCGGCTGGCCAGCGACTGGGTAAAGAACCCCTCGTCGGTGGTGGCCGTGCTGCTTTTGGTGTCCTGGATGTTCATCTGTCTCTCCCGCGAAAAGCTGTCATGGCTTGCGTGATTTCACGCGGTATGTAGCGCAACGGGCACGGGGTGGAAAGCGACGAAAACACGCTGGCACCAGCCAACATGGTGCCGGCTCTTTCGTGTGTGGGTCATTTGGCGCCTATGCGAAACACAGACGCACAGGCCAGCAGATCGGCACACCTGCCGCGCGGGTCAGGCGGCGGGCGGCCGCTGCGGCTTGCATTCACCCCCACCACCGGCATGATGGGCGCCGCAGGCGGCGCGCTTTGGTCGGACTTGCAGGAAATGGGGGCGGCGTGTCGCATCAACAGACTTACCGGGCGATTGCCTTTGTGGCCAGCAGTGTGCCGCTGGCACAGGAAGCCCTTTCAGTGCTCTCAGGGAAGTATGGCAACGCCCCGCTGGACCAGGCGCAGGTGATCGTGGCCTTGGGCGGTGATGGCTTCATGCTGTCAACACTGCATGCAACCCAAACGCTGGACCTGCCGGTCTATGGCATGAATCGCGGCACGGTCGGATTCCTGATGAATGCCTACGCCGAAGACGACCTGCCCCAGCGCCTGGCCGCCGCAGAAGAGGCGGTGCTGAACCCGCTGGTCATGGAGGCCGTGGACCGCGCGGGGGTATCGCACCGGGCATTGGCCATCAACGAGGTCTCGCTTTTACGGCAAGGGGCGCAGGCGGCGCGGCTGCGCATTTCGGTCGATGGCAAGCAGCGTCTGTCGGAACTGGTCTGTGACGGTGCCTTGCTGGCGACACCCGCCGGATCGACCGCCTACAACTATTCTGCCCATGGGCCGATTCTGCCCATCGGCGCCGATGTCCTGGCGCTGACGGCCATGGCGGCCTTTCGTCCCCGTCGCTGGCGCGGGGCCCTGTTGCCGAAATCCGCCACCGTCCGGTTTGACGTTCTTGAGCCGGACAAGCGGCCGGTCATGGCCGATGCCGATGCAAAATCGGTGCGCGATGTGATATCGGTTGAAATACGGTCGGAACCGGCCATTCGCCACCGGTTGCTGTTCGACCCCGGTCATGGCCTGGATGAAAGGCTGCTGCGAGAACAATTCGTCTGACACGCCGCTGCCGGGTCTGGCGCGGGCAAGATCAATCACGGCTTGTGCGCGGCGCCAGGCGGCCAGCCCGGGCAGCACGCAGCACCCGCCACAGCGCGGCGCCGGCAACCGAGCCGGCAAAGAACGCCGCTGCCGCTGCCACGATCGACGGCCCCGCGGGCGTATCCAGTTGCAAGGACATGGACAGCCCCGCCACCACCGCGAGAGCGCCAAAGCCCACCGCAATGATCGCCATCGCCTCGGGCGAGCGGGCGTAGACCCGGGCGGTCGCCGCCGGTACGATCAGCATGGCGGCAATCAGCAAGGCCCCCACCACCTTCAGCGCCGCGGCAACGGTGACGGCCAGCGCCAGTACCAGCACCAGCCGCTCGCGCCCCGGGTCGATGCCGGCGCCGCGCGCCAGGTCATCGCTGAGCGTTGACAAAAGCAGGGGCGACCAGCGCCAGATCATCAGCGCCAGCACCAGCGCGGCACCGCCGCCGATCAGCCACAGATCGGTTGCCCCCACCGTCAGGATGTCGCCGAAAAGATACACCGACAGATCCATCCGCGCCCGCGGCTGAAACGACACTGCCACCAAACCCAGCGCCAGCGCAGAATGCGCCAGCACGCCCAGCGTGGTGTCGATTGCCCAGCCGCGCCCCACCAGCGCCGAAACGATGGTCGCCATGGCGAGTGCGGTCAGCAAGGTGCCCAGAAAGACCGACACCGAAAACGCCAGCGCCATTGCCACGCCCAATATCGCCGCATGGGCCGTGGCATCGCCGAAATAGGCCATGCGCCGCCAGACCACGAAACACCCCAGCGGCCCCGCCGCCAGGGCCACCATCATGCCGGCAAACGCGGCGCGCAGGATGAAATCGTCAACGATCATGCCGGTGCGCAGGGTCGTGCCGCGGGCTTGCGGCATGGATGGCGCCGGCGCCACGGGTCAGCCCGTGGTCGTGGTCATGGTCATGGCCGTGGTCGTGTTCGTGCCGGTAAAGCGCCAGCGCGCCGCCCGTGCCCAGACCGAACAAGGCGCGGTATTCCGGCGCCGCCGACACGACCGAGGGCGTGCCCTCACAGCATATATGGCCATTGATGCAGATCACGCGGTCAGAGGCACTCATCACCACATGCAGGTCATGGCTGACCGACAGTACCGCGCAACCGATCTCGGCGCGCACCTCGGCGATCAACCGGTAGAAGGCGGCGATACCGACCTGGTCCAGCCCCTGTGTCGGCTCGTCAAGCGCCAGCAGCTGCGGTCGCCCCGCCAGGGCGCGCGCCAGCAGCACCCGCTGGAACTGCCCGCCCGAAAGCGTGCTCATCTCTTGCCGTGCCAGCCCCGACACGCCGACCCGCGCCAGCAAGGCGTCCACGGCATCGGCTTTCATGGGCTGATAGAGGGTCAGAAAACGCGCCACGCTGATCGGCAATGTCGGTTCCAGGTGCAGCCGCTGCGGCACATAGCCCACCCGCAGCCCGGTCGCGCGCCGCACGGTGCCACGCGCCAGGGGGATCATGCCCAGCATTGCCCGCAAGAACGTCGATTTGCCCGACCCGTTCGGCCCCACGATTGTAACGATCTCGCCCGGGCGGATGGCAAAATCGATATCCCGCAGAACCGGCGGCGCGGCGCCATAGCGCACCACGGCACGCTGCGCAGCAATCAGCGGTGGCGTATCTGCCTGCTGCGGCACCGGCGGGCGGGCGGGGTGATTCATTCCTGCGCCTCGTTGTCTGTACCCTGTTCTGCCCGCGCGCGGCACTCCGGGCACTGACCCGCGGCCTCGATCGTTGCGCGGCCGATGGCAAAGCCGGTCGATCGCGCGCCCGCCTCCAGCATCGCGCGCAGGCCATCGGCCGGTATCTCGGCCACGCCGTTGCAGGTTTCGCAGACCAGAAAGGCAGCATGATGCGCCTCGCCGGGGTGATCACAGGCGATGAAGGCATTGATCCGCCGGATACGATGCGCCAACCCGTTGGCCACCAGAAAATCCAGTGCCCGATAGGCAACGGGTGGCTGATGGCCGAAACCTTCTTCCGCCAGACGCTCCAGCACGTCATAGGCCCCCATCGCGCTATGACGTTCCAACAGGATTTCCAGCACGCGGCGGCGCACCGGGGTCAGCCGCAGCCCGCGTTCTGTTGCCACACGCTCTGCCTGTTGCAGGGTGGTTGCCACGCAATGGGCATGGTCATGCTGGCTGAAAGCGGCATGGGGTTCTGTATCAGACACGGCATCAGACATGGCACAGCCCGGCAGGATTATTGACTTGTGATAACATAACACATATCTCTTTGCCACTTGGATACAAGCCAACGGAGACCTTCATGCGGTACATCACCTTGCGGCTCGGCACCAGTGCGCTTGCCCTTTCCGTTTCCCTGACAGCCCTCGCCGCACGGGCTGACGTGCCGCAGGTCATGGCCGACATCCCCGTGTCCCATGCGCTGGTCGCAACGGTGCTGGGCGAACTGGGCACGCCGGATCTGTTGCTGGACCGTGGTGCCGACCCCCATCATTTTCAGCTGCGCCCGACCCAGGCGCGGGCACTGGCGCAAGCCGGTCTCGTGGTCTGGATGGGCCCCGAGATGACCCCGTGGTTGACCCGTTCGCTGTCGTCCCTGAGCCAGGCGGAAACCCTGAATCTGCTGGAGGTCTCCGGCACGCATTTGCAGCCCTACCAACCCATGCGCCTGACCGGCGCCGCTGCCGAAGCCGCAGAGGAACATGGACATAGTCACAGCCATGACCACGGCCATGACGACGACGCTCACGGGCACGGCAATCACCACGGCCACAGCCATGATGACGACGCCCACGGAAACGGCCATGACCACGGCCACAGCCATGACCACGGGCATCATGGCGATACCGATGTCCATGCCTGGATGGACCCGGCGAATGCCAGCCTGTGGCTGTCGGCCATCGCCGAGCAACTGGCGGCCATGGACCCCGAGAATGCCGACACCTTCCGTGCCAATGCCGCGGCAGGGCAGGCGCGCATCGACGCCATGCGCGACGAGGTTGCCGCCATCCTGGCCCCCGTGCGCGACCGAGGATTCGTGGTCTATCACGATGCCTACGGGTATCTTGCCACGGCATTCGATCTGAACATCCTGGGTGCCATCACGTTGGGTGATGCAGCCTCGCCCGGCGCGGCGCGGTTGTCGTCGATCCGTGCCAGCCTGGTCGATGCGGGCGCCGTGTGTGTTTTCCCCGAGGTCAACCACCCTGATGTCTATATCAGCCTGGTGACCGGTGATGCCGACTTGCGCGTCGGTGAACCGCTTGATCCGGCGGGTGTTGTCCTGGAGCCCGGCGCGGACACCTACATCACCTTGATGCTGAACATGGCGCAGACCATCGCTGATTGCCTGGGCGACGAGGGCTGACACAACACCAATGGGGGCGGCTCGACCGCCCCTTTTGGCGATACGATCCCTTGACCGCAACGGTACGCTGTGCCCCCTTGTCGTCATGTGCGGTCGATTTGCCATTACCCTGCCTGACGATGCGATGCCGCAGCTTTTCGGCGCGCCCCCCCGCGCAGAACCGCACCCGCCGGGCCCCCCCACAATAAAAACCCACCCCACCGCGGCGGCGCCAG
>JAFIED010000001.1 GCA_020832805.1 Pararhodobacter sp.
GCAAGGCCTCTGCCAGCCTCTCGTCGCTTTGAAAGGTATGGGCAAAGATCAGCCGCCCCCAGCCGCAGTCGACCAGCGCATCGGTCGTGGCCCCCCGCGGCGCCTGCGCGGCGGCACTGGGCAAACGCTTCAGCCTGTGCGCCTGCGCCGCGCGCCGCCTCGGGCCTTCCGTTTCCGCCATGCCGGCCTCCTTTCCCTGCGCCCATCATTTTGCCGGAAATACTCCGGGGGGGGGCGCGCGTCAGCGCGCCGGGGGCAGCGCCCCCATCACACGCTCAGATACCCTGTTCCTGCAACCACATTTCCAGCACCGCAACCTGCCAAAGCTCCGACCCGCGCAGCTTTGTCACATGCGCGGGCGGGTCGGCGAAAAGCGCCTGCAGGTAATCGTCCCGGAACAACCCCCGGCCACGCGCCGCCTGGCTGGTCAGGGCATCCCTGCACATGTCCAGATAGGGGCCGGCCACGTATTTCAGCGCCGGCACCGGGAAATAGCCCTTTGGCCGGTCGATTACATCCGCCGGAATCACCTTGCGTGCGGCCTCTTTCAGCACGCCCTTGCCGCCCTGCGCCAGCTTGTGCTGGGCCGGGATGCGCGCGGCCAGTTCCACTACCTCGTGGTCCAGAAACGGCACCCGCGCCTCCAGCCCCCAGGCCATGGTCATGTTGTCCACCCGTTTCACCGGGTCATCGACCAGCATCACGTTGGTATCCAGCCGCAACGCCTTGTCCACCGGGTCATCGGCGCCGGCGGCGGCGAAATGCGCCTCGACAAAGGCTCGGGACTCGTCGCGTCCGGCCAGCCATTCCGGCGCCAGATGGCCCGCAAGTTTTTCATGGCTGCGGTCGAAAAACGCATCCATATAAGTGCCCACGGGGTCATTGGCGTCGCGCATCGGCGGATACCAGTGATAGCCGTCGAATACCTCGTCCGCGCCCTGGCCGGATTGCACCACCTTGATCGTCTTCGACACCTCGCGCGACAAGAGGTAGAAGCCGATATTGTCATAGCTGACCATCGGTTCCGACTGCGCGGCGATGGCATGAGGCAGGTTTGCCCGCATCTCGTCCGAGGGGATGAAGATCTTGTGGTGGTTGGTGCCGTAATGCTGGGCGATCAGGTCGGAATAGACGAATTCGTCGCCCTTTTCGCCATGCGCTTCCTCGAAGCCGATGGAATAGGTGGCCAGCCCCTTCTGCCCCTCTTCGGCCAGCAGGCCCACAATCAGCGACGAATCCACCCCGCCTGACAGCAGCACCCCCACCGGCACATCGGCCACCATGCGCCGACGCACGGCGTTGCGCATCGCGTCAAGCACCATGTCCCGCCATTCCTCGGCCGGGCGGGCGGCATCCTCGGGCGAGCGGGTGAAATCGGGCTTCCACCAGGTGCGCTCGGTGTAGGTGCCATCGGGCTCGATCACCCGCAGCGTGGCAGGTGGCAGCTTGCGCACGCCCTTCAGGATCGTGTGCGGGGCGGGCACCACGGCGTGCCAGGTCATGTAATGGTGCAGCGCCACGCGGTCGATGGAGCGGTCGACGTCGCCCGCCGCCAGCAGTGCGGGCAGGGTAGAGGCAAAGCGCAGCCAGCCAGCCCCTTCGGCATAGTAAAGCGGCTTGATCCCGAAGCGGTCGCGCACCAGCGTCACGCGGCCCGTGTCGCGCTCATGGATGGCAAAGGCGAACATGCCGTAAAGCCGGTCCAGCGCCTCGGCGCCCCATTCGGCCCAGGCCTTCAGGATTACCTCGGTATCGCCGGTCGAGGCGAAGCTGTGGCCCTTGCCCTCCAGTTCCTTGCGCAGTTCGGGGTAGTTGTAGATGCAGCCGTTGAAGGCGATGGTCAGGCCCAGATGGCTGTCCACAAAGGGCTGCGCGGCGTTCTCGCTCAGGTCGATGATCTTCAGCCGGCGATGGCCAAAGCCCACAGGGCCGCGCAGCACCACCCCCGCGCCATCGGGGCCGCGCGGGGCCATCGCGTAAGCCATTGCCTCGATCGCACCGGCGCGGGCGATCTCGCCCTTGCCGAAGCGGATTTCACCGCAGATGCCGCACATGCCGGTTGCCGATCCTCCGAAACAGTTTCATTTGACGGCTAAAGATTAGTGGCCTAATCATTGGATCGCAACCATCAGAGGAAGAAAATGGCGCCGGAAACGGATCATGCACTACTTCTCAAGCAGATCCGGCGCCTTGTCCGGGCGCTGGACGTGCATTCTAGGCGTATTGATCGGCAAGTCGGGCTGACGCTGCCGCAACTGATGGTGCTGGCCGCGCTGGGCCGGCTGGGCGAGGTGACCTCGCGTGCGCTGGCCGCCGAGGCCGATCTGAGCCCGCCAACGGTGGTGGGTATCCTGGACAAGCTGGAGGCCAAGGGGCTGGTACAACGCTATCGGTCGGTCCGGGACCGGCGCATTGTGCATGCCCGGGTAACCCCGGCAGGCCAGGCGGCACTGGCCCGCGCACCTGATCCCCTCGGCAAGCGACTGGGCGAGGGGTTTCGCGCGCTGCCCCCGTTGAAGCGTCAGCAGGTCGTGGGCGCATTGGCCCTGGTGGGGCAGTTGGCCGGGGAAGAGGAAGCCGCTGATGACCTGCCAGAGTCTGGCCCGGCGCCGATGATCTGATGCCCGGGGCCGGGTGGCCCTGCCCGTTTCAGAAACCCAGAGCCTTGCGCAGCATGTTGCCGGCCATCAGCATGATGAACACCGCAAACACGCGTTTCAGGGGTCTGGGGTTCATCGCATGGGCCAGTCTGACCCCCCATCCGGTTGTCACATAGGTAGTGACAATGACGATCAGGAAGGCAGGCAGATTGATGGCGCCGAGCGTGTAGGGCGGCGCATCATCCGGCCAGACAAACAGAAACCCGGCGACCGATGGCACGGCAATGACCATGCCGAACCCGGATGCGGTGGCAACCGCCCGGTGGATGGCGACGCCATAAAGCGTCATCATCGGCACCCCGAACGAGCCGCCGCCAATGCCCATCAGCACCGACAGAAAGCCAAGGCCGGGCCCCGTGATCGCCCGACCGGCCCCTTTGGGCATGCTGTCGCCCAGCCGCCAGTTTTCGCGGCCAAAGGCAAGATACAGGCCCACCGATACGCCGAGCACGCCAAAGATGCCCTGCAGGACCACCGATGACAGGCTTGCCGCCGCCACCACACCGACCACGGCGCCAAGCGCAATGCCCGGCGCCCAACCGCGCAGGATGTCCCAGTCAACCGCCCCGCGCGCATGATGGGCGCGCACCGATTTGGCCGAAGTCACCACGATCGTTGCCAGCGATGTGGCCAGGCAGATCTGCATCAGTTGATCGCTGCCATATCCCAGCGCGGTAAAGGCATAGAAGAAGGCCGGCACCAGAACAATGCCACCGCCCACGCCCAGAAGCCCGGCAACCACCCCCGCGAAGCCACCGATGATCAGCAAAAGGCCGGCCATCTGGGCCAGCAGCACGGGATCAGGCATCGGCGTCATCCAGATGCGCCTGGGCCAGGGCATGAATGCGGCCGACCATCGCGCGCACCCCGTTGGAGCGCTGCGCCGACAGATGCGCGTCCAGCCCCAGCCGGGCCAGGGCGGCGCCCGCGTCGACGCCCTGCAGGGCATCCATCCGGCGGCCTGCATACAGCGCGTGCAGGACGGCAATCAGGCCCCGCACGATCATTGCGTCGCTGTCGCCCAGGAAATCAAAGCGCGCTTCGGGCCCGGTGCCGTCGATCTGCGGATAGATCCAGACCTGGCTGGCGCAGCCCTCGACCTTGTTCATCGGCACCTTCAGGGCCTCGTCCATCGGCGTCAGGTCCCGCCCCATCTCGATGACATGGCGATAGCGATCTTCCCAATCGTCCAGAAATTCGAAAGTCTCGGCGATTTCCTCGAACTCGGCTTCGGCCATGCCTTCTATCCCGCGCGTGCATCCTGACAAGTCGTGCCAGACCTAGGCCCAAGGGCGCCCAAGGTCCAGCCCCGATGGCACCAGGGGGGCATGCGCCGGGCTTTTGGCATGATCCCGGTACATGCGCAGACCGCTTTTCAAACGCGCCCCGTTGCGCTACTCAGAACCCGGCGCGCCTGCCTGCAGATTGGACTGAAAAGAGATCAGGATGAAACAGATTGTCGTGCTTCTGGCCTGTGCCCTTGTGTTGTCCGGCTGCGGTCAGGCACGCGAGTCGCGTCTCAATCCCTTCAACTGGTTCGGTTCGTCACGCGAAGGGCCGCAACTGGGTGAAACCGCCTCGATCATCGATAACCGCCCGCCAGTAGAGCAGGTGACCGCGTTGTCGATCGAGCGCACCTCATCTGGTGCCCTGGTGCGGGCAGAGGGGCTGGCGCCGACGCTGGGCTGGTGGGATGCGCAGCTGGTGGCCGAAAACAACGGTCGCCCCGTGGACGGTGTGCTGACCTATCGTTTTGTCGCCGCGGCGCCCCGCACACCGCAGCCGGTTGGGAGCGCCCGCGGGCGTACGCTGACCGCCGCCGCCACCATCAACGAGGTGATGCTGGAACAGACCGCGCGCATCGTGGTGGCGGGCGGTACCAACAGCCGCACTGTCAATCGCTGACGCAACAGGTGCAAGGGCGCCCGCGATGCGCGCCTGCGACGCGCACCCCCGGGCCGGTTCCTGGCCGTGTTGGCGCGAGACATGCCCGGGCAGAGAACCGGGGACTTTCCGTCATGCCGGCAACACCCCTGCCGACCGCCACCCGTCAACCACGCTCAGCGCGGCCTCGGCGAAGGCCGGGTCGTTGATATGGGCATCCAGCTCCACCAACTGCAGATTGGGCGGGCAGTGATGGCGCATGGCCGCGCAAAAGGCCGCAAGCCCTTCCGGGTCAGACAACGGGCCGCCTGGCCGATCCCATTCGTTGCCCCCCTGCGTGGGCATCAGAAACACCACCGGCCCGCGCGCGCCCGCCAGCCGCTCGCAGATCACCCGTGCCATCTCGCGCCGCTCATCCGGTGACATGATCACCGATGTCAGCAGCCGGTTGTGCGCATGTGCCGGGCGATCCTGCAGATGCGCGGGCAGGGGCTGCCAGCCGACAAGATCGATCAGATCATAGCAGCCCATCGACACGATCTGCGGCACGCCGGCGCGCCCGGCCGCCGTCATCCGGTCAGGGCCCGCGCTGATGGCCGAGCCGTGCAGATGGTTGCCCACCTCCTGTGGGGCGAAATCCATGACCGCGGCAAAGGCCCCCTCGGCGGCAAGCGATTCGAACGCCCGCCCCCCCATGCCGGTGGCGTGGAACACCGCAACCTCGTAGCCGCGTTCCTCCAGCGCCGGTTTCAGCGCCACCATGTAACGCAACACGGTCTTGCCAAAGCTGGTCATGCCGACAAGCGGCTTGTCGCGCCGCGGCTTTTCGACGGCCCGCGCCGCGCCCAGCACGGCTCCCGCGGCCTGACTGAGCGCCGCGCGGCAGACCGAGTTGAGCCCGTACAACCCCCCCGACCACAAGATCATCTGAATATCCGGCGCCAGCCTTTCAGGCGGGATCATGGGCGAAAAACTGACGGTAGATACCACATATTTCGGCACGCCCAGCGGCAGCGCGGCGCACAGGTCCAGTGCCAGATCGGTGCCCATCGTTCCGCCCAGCACGATCACACCGTCGATGCGCCCTTTGGCATGCAACTGCGCTGCGATCGCTGCCGCGCCGCTGGCCATGATCTGCATGGCCGCGTTCTCGTCCTCGGTGGCGATGGCGGCATCGATGCTGGACCCGCCCGCCTCGGCTACCTGATGCTTGGTCACATCCACCGGCAATGCCGGATCGCCCAGCACCGAGACATCCATTCTGACGACCCGCCCGCCCTGGCTGCGGATGACCTGCGTGATAAAGCTCAACTCGTCGTTCTTGGTGTCCCAGGTGCCGGCGACAAGGATGGTGCGATCGGTCATAGCTGTATCCAGGCAGTTTTCAGGTTCACATATTTGTTCAATGCGTGCAGGGACTTGTCGTAACCGTTTCCGGATTGCTTGTGCCCGCCCAACGGCACGGTGCCATCGGACCCGCCATAGGTGTTCACATGCACCACGCCTGCGTCGATAGCGGACACCATACGGTGGGCGCGGCTCAGATTGCCGGTCCAGACCGCCGCCGCCAGCCCGTAATCGGTGTCATTGGCCAGCGCCACGGCCTCTTCCTCGGTGTCGAAGGGGGTAATGGCCAGAACGGGGCCGAAAACCTCTTCGCGTGACAGGCGATGCCGGGGGGCGACGCCGTCAAAGATGGTGGGGGCAAAGAAGCTGCCGCCGGTTTCCTGCAAGATGCGCTGCCCGCCTGTGACAAGGCGCGCGCCTTCCTGCGTGGCACTATCGACGAACCCTTGCACGCGGGCCAGCTGCGCCTCGGAGGCGATCGCACCGGCCTGGGTTTCGGGGTCCAGCGGGTTGCCCACGCGCATGCCTTCGGCTGCGCGGGCCAGCAGTTCCGTAACCTCTTCCTGCACCTTGCGTTCGACCAGCAGGCGCGAGGCCGCCACGCAGACCTGCCCGGAGTTGCGAAAGATCCCCGCGGCGCTGACGGCGGCGGCCTGCGCCAGATCCGGCGCATCGGAAAAGATCACATTGGGCGATTTGCCGCCCAGTTCCAGATAGACCCGCTTAAGATTCGATCGCGCAGCATATTCCAGCAGGCGCCGCCCCACGCCGCCAGATCCTGTAAAGACCAGCACATCGACATCCATATGCAGCCCCAGTGCCTGACCGGCCACCGCGCCCTGACCGGTGACCACGTTCAGCACACCCTCGGGCAAACCGCATTCGGCGCAGATCTCGGCCAGCTTCAACAGACTCAGACTGGCTACCTCGGACGGTTTGAGAACCACTGAATTGCCTGCCGCCAGCGCCGGTGCCAGCTTCCAGGCGCCGATCATCAGCGGAAAGTTCCATGGCACGATGGCCCCTACCACGCCAACCGGTTCCCGGTGCACCAGACCCAGCGTGCCGGGTGCTGTGGGCGCGATCTCGCCTGAAAGTTTGTCGATGGCCTCGGCATAATAGCGAAAGGTGGCGGCGGCGCTGCCCGGCTCGGCCTTCAGCGCCATGGCGATTTCGGTGCCATTGTCGCGCACGCCCAGCACCGCGAGTTCCAGCGCCCGTGCCTCGATGGTTTCGGCGATGCGCATCAGGACCTTCTTGCGCTCGGCCGGTGCCGCGCGCGACCAGCGGCCAGAGGCATAGGCTGCCCGCGCGGCCTTGACCGCCCGGTCCACATCGGCCTCGCTGGCATCGGCAATCGTGGTCAAGGCGCGCCCGTCTATGGGAGAGGTGACCGCCATGCGCGCCGTGCCTTCGTGCCAGGCGCCGCCGATGAACAGCCCCTGCGGTGGTACGGTCTGCGCGACCAGCGCGTCGATACGGGCCTTATCCATGGGTTTTCCTTCCTTTCCATTCTTTCCACAGGCCCCAGACGTGCAAGGCCAGCACCAGCGCGATCAGCGCCACGATGATCTGCGACACCGGCCTGTCCACCCAATCCCAGATCGAGCGGATACGCGGCAGCGAGGTGCGCAACCGTTCCTCCATGATGCCGCCCAGGACAATCCCCAGGATGATCGGCACGGTCGGCAGGTTCAACCGCTTCAGCATCACGCCCAACAGGCCAAAAGCCCCTGCCACCATGCAGTCGATCACCGAATTGCGCAGCGAATAGATGCCGACAAAGCTGAGCGTCAGGATCACCAGCCCCAGAAACCGGCTGGGCACGGCCAGCACGCGCAGCAGGGGGCGGGTGGCAGAGAGCAGGAACAGAAGCGCGAGAATGTTCAGAATTGCCAGACACAGGTACAGCGCGATCACGAAATCCATGTTGTTCTGAAACAGCGCCGGGCCGGGGATGACATTGTGAACATAGAACACCGTCAGCATCATCGCCGTCAGTTCCTCGCCCGGGATGCCCAGCGCCAGCAATGGCACCATTGCGGCGGGTGGAACCGAGTTGTTGGCGGATTCCGAGGCAACCAGGCCTTCAGGCGCCCCCTTGCCGAACATCTCGGGCGTTTTGGACCGATTGCGCGCAAAGGTGTAGGACAGGAACTGCGAGACGAACTCGCCCACGCCGGGGATGATACCCATGGCGGTGCCACAACCCGCGCCGGTGGCGGCAGTCCGCTTGTAGCGGAACACCTCCAGAAAGGAACGCGCGACCGAGCCTTGCAGCGTCGGCACCTTGCCTGCGCGTTCGGGCTCGGTCAGCAGGATGAAGGCCTGCGAGATTGCAAAAAGGCCCAGCACCACCACGATCAGGTCTATCCCCTGGGTCAGCCAGGGCTGATCGAAGGTGAAGCGCATGGTGTAGCGGTTGGCTTCCATGCCCACGGTGTGAATGAAGATGCCGAAGAACAACAACGCCCCGGCGGCAAGTGCCTGGCCGCGATGGGCGACAACGACCATGATGCAGCCCAGCAGGGCGGCCAGGAATATCTCGCGCGAACCGAACATGGGCGCAATGCGGGCCAGAACCGGGGAAAAAAGGATAAGGGCGATCACGGCAATCATGCCCCCCACAAAGGACGCCCCAAAGGCCAGCCCCAATGCGCGCGGCGCCTGACCGGCCTGGGTCATCGGGTAGCCGTCATAGGTGGTCAATGCGTTGACGGGCGTGCCGGGCGTGTTGATCAGGATCGCCGGTATCGAACCGCCGTACAGCGACGAGCCATAGATGCCCAGAAGCAGGGTCAGCCCCACCAGCGGGTCCATGCCAAAGGTGGCGGGCAGCAGGATGGCGATGGCCACCGCAGGGCCGACGCCGGGCACCGCGCCGATGACAACCCCACCGATGGAGCCTATCAGCAGGGCTGCGATGACATCCAAGCGGGCGATGGTGGCCAGCGCGGCAAGAAGGATATCCAGGGGTTCAGCCTCCGGGTGCTGGGGCCAAGGCTTTTGCAACAAAAGCCTTGCAAGGGTTTTCAAAAACCCTTGTATCGCCCGGTGTTGACGTGACGAATGACGTCGAGGCGGTGCTGCACATGATCACAGATAGAGGACCAGGAAATTGCGGATCGCGCGTGGAAAGACCTCGTAAACGGCGCCGCCCGGGATGCGTACAGACAAGAACCCCTTGAACAGCACCACCACCGCCGCGCCCATCACCGGGGCCAGCCACAGCATTCCGCCCCGATAGCCAAGCCTGAAGGCCAAAGCCGTGCAGAAGATCAGTGTGGCCGGCAGGTAGCCTGTCCATGGCACGATCAGCACATAGGCCAGGAACCAGCCCAGAAACTCGGCGGTTCTGAGCCAGAATGCCACTTCGGCAAGGGCAGTGTCACCGCCGGCTCTGGCGCGGCGGTTGCGCAGCGCACAGGTGACCAGTTCCGCCGCGCCAAAGGCCAGCATCCCGACAATGGCGATCAAGGGCCACAATCCGGGTTGCCGCCCGGCACGCTGCCCCTCGAACCACGTTGTTTGCGATGCCCATTGCGACGCCAGGAAAAGCGCTACGCTGAAGGAAGCCAGGGCAAAGACGATCTCGGCCCGATGGTGGCGCGGGCGCAGAAGGTCGGCCAGCGCCTGATCGGTGTCCGCGACGCTTTTCCTGCGGCTTTCTTCCTGGTGCGGTTCGGGCGGGGTGTCGGTCATGCGGGGCTCATACCGGCAATGCCGCCCTGACTTGCCAGATGCCAGGGCGGGTGGGGCGCAGGCTGCGCGCTCAATCTTCCAGCATCGACTCGATCAGGGCAAAGGCCGCTGCATCGGCCTCCAGCTGTGCGGCTGCCGCATCGGCGTCCATCCAGAAGACCTGTGCCCCGGTGTCGGCCGCGAATTGCTGTGCACGCTCGCTCATGACTGTCTGTTCAGCCACTGCGGCGATGACCGCGCGTACCTCGGCCGGCGTGTCACGATGCACGAACAACCCGTTCCACAGGGTCAGTGTCAGTTCACTTGCCAGTTCCGCCACTGTCGGTGCATCGGGTGCCATGGCCAGCCGTTCGGGCGTGATTGCGGCCAGCACTGTCACATCGTCCAGGCAAGGCAGGATCAATTGAATGGTTGTGTTGATCACATCGACATCGCCGGAGGCGAGCGTGTTGCAGTCAAGCGCATCATAGGCGGCTTCGTCGGCCCATTCGAAGCCCATCGACTGTGCCAGTGCGAGGCTGACAGCCGTGGGCGCCAGTTCCATGCCGAAATGGCCCAGCAGCACCGGATTGTCGGCGGCATGGCTGGCCAGTTCCTCCATCGTCTGGAAGGGCGCGTCGGTCGATGTGGCAAGGACGAAGGGATAGGTCAGGAAGATACCGACAGGTTCGAAGGGATTGGGATCAAGCTGGGGAATGCCCAGATAAGGCCCCACCAGTGGCACGTCGATCACGAATGAGCCGATCATGGACCCATCGGCGGGCGCCATGGCGGCCTCGACCGCACCGGGGAAGGGCCCGCCGCCGCCGCCCGGCCGGTTGAGCACCGCCGCGGGCTGGCCATGCGCGGCCTGGAAATCTTCGGCGATCATGCGGGTCAGCACGTCTTCCAGGTCGCCCGGCGGCCAGGGCACAAGAAACTGTACCGGCCCCGAGGGATAATCGGCCAGCGCGACCCCCGCGGGCAGGGCAAGGGCGGCAACAAGGGCTGGAAGGGAAACGCGCATGGGGTGACCTCCTGTCGGTTCATTATATACACCAGTGTTTCAAAAACAGCTTGCGCGAGCGAGAGGATTCGGTCAAGATTTTTCTTGCGGTTGCAACAATGGCTGCTGCAATCAGACGGGAGACGCCGTGCGGACGGTTGAAAAAGCACTGAAATTGCTTGACTTCTTTGACGAGAGACACCCCGTTATCGGGCTGAGCGCGCTGGCGCGGATGTCCGGAATCGACAAGGCGACCGTTTTGCGCATGCTGGGCGACATGGCCGCCGCAGGGTTGGTGGAACAGGACCCGGCGAGCCGGGAATGGAGGTTGGGTGCCGGTATCCTGCGGCTGTCGCGGCTGCGCGAGGCGGCATTTCCGGCAACCGGCGTTCTGAACCCCATCCTGGCCCGGCTGGCCGAGGCTACCGGCGAGCCCGCCCATGCCAGCCTGCGTGCGGGCCGTGACCTGGGGACGATCGGCGTGGTGGAAAGCGCGCGCTCGAACCGGGTGTATATCGAGCCCGGCCTGATGCTGCCGCTGCATGCCACGGCCTCGGGGGTGGCGTATACCGCCTTTGCCCGGCCCGAGTTGCGCGCCGAAGTGCTGGCCCGCCCGCTGGCAGCGTTCACCGGTGCCACGCCAACCGACGGCGCCACGCTGTCGGCACGGCTGGAGGAGGCGCGCGCGCTGGGCTATGCCTGCGCCGACCAGACATTCGAGGACGAGGTCTTCGGCATTGCCATGCCGCTGTTCGGCCCCGATGGATTTGCCTGTGGCGCGCTGGCCGTGGCAACGCCTGTCGCCCGCCTGACCCCTGATCTGCAGGCGCGTGTCCTGGCCGCCCTTGCCGGTGCCGCGCGCGAGGCAACGCAGGGCATGGGCGGGCATGTGCCTGATCATCATCGCATTGCTGCATGACGCGGGATGCACCCACCGAACGCGAAAGGACGCTCCATGCCTCGTGACGAGAATTTCCTGAAGGCCAACAATGCCCGCAGCCTGTGGCATCCGATGGCGGCACCTTCGGACAGCCTGCAAAACCCGCCGACCATCATCACCGGCGCCGAGGGTGTGCATATCACCGATATCGACGGGCACCGCGTGGTCGATGCCGTGGGCGGGCTGTGGAATGTCAACCTGGGCTTTTCCTGCGAACCTGTGAAGGCCGCGATTGCCGCCCAGCTTGACCGGTTGCCCTATTACTCGACCTTTCGCGGCACCACCAATGACGCGGTGATCGAACTGGCCGAAGAGCTGCGCGCCTTCTTCGAACCGGACGGGCTGACGCGCGCCTTCTTCACCTCTGGCGGGTCGGACAGCGTGGAAACGGCGCTGCGGCTGGCGCGACAGTATCACAAGATCAGGGGCGAGGCGGGGCGGCTGAAGTTCCTGAGCCTGAAGAAGGGCTACCACGGCACGCATTTCGGCGGCGCCTCGGTCAATGGCAATGCCAACTTCCGCTCTGCCTATGAGCCGCTGTTGGCGGGTTGCCACCATATCCCGGCCCCCTGGACCTATCGCAACCCGTTCAACGAGACCGATCCCGAGAAGGTCGCGCAGCTTTGCCTGGCCGCGCTGGAGGACGAGATCGCCTTTCAGGGGGCGGGGTCGATCGCGGCCTTCATCATGGAGCCGGTTCTGGGCGCGGGTGGCGTGATCGTGCCGCATGAAAGCTTCATGCCCGGCGTGGCCGATATCTGCCGCAAGAACGGTATCCTGCTGATCGCCGACGAGGTGATCACCGGTTTCGGGCGCACCGGCGCCTGGTCCGGCAGCCGGTTGTGGGGCGTCCAACCTGACCTGATGTGCACGGCCAAGGCGATCACCAATGGCTATTTTCCCTTTGGCGCGGTGATGATCGCCGAGGGCGTGGCCGAGGTGTTCGAGAGCGATGAGACCGGGCGCTCGGCCATCGGGCATGGCTATACCTATTCCGGGCATCCGGTCGGTGCGGCGGCGGCGATTGCCTGCCTGGCCGAGACGCAGCGGCTGGATGTTGCGGCGAATGCCGCTGCGCGCGGGGACGAGCTGTTTGCCGGTCTGCAGGCGCTGGCGCAACGGCATGACGTGATCGGCGACGTGCGCGGCGGGCGCGGGCTGATGTGCGCGCTGGAACTGGTATCCGACCGTACCAGCAAGGCGTCTCCGTAAATGGGGCGGCCGGGGCGTGTGCACAAGGTGGCTTATGAGGCAGGCGCGATGGTGCGGGTTTCCGGGCCGAACATCATCATGTCGCCGCCGCTGATTCTGTCGTCGGCGGATGTGCAGGTGGTTCTGACTGCGCTGGAGGCCGGTTTCGCGGCGCGTTGACAGGGCGTGGCTGTACCGGTTGCGCCACGCGGCAGCGGGCTCCCGCACAGTGGCGCC
>JAFIED010000005.1 GCA_020832805.1 Pararhodobacter sp.
CGCGCGCGTCTTGCCACTGCCACCTCGCGTGCTGTCGCGGCGGGCGCGCGCCGGGATCGTGCCGAAGCCGCCTATCAGCAGGTGTTCGGCGCCCGTCCGGGCAGCCTGGGCCGCCCGCCCCGTGCGCCTGCCCTGCCCGCCGGCAGTGACGATGTGCTGATCTCGGCCAGCCCCCGGATTCGCGGGCTGGATGCCAGCATTGCCGCCGCCGAGGCCGATGTCGCCCTTGCCCGTGCCTCGCGCTTTCCGCAGATTCAGTTGCGCGGCAATGCCACACGCGGCGCCGGTGGCCGTGGCATTGATGGCGATGTCGATCTGCTGGTCGATTACGATGCCGGCTTCCCCGGTCAGCGCGCCGCCGCCATCCGCGCGGCGGAGGCCCGGCTTGAGGGAATCCAGGCTGACCGCGATGCTCTGGCCAGACAGATCCGCCGCGCGCTGGCCGATCTGCGCGCGGATGAACGTGCTGGTTCCGCACGGATACGGGCAGCACGAGAGGCCGTTGCCGCAAACGAGGCGACGGTCGATGCCGCGCGCGAACAGTTCTCCATCGGTCGGCGCAGCCTGATCAGCTTGCTGGATGCACAGCGTGATCTGTTCGACGCCAGCGAAACGCTGATCAATGCCGAATTCGAACTGGCTGTAACGGGCTATGCCGCCCTGGCGCTGACCGGCGACATTCTGGACGCCTTTGCCATTACCCTGCCAGCCGTCGGGGATACCGCCGACACTGCAGACGAAGGCGATTCATGACAGACCCTCGCGTGGTAAAGCTGGGCCAGGCCGAACGCGGCGCCGAAACCGGCAGCAGTGACGAAAACACGGCACTTGAAGAGTGCCTTTTGCACGTTGCCGCTACCCTGGAACGGCCCATAACCGTGGCGGCCATGCATGCTGCCCAATCCGGCGCCCAGGGCAGCCTGAGTGTGCGCGATGCCATCGTCGCGGCCGAACGTGCCGGCATCCAGGCCGGTTTCGGCCGGCGCAAGCTGAAGGATTTTGACAGCACCCTGGCACCCGCCATCCTGTTGCTGGACGACAACCGCGCCGTTGTGCTGCATGAAAAACTGCCGGACGGGCGCTTTGCCGTCTATGACCCCGCCCTGGGCGAGGGGCTGGGCAAGATCGACCTGAAGCAGCTTGAATCGGTCTATACAGGGTATGCGCTTCTTTTCCGTGCCGAACACCGCGAAGATATTGCCGCGCTGACGGCAGGGCGGCAGGGGCATTGGTTCTGGTCCACCCTGGCGCAGAACCGCTGGGCCTATACCCAGGTGTTGTTGGCGGCGATGTTGGCGAACTTTCTCAGCCTGTCGACCTCGCTGTTCATCATGGTTGTGTATGATCGCGTTCTGCCGAATGAAGCCATCGAGTCATTGATCGCCCTGACCGCGGGCGTAGGCATTGCGCTGCTTTTCGACTTCATCATCAAAAGCCTGCGGGCCGGTTTCATCGACCGCGCAGGCCAACGCGCCGACATGGTGATGGGCCGGCGTATCTTTGACCAGTTGCTGGACATGCAGATGCGGGCGCGCAAGGGGTCCACCGGCGCCTTGGCCAGCACCCTGCGCGAATTCGAAACGTTGCGCGAGTTCTTCACCTCGGCGACGCTGGTAGCGGTTGTCGATCTGCCCTTCATCATCCTGTTCATCGGCGTGATCTACCTGATCGGCGGGCCCCTGGCGCTGGTCCCGGCCATTGCCGTGCCGCTGGTGCTGATCGTCGGCATTGCCGTGCAGCCGGTGCTTTCGCGCCTGGCCGAGAAAAGCTTTGCCGACGGCCAGTCAAAACAGGGTGTGCTCGTCGAAACGGTCTCTGGCCTTGAAACCATCAAGGCCGCGGGCGCCCAGCGCCGCATGCGCGCCCGCTGGGAAGAGGCCATCGCGCGGCAATCCGACCACGGGCTGAAAAGCCGCGCGGTCACGCAGTTCGCCATCAACGCCACTGCCACCACGCAGCAGGCAGCGCAGGTGATGATCGTCTTTTATGGCGTGTTCCTGATCACCGCGGGCGAGGTCAGCATGGGCGCGCTGATCGCCTCGGTCATCCTGACGGGCCGCACGTTGGCGCCTCTGGCACAGCTGGCGCAGACCCTGACACGCTTCAATCAGGCGCGCACGTCCTACCGCAGCCTTGACGCGCTGATGCGCGCCGATAGCGAACGTCCGGAAGGGCGCAACTGGATTTCGCGGCCCCGCCTGGAAGGTGAGATCAGCTTTGACGGCGTCTCGTTTGCCTATCCTGACGCGCAGATCGATGCGCTGCGCGATGTGACCTTTACCATCAAGCCGGGCGAAAAGGTCGCGGTTCTGGGCCGCATCGGTTCAGGCAAGAGCACCGTCGCACGGTTGATCCTGGGCCTGTACGAGCCGCGAGAGGGCTCTGTGCGGATGGACGGCATCGATATTCGCCAGATCGACCCGGGCGACCTGCGCCGCAATGTGGGCTCGGTCCTGCAGGATGTCTGGCTGTTTTCCGGCACCGTGCGCGAGAATATCGCCATCGGCGCCGTGCGACCGCGCGATCACGACATACTTGATGCCGCCCGCATTGCCGGCGTCGAGGATTTTGTCGCCCGCCATCCTGCCGGCTATGACATGATGCTGGCCGAACGCGGCGAGGGGCTGTCAGGCGGGCAAAAACAGGCCATTACCCTGGCCCGCGCATTGGTCGGGCGGCCGCCTGTGCTGTTGTTCGACGAACCTACCAGCGCGATGGATGTGCAGAACGAACAGGCGGTCATCAAGCGGCTGAAAGAAGAGATGAAGGATCGCACGATGGTGATCGTCACCCATCGCACCAGCCTGCTGGAACTGGTTGACAGGGTGATCGTGATTGATCAAGGCAAGGTAGCGGCCGACGGTCCGAAAAGCATTCTGTCGCAGCGCGGCCGCACCGCAGGCGCCGGCAACACCGGGTTGAACGATGGCACGCAGTAGGGATCTGGATCAGCTCGCGCGCGAAATGCGCGGCAGCTCGCCCTTTCGTGGCTCTCTGCTGCTGGGGGTGATCCTGTTGTTTCTGATCGTCGCCGGTATCTGGGCATCAATCACCGAAATCGATGATGTCACACGGGCCGAGGGGCGGATCGTGCCGTCACGCGACATCCAGGTCATTCAGGCCACCGAGCCGGGCGTCTTGCAGGCCTTGCATGTGATCGAGGGCGAGGTGGTCGACGCTGGCGCCGTGCTGATGGAGTTGGACGGCATCCAGCTTGCCAGCCAGCTGGACCAGGAACAGCAGCGCGCCTACGGCCTGATGGCGCGCATCCAGCGTCTGCAGGCCGAGATCGATGGCGCCGACCTGGAATTTCCGGAACTGCTGATCCGTCAGGCTTCAGCCGTCGTGCGATCTGAGACCGCTTTGTATCACGGCCGTCTGGCCGAATTGCAGGCCGAGATCGATATCCTGGAACGCCAGCGCGGGCAGCGGCGGCAAGAGCTGGAAGAAGGACGCGTCGACCGGCTGACCGCCGAAGAGACCCTGGCGCTGCTGGACGAGGAAATGACCATGATCGCGCCGCTGGTCGAGCGCGGGCTGGAACCGGAAACAACCCTGCTGGAAATGCGTCGCCGTGAAAGCGAATGGCGCGGCCGCAGCACGCGGGCGCAGGCGGCAATGGCGCGGTTGCAATCAGGGCTGGACGAAATCGACGACCAGATCGCCGCGCGGCGTTCCCGCTATCGGGCGGCGGCATTGTCCGATCTGGCGCTGGCCACGGCCGAACTGGCCGCGCTGGAGCCCAGCCTGCCGGCCTTGGCCAGCCGGGCGGAACGGTCTGTCATCCGCGCACCGGTGCGTGGGGTGGTGAACCGCATCCACCGGTCCACGTTGGGCGGTCTGGCGCGCGCGGGTGAAGACCTGATCGAAATCGTGCCACTGGACGACTCGCTGCTGGTGGAAGCCTATGTGCGGCCGGCGGATATTGCCTTCATTTATCCCGGGCAGCCGGTGAAGGTTAAGATCACCGCCTATGACTTCTCGCGCTATGGCAGCCTGAATGGCGAGATCGTGCGCATCGGCGCCGATGCCGTGACCCGGTCAGAGCGTGACCCCGAAGAATTCTTCATCGTGCATGTGCGCACCGATGACGCCTTTCTTGATGCTGACGGCGTGGCGGTAGAGATCATCCCGGGCATGGTGGCAGAGATCGACATTCTCGCGGGCCGAAAGACAGTGCTTGAATACTTGACGCGGCCTGTGGTGCGGGTGCGCGACCGGGCGCTGCGGGAATAACTTACAAAATTTACTCTCCGAAAAAGGGATTGACACCGAGGGGCCGGAAAGTAGGCTAAAAATTTGTGTCTATTGCGCTCCCGTCCTGAGCATTTTCGTGTGAGTAGTTCCCATGATCCAGTTCGAAACCGATCTTGTGGTGCTGTTTTCGGGCGTCGCCAACAACCGCTATCAGGTTTACGGCGTTTCCCCGGAAGGTGACGTGATCGCGGTTTTCGACCCTCACACACAGGGCAACGACCTTTGGCCCGCCAAACCCTTCGAGGTATCGCGCAGCATCGGCACTGGCAGTGAGTTCACCACGGTCGGTGATGACTTTTATCTGACCTATGGTGCGTTCTGGGTCACGCCGGGCTCTGGTCAAAGCCTGGCGGATTACGACACTATTGTGGTGCGCCTCACCGTTGAAGGAACGCTTGAAGCGATTGCGGAACTGCCGTCGAACTGGGCGCCATACAGCCAAGGGATAGGGCCGTACAGCAAGACCAACGACAGCGCGGACCATCAAGGATCGTATTTCTTCGGGGCAACCAATCCTGGCGGCCGGAATCAGATTTTCCGTATCACACCAGACGGCGCCGTGGATCAGGCAACCGGCATGCCTGACCCGCCCGGAAACGTAGCAACCGGTTTGATCAACGGAATGACCTCGGTGGGGTCTGAACTGGTCTTTTTTGGTGACCGCCGTTTCCCGCGCGACCTTGACGAATTGTGGCGACTGGATGAGCGCGGCGTTGTCGATCTGCTTTATGAAAGCAATACGCGAGGCGTGATTGACCTTGAAGAGTTTGCCGGATCTGCCTGGTTCACTGCCCGTGACATGAACGGTGATGATCCGACGGCCCTGTTTCGCTACACACCGGGAGAGGGTGTCGAGCAGATAACGCTGCCGCGGTTCCAGACAGATTCAATGGCTGACTTCAAGTATCTTCACGTGTCCGATGACAGGATGCTGATGTTCGGTCGCGGTTTCATCGGAGAGGTTGCGGCGGACGGATCGGTAACCACCCTTCTGGATGAGTTCTTCACCTTTCCGGACAGTGTCGGCATATTGAATGACACGGTTTATTTCACCGGGCCAGATGGTCTTTACCGGGTCAGCGATGTCGGAGTGGTCAGCCGGGTACAGGGCTTTGACGGCGGCGCCAGCCCCGAAGCATGGGGGCTGACCCTTTCCGGCGATCAACTGTATTTCACCGGCACGGCATCCACCACAGGGGACTTTGGCGAACCGATCCGGTTTGTGGCGCTGTATTCGATGGACGCTGACGAGACCATAACGCGCCTGACCGGCGTCGATACCAGCGCGCCCGAGATCTACGATATGGGTAACGTTTTCGGATACACGCTCACTTTGCAAGAGATCGGTGCGCCACCGCCAGAGCCGGTAACGCCCCCGCCACCCCCACCTGAACCGGCACCCCCTCCTGAACCTTCACCACCTGAACCCGCACCGCCACCAGCATCAGGCGAACCCGGTGACGCTGCAGTGATCGCCATTGCGGTCATTCTGGACACCGGGCAGTCAGCCGCCGGCATTACCGTCAACCTTGTTGATCAATCCGGGCTGGCCCTGTCCACAGCTCTGACCGATGCGTCAGGCCTTGTGCAGTTCGCGCTAGAGCCCGGAACACTGGGCCAACTGACCGTCAGCCGCGCCTATGCAGCACAAACCGACCCCGCCATCACGGCCACCGATGCGCTGGAGATATTACGGATGGCGGTAGGGCTTGAACCCAGTTGGGGTGCAGCTGCGCCACGGCATTACATCGCCGCCGACGTGAACAGGGATGGCGCGGTTGATGCCACCGATGCGCTGGAGGTGCTGCGCCATGCAGTCGGCCTTCCCTCTGACTTTGAACCCGAATGGGTTTTCATCGACACCGAGGCTAATCTGAGTGCCATAAGGGCGCAGTCGGTCTCTTACACCGAAACCATCGACATCACGTCAGCCGAAGCTGATCTGGCCTATGGATTCAGGGGAATTCTGCTTGGTAATCTGGACATGAATTGATGCTGTCACCCTGGCAGGTGACAGCATCGTATTTTGCAGGCAATCCCGCACTCAGCCCTTTTTCAGGCAACGCTGGCCCAAAACCTCGGCGATCTGCACCGCATTCAGCGCCGCGCCCTTGCGCAGATTGTCAGAGACGCACCACAGGTTCAGCCCGTTCTCTATGGTCGAATCCTGCCGGATGCGGCTGACAAAGGTGGCGTAATCGCCGACACATTCAATCGGTGTGATGTAGCCGCCATCTTCGCGTTTGTCGACGACCAGCACGCCCGGCGCCTCGCGCAGGATGTCGCGGGCTTCTTCCTCGTCCAGGAAATCCTCGAACTCGATGTTGATCGCCTCGGAATGGCCTACGAATACCGGCACGCGCACGCAGGTCGCCGTTACCTTGATGGACGGCTCCATGATCTTTTTGGTCTCGGCGACCATCTTCCATTCCTCCTTGGTCGATCCGTCGTCCATGAAGACATCGATCTGGGGAATGACGTTAAAGGCGATCTGTCGCTGGAACTTGCTGGGCGGCACCTCGGATGTGGGGTTGTAGACAGCCTTGGTCTGATCCCAAAGTTCGTCCATACCCTCTTTCCCGGCGCCCGAAACCGACTGGTAGGTGCTGACCACAACCCTTTTGATGCGTGCACGGTCATGCAGCGGTTTCAGCGCCACCACCATCTGCGCGGTCGAGCAGTTGGGGTTGGCGATGATATTCCTTTTGGCATAACCGTCGACCGCGGCAGCGTTCACCTCTGGCACCACCAACGGCACATCAGGATCATAGCGGTAAAGCGACGAGTTATCGATCACAACGCAGCCAGTCGCGGCCGCTGTTGGCGCGTATTTGCGTGTTGCATCGGACCCCACAGCAAACAGCGCGATGTCCCAGCCGGTAAAGTCGAATGTGTCCAGATCCTTGCATTTCAAGGTCTTGTCGCCAAAGCTGACCTCGGTGCACAGGCTGCGGCGCGAGGCAAGCACAGCAAGCTCGTCGACCGGGAATTCCCGGTCGGCCAGAATATTCATCATTTCGCGGCCCACATTGACCGTGG
>JAFIED010000019.1 GCA_020832805.1 Pararhodobacter sp.
GGCGCGCGCCACGGGGCGCGAGTTCATCCGCATATCGCTGGGCGGCGTGCGCGACGAGAGCGAGATCAGGGGCCACCGGCGCACCTATATCGGCTCGATGCCGGGCAAGATCATCCAGGCGATGAAAAAGGCCAAGACCACCAACCCGCTGATCCTGCTGGACGAGATCGACAAGCTGGGCCAGGATTTCCGGGGCGATCCGTCCTCGGCCCTGCTGGAGGTGCTGGACCCCGAACAGAACAACAGCTTTGCCGATCACTATCTTGAGGTCGAGTACGATCTGTCGAACGTCATGTTCGTGACCACCGCCAACAGTTACAACATGCCGGGGCCCCTGCTGGACCGGATGGAGATCATTCCGCTGTCGGGCTACACCGAGGATGAAAAGGCCGAGATCGCACGCCGGCACCTGTTGCCCAAGGTCGTCAAGAACCATGGGCTGCGCAAGGGCGAGTTCACCCTGACCGATGCCGCCCTGACCGAGATGATCCGCACCTATACGCGTGAAGCCGGGGTCCGGAATCTTGAGCGTGAACTGTCAAAGCTGACGCGCAAGGCGGTGACCCGCATCCTGAAGGATGGCGCGAAAGAGGTGACGGTCACGCCGGACAACCTGGCCGATCTGCTGGGTGTGCCGCGCTATCGCTTTGGCCTGGCCGAAAAGGAAGATCAGGTGGGTGTCGTCACCGGCCTGGCCTGGACCAGCGTGGGCGGCGATCTCTTGCAGATCGAGGCGCTGAAACTGCCGGGCAAGGGCCGGATGAAGACCACCGGCAAGCTGGGCGATGTGATGAAGGAATCCATCGATGCGGCCAGTTCCTTCGTGCGCTCGATCGCGCCGCAGATCGGGGTGAAGCCGCCGCGCTTTGATGCGTTGGACATCCATGTCCATGTGCCCGAGGGCGCGACGCCAAAGGATGGCCCCTCGGCCGGGGTGGCGATGGTGACCTCGATCGTGTCGGTGATGACCGGCATCCCGGTGCGCAAGGATATCGCCATGACCGGCGAGGTGACGCTGCGCGGCAATGTGTTGCAGATCGGCGGCTTGAAGGAAAAGCTGCTGGCCGCGCTGCGTGGTGGCATCAAGACCGTGCTGATCCCGGAGGAGAACGCCAAGGATCTGCCGGAAATCCCCGACAACGTCAAAGAGGGGCTGACGATCATCCCGGTGGCCAATGTGCGCGATGTGATACACCATGCGCTGGTGCGGGCGCCCGAAGCCATCGAATGGGACGAGGCCGCCGAGGAAGCGGCACAGGCAACGCGGCTGGCCGAACGCAACGCCGACAAACCGGCGCCGCACACCGCGCACTGACTGCGGGCAGGGTAACCCCGCGGCGCCGGAAAGAACCCGGATGACGGAAACAGGCAACAGGGCTGCCCGAACCAGACACGGTTCGGGCAGCCTTTTCCGGTGCGGCCTGAAGCCGGCGCCACAGAAAGCACCGAATACCGGTTTTCAGCCCCCGACAATGCCACTACCTTTCTGAACATGACTGCCCCGACCCCCGCGCCCACCCCGCCACCCGGCCTGATCGGCCCGCGCCACAAGGCGCTGTTGCAGCGTGGCGCCGTGATGGCCCTGGTCTGGGCTGTTCTGGCCGCCGGCGATCCGGCGGGCGTGGCGTTGGGGCTATTGGTCGTTCCGGGGGCACTTTTTCTGGCCGAACGGCTGATGCCGGCGCAGGGACCGTTTCGCCTGGCGCGACTGATGGGCCATGTGCCGCGCTTTCTGGCGGGCTCTGTCATCGGCGGGGTCGATGTGGCCCGGCGCGCCTTGGCACCGGCCATGTCGCTGGCGCCGGGTTGGGTCAGCATTGCCACCGACCTGCCACAGGGCGGCCGTGTCCTGTTGGGCGGCGAATTGTCCTTGATGCCCGGCACGCTGGCGGCAGGCTGTGACAAGGGGCGATTGATCGTGCATGTGCTGGATCGCCACGCAGGTTTTCACGAGGTCGCCCTGCCCGAGGCTCAGGCGATTGCCGCCATTCTGGGCCAGGACGCCGGACATGATCATGGTTCTGGTCCCGGCAGTGGCAACGGTGACACGGGAAAAGAAGCATGATGCTGATCTGGCTGTATCTGGTGGCGCTGGGCGTGATCCTCAGCCTGGCGGCGGCGTTGTGGCGGGTCTGGCGGGGGCCCGCGCGGGCCGACCGGATGATGGCGGCGCAACTGATCGGCACCGGCGGTGTGGCGCTGCTGGTCCTGCTGGCACCCTTGCAGGACTGGGCGGTGCTGGATGTGGCGCTGGCGCTGGCGTTGCTGGCGGCCCTGGCGGCGGTCGGCTTCGTCAAGGCAACCACGCCTGATGGCGCGGGCGACCCCGAGGAAACCTCGCCCGACCTGCCCGCTGACACGGCCCCTGTTGCCGACCCACGACACACGCAGGGCACGCCCCATGGCTGAGCTTGCCCTGCCCGCCCTGACCATGATCCTGACCATGATCCTGACGGGGGCCGGCCTGTTCTTCTTTCTGGCCGGCTCGGCGGGGCTGATCCGGTTTCCGGACCTGTTCAGCCGGCTGCACGCCCTGACCAAGGCCGACAACCTGGGTCTGGGGCTGATCGCCCTTGGGGTGGCGCTGCAGGCCGAAACCTGGGCACAGGTTGGCCGGCTGGCGCTGATCTGGGTGCTGGCCCTGCTGGCGGCCGGCTCGGTGGCACTGCTTGTCGCCGGGGGGGCGCTGGCCGAAGGCACAGCGCGGGGCAGGCACCGCCCATGACCACCGCGCTGCCCCTGTTGCTGGATGCCGCCCTTTGCGCGCTGATCCTGGGTGCGGCGCTGGCCACGGTGGCCGGGCGCGGGGTGTTTCGCGCAGTGGTCTTTTTCATCACCTACGGGCTGGCGCTGTCCATCGCCTGGGTACGGCTGGGTGCGGTGGATGTGGCGCTGGCCGAGGCGGCCATCGGCGCAGGCTTGACGGGTGTGCTACTGCTGGCCGCGCATGGCCGTCTGCGCCGTTTGCGGGCAGCGGGTGACCCCGGCACCGGCGCGGCGGCCTGGCCCGCCGCCCTGGCAGGGGCCGGGCTGACCGGCGCGCTGATCTGGGCCTGGTTCGCCCTGCCCCTGCCCGAAGACCCCGGCCCGGCGCTGGCCGGTGCCATGCCGCATGCCGGGGTCGGCAACCCGGTCACGGCCGTGCTGTTGAACTTCCGCGCCTGGGACACATTGCTGGAAAGCATCGTGTTGCTGGCTGCGCTGCTGGGTGTCTGGATGCTGACCCGCCGGCAGGACTGGCACGCCCCGCCCGGCCTGGCCCAGCACACGGCGTCTGGCGGCGTGATGGCCGGATTCGGCCGGGTGCTGCCGCCGATCGGGCTGATGGTGGGGGTCTGGCTGGTCTGGGCCGGGGCCGAGGGCACGGGCGGCGCCTTTCAGGGCGGCACCGTGCTGGCAGGTGTGGCGCTGCTGGTCTTCATGGCGGGGCTGCCGCCCCCGCCCCGCATCAGCGCGCCCGGCCTGCGTCTGGCGCTGGTCGCCGGGCCGGCGGTGTTTCTGATGGCCGGGCTGGCCGGCGCGGTGCTGGCGGGGGGATTCCTGACCGTGCCGCCGGCGCTGGCCAAACCCGTGATCGTGACCATCGAGGTGGCACTGGCGCTGTCGATCGCCGTCACGCTGGCGCTGATGGTCATCGGCCCGCCCGAGGGAGAGGCCAGCCATGGGCAGCGTTGATCTTCTTGCCCTGACCGGGGCGGCCCTGGCCGGGCTGGGCGCCTATGGTCTGCTGGCGCAACCGCATCTGCTGCGCCGGGTCGTGGCCTTCAACCTGCTGGGCTCTGGCCTGTTCCTGTTTTTCGGCGCGGCGGGCGCACGTGGCGCGGGCCCCGACCCCCGGGCGCCGGCGCGG
>JAFIED010000072.1 GCA_020832805.1 Pararhodobacter sp.
CGCGCCGGTTTCACGGCGGGGCGTCCTGGGTCTGCTTTCGGCAAAACACCCGGCTGAACGATCAGCCTTCCTTTGCCTGCTTCTTGATGGGCGCCCACAAACGCTTGTTCGTCAGATACAAAAGCGATGCCAGCAGGGCCAGCAGGACCACCCCCACGAAGCCGGCGCGCTTGCGTTCGGTCAGATGGGGTTCGGCCGACCACATCAGAAATGCCGCCACATCCTGCGCCTGCTGTTCCACTGTCGCGCGGGTGCCGTCGAAGTATTCGACCCCGTCTTCCCACAAGACCGGCGCCATCGACACCCAGCCGTCATAGGCGGTGTTGAAATAGAACATGGACCCGGCCTGCATTTCCTCGCGGCCGTCATAGCCCAGCAGGAATGAGGCGATGTATTCCGGCCCACCCATGCCGCGCAGGAACTGGTTGATGCCCAGACCATAGGGCCCTTCGAAACCGATCCGGGCCTTGGCCATCAGGCTGAGGTCCGGCGCGGTTTCCATCTGCGAGGCCGGAAAATGGTCTGGCCCGCCAGCGGGGCGCCAGTCGTCGAGTTCCCGGTCAAAAATCTCGAACTGGGCGGCGAAGGCCCGCATCTGGTCGCCGCTCAGGGCCGGGCCGGTTTCCTGGGTCAGCGTGCGGAAGGGCACATACTGCAGCCCGTGGCAGGCCGAGCAGACCTCAGTATAGACCTGCAAACCGCGCTGCAACTGGGCCCGGTCATACCGCCCGAATGGCCCCTCGAAGGAAAACGAGAAATCCGTGATTTCGCCCAGGCCGCCGGCCGCATGGGCCGGGGCAGGGGCAAAGCTGAGTGCTACGGCCGTGACGGCGGACAGGGCCGAGAGGGCAAGAGTTCTGATCATGATACGCTCTCTTTCCTAGTCTTATTCGGCCGGGATCGGCTCGGCGCCAGGGCCTTTGCCGCCCTTGTCACCACCGGATTTGCTGACCATCGCCTTGAAATCTTCCTCGATCGTGGCCGGAGGCGCCGTCGGCTTTTCCAGCACGCCCAGAAGCGGCATGATCACCAGGAAGTAGGCAAACCAGTAGGTGGTGCCGATCAGTGCGATGGTGGTGTAGATGCCCTCGGCCGGCATGGCGCCAACCCAGGTCAGCACCACGAAGTTCACGATGAACAGCCAGAACCACCACTTGAACATCGGCCGGTAGCGGCCCGAGCGTACCGCCGAGGTGTCAAGCCACGGCAGCAGCGCCATCACGAAGATCGCCCCAAACATGGCCAGCACGCCAAAGAAGGTGGCGTCGATGATACCGAAGGACAGCCAGTTGACCGCGATCACGATCCAGACGTCCGAGGTAAAGGCGCGCAGGATCGCGTAGAACGGCAGGAAATACCATTCCGGCACGATATGCGACGGCGTCACCAGCGGGTTTGCCTCGATATAGTTGTCGGCATGGCCCAGATAGTTCGGCATGAAGCCGACCACGGCCCAGAACAGCAACAGGATGATCGCCAGCGCAAACAGGTCCTTGATCACGAAATACGGCCAGAAGGGCAGCGTGTCTTTCTCGGCCTCTTCCTTCGACGCGCGGCGCACTTCAACCCCGGTGGGGTTGTTGTTGCCGGTATGATGGAAGGCCCAGACATGCACGATCACCAGACCCAGGATCACGAAGGGCAGCAGATAGTGCAGGCTGAAAAAGCGGTTCAGCGTGGCGTTGCCAACGGCCGGCCCGCCCAGCAGCCAGGTCTGCAGGGCCTCGCCCACACCCGGAATGGCACCGAACAGACCGGTGATCACGGTGGCACCCCAGAACGACATCTGGCCCCAGGGCAGCACATAGCCCATGAAGGCGGTGGCCATCATCAGCAGGTAGATCAGCATGCCGATGATCCATGTCACCTCTCGCGGTGTCTTGTAACTGCCGTAATACATGCCGCGGAAGATGTGGATATACACCGCCAGGAAGAACAGCATAGACCCGTTCTGGTGAATGTAGCGCAGCATGTGCCCGCCATTCACGTTGCGCATGATATGCTCGACGCTGGCAAAGGCCATGTCGACATGCGGCGTGTAGTGCATGGCCAGAACGATGCCGGTGACAATCTGCAGGATCAGACAGAACATCAGGACGATGCCCCAGATCCACATCCAGTTCAGGTTCTTCGGCGTGGGGATCATGATGGTGTCATAGATCAGACCCACAATCGGCAGACGGCGGTGCAGCCACTTCTCTCCCGAGGTTTTCGGCTCGTAATGATCGTGCGGAATTCCGGACATCGGCTACTCCCTCAGCCAAGCTGGATCGTGGTGTCGTCCACAAAGCGGACCACCGGGATATGCAGGTTTTCGGGCGCGGGCCCGCGGCGAATGCGGCCCGAAGCATCGTAATGCGAACCATGGCACGGGCAGAACCAGCCATTGAAGTCGCCGGCCCCGTTGCCCAATGGCACACAGCCCAGATGCGTACAGACGCCTGTCATCACCAGCCATTCACCGTTTTCGTCAAGCGAGCGATTCTCGTCGCTTGCGTCGGTGCCGGGGCGGTTGGGGTTGCGGGACTGGCGGTCGATGTTCAGCTCGTCAACCGGCACGGCGCGCGCCTCTGCAATTTCTTCCTGCGTGCGGTGCCGAATGAAAACCGGCTTGCCAAGAAAGTTCACGGTCAACTGGCTGCCTTCCTGGACGCCGCCGATATCGACGAAAATCGTCGACAGTGCCTCCACGTCAGCCGAGGGGTTCATCTGGTTGACCAGCGGCCAAGCAGCAGCACCGGCGGTGACGACGCCGGCACCGGCAGTCGCGTAATAAAGGAAATCCCGGCGAGTGCCTGCGTTGTCTTCTGCGTGGGACACGAGCGTTCTCCATCTGGTGGCCTGGATTCCGGCGAAACAGCCGGAAGAGCCGCAGTACGCTGCAGCTTCCTGCCGCGCGTTCTAGCGACGAATCTAGGCCCAGTCCAGCGGGGTAAATGAGCAAATATGCCGCAGGGGGCACAACTTGGAGCCTGAGTGCCCAATCCCGTGGTGCAGTATGCGATGGTTCAGCCCGTCAACCGCGGCGCATTTTGCAGGGGTTGGGGCAGTCCGGGGTTCATCAGCCTGCGTCAGGTGGAGCGGTCGCCAGCATTGCGGGGCGCGCCGAGAACCGCGCGAACCAGTCCGTCAGTGCCGGGCGCCCTGCGCGCCAGGGGCGGTCGGCAAAGCGGAAATCCAGGTATCCAAGCGCACAGCCCAGGGCAATCTGACCGATCGTCACCGGGCCGGCCAGATGCCCGGTCCAGCGCGCCTCGATGGAATCAAGGCTGCGCGTTACCTTTGTCCATTGCCCCTCGGCCCATGCCGGCATCTGCTGTGCGGCGGGGCGCAGGGCCAGTTCATAGCGCACGGCCAGCGCCGCATCCATCACACCATCGGCCGTGGCCTCCAGCGTCAGCACTTCCCACAGGCGCGGCGGAGCAGGATAAAGCGCGGCGCCGGCGCTGTTCTGTTCGGCAAGGAAACGGCAGATCACCCGGCTGTCGTACAGCGTGCACCCATCCGGCCGTTCCAGGGCCGGAATCTTGCCCAGGGGGTTCAGACCCGTTGGCATTCCGGCCGGATCCAGCGGGGAACCACCGGCGGGCGCCAGGCTGACCGCCCCGACCTGCCCGCTTTCGTGCAGAACCATCATCACCTTGCGCACATAGGGCGAAGCAGGGCTGTAATGCAGGACCAGCATCGCGCCGGCCTACAGTTGCCGGGCGCGAAAACGCGCCAGGAATGCTGCGTCAATCTCTATCGCCCGGCCGGACCGGACCAGCGTGATGACACGCCGAAAGCGGCCGGTGGCATTCACCTGTTCGCGGTCACGGGCGCGGGCGGCAGTCAGGCCCTCTGGCAAGTCGTCCAGCGCATCCTCGCTGCGCTGATCGACCCGCGCGGGGCTGACATGGCGCGCCAGCAGCCAGGCGGCAAGCGCAACGCTGCCATACTTCAGGACAACGGGAACCAGCGGGGCAAGCGGCAGGGCCATGGTTGTTTTCCGTCTTTCTTCGAGCTGGTGTCTACTTCGAGCCGATGTTTCCGGGCATGGCTGCCTGGACCATTGCGCGCAGCCTAGCAGCAGCGCACGGCTTGTCCAGCACTCGCGTGTGGGCTCAAGCTGCTGTGACCGCACCCGTGCCGGCCGTTCGGTTCCCCTCTCGGTTCATGGGCTCGTCTTTCCTGCGCTTGACCCGGGCGCTGCCGGCGTGGCTTTTCTCTGCATGGGCAGGCAAGGCACGAAAACCGCCAGGAATCGGGGCGCCAAGGCGCAGCGCGGCAACGCCATCGACCGGCTGGCCAGGGCGATCCGGCGCGTCACGCGCCTGTTCGTGCTGGCAGCGGCGGTTTTTTTGCTGGTGCTTGTTGCCTGGGTTGGGCTGTACCGCTTTGTTGACCCGCCCGGCGGGCTGTACATGTGGCAAGAGCACCGCCGCCAGGGCGGCATTTCCCGCGAATGGGTGCCGATGGAACGCATTGCGCCAGTCATGGCGCGGTCAGCCGTGGCCGCGGAAGACGCGAATTTCTGCCGTCACTGGGGCTTTGACGTGAATGCCATCCGCGCCGCACTTGATGCCGGCGGCCAGCGCGGCGCATCGACCATAACGCAGCAAGTCGTGAAGAACGTGTTTCTGTGGCACGGCCGGTCCTGGCCGCGAAAGGCGTTAGAGGCGCTGATGACCCCGATGGTTGAAATCATCTGGTCCAAGCAGCGCATTCTGGAGGTCTATCTGAACGTGGCCGAGTTCGACACCGGCGTCTTTGGCGTTCAGGCCGGCGCGCGCCACTACTTCCAGCGCGATGCCGATACGATCAGTGCGCGGCAGGCCGCACTTCTGGCCGCTGTCCTGCCCGCCCCGCAAAGCCGGTCTGCCGCCCGGCCCTCCGATTTCGTGTCTCGGCGGGCGCGTTCCATCGAGGATGGGGCCGCCACCATTGCACGTGATGGGCGGGCGGCCTGCTTCGGCGGTTGAACTTTGGCCGATCAAGCGGCAAGACGGGGTATCTGCATTCCTGCCGGCCAAGCCAGAGGTTCGATACCCGCCATGCTGCGCCTGTTCCACCTGCCCTTGTCACCCTTTTGCCGAAAGGTTCGCCTGACGCTTGCCGAAAAGCGGCTGGAGGTGGAACTGGTGGAAGAACGATACTGGGAATCGGGCGCCGATTTCCTGCGCCGCAATCCGGCCGGCAAGGTGCCGGTGCTGCGGCATGAGGGGCGCATGCTGGCCGAAAGTCAGGCCATTTGCGAGTATCTGGACGAATTGCATCCCGAGCCCCGGCTGATGCCCGCCGACCCCGCCGGGCGCTATGAAGCGCGGCGGCTTTGCGCCTGGTTCGACGACAAGTTTCATCATGAGGTCACGGCCAATCTGTTGTATGAACGGGTCAACAAGAAGATCATGTCGCGCGGTTATCCGGATTCCGAACGCATCAAGACCGGCGCATCGCGGATCAAGTATCACCTCGACTACATGAACTGGCTGCTGGAGCATCGGCGCTGGCTGGCTGGCAACAGCATGACGCTTGCCGATTTCGCCGCTGCGGCGCATCTGTCGTGCCTGGACTACATCGCCGATGTGGACTGGAACCGCTCTGCCGCCGTGCGCGAATGGTATGCCAAGATCAAGTCGCGCCCGGCCTTTCGCCCGTTGCTGGCCGACCAGGTGCCGGGTTTCCCCGCCGCCCGGCATTATGCCGATCTGGATTTCTGACGCGGTTGCCCGTGCAGGGGTCGAAAACCGCTGATTGCGCCAAGCCCGCGCAGGCATGGCGCCCCCTTTCGCCGTCCCGCAGGAGATTTCGGCAATGAGTTTCAATACATTCGGCCATGTCTTTCGGGTCACCACCTGGGGCGAAAGCCACGGCCCGGCCCTGGGCGCCACCGTCGATGGCTGCCCGCCGGGCATTGCCCTGGACGCAGGCACGATCCAGCCCTGGCTGGACCGCCGCCGCCCCGGCCAGAACCGCTATACAACCCAGCGGCGCGAACCCGACGCCGTGGAAATCCTGTCTGGCGTCTACGAAGGGCGCACGACAGGGACGCCAATTCAGTTGATGATCCGCAACACCGATCAACGGTCAAAGGATTATGGCGATATCGCAGACAGCTTTCGCCCCGGTCATGCCGACCTGACCTATTTCCAGAAATACGGTCTGCGCGACCCGCGCGGGGGTGGGCGATCCTCGGCACGTGAGACGGCAGCGCGCGTTGCAGCGGGTGGCGTGGCGCGCGCGGTGCTGGCCGATCTGGTGCCGGCGCTGCAGGTCACGGGCTACATGGTGCAGATGGGGCCGCATCGCATTGACCGGTCACGGTTTGACGGCGCAGAGATCGCGCGCAACCCTTTCTGGTGCCCGGATCAAGTTGCCGCCGATGCCTGGGCCGAAGAACTGGACGCGATGCGCAAGGCCGGCAACTCTGTCGGCGCCGTGATCGAGGTGGTGGCACAGGGTGTACCGGCGGGCTTGGGCGCACCTGTCTATGCCAAGCTCGACGCCGAACTGGCCGGGGCGATGATGTCGATCAACGCGGTCAAGGGTGTCGAGATCGGCGCAGGCTTCGAGGCCGCGGCGCTGACCGGCGAACAGAATGCCGACGAGATATCGATGGGCACCGACGGGCCGGTCTATGGCTCGAACCATGCCGGCGGGGTGCTGGGCGGCATTTCCACCGGGCAGGATCTGGTGCTGCGGCTGGCGGTAAAGCCCACCTCGTCGATTCTGACCCCCAGGGCCAGCATCACGCGCGCGGGTGCGCCGGTTGACCTGATCACCAAGGGGCGGCACGATCCGTGTGTCGGCATTCGCGCCGTGCCGGTGGCCGAGGCGATGATGGTCTGCGTGTTGCTGGACCATCTGCTGCTGCACCGGGCGCAATGTGGCGCGGGGCTGCTGGGCCAGATTGGTGGCACCGGCTGAACGAATTTGGGGGAAAGTGGTGGGCGACCCTGGAGCCAACCAGCCCCTTCATGCACGCTCTTGAAAGGGCGATTTTCCCTATATTAAACAGGGTATTGCCTGCGCGCTTGCACACCGCCTTTCATAGCCTTACCTTGCAGGACATAGCTAAGGGCAGATAAAAGGTAGGGTCGAAAATGCCACCACGCGCGAAGGAACTGACGCCGACACAGATCAAGGGCCTGAAGCATCCCGGCGGGAAAAACCCGGTCAAGGTGCCAGTCGGGGGCGTGTCTGGGCTATATGTGCAGATCACACCGAGCAATGCGAAGTCGTGGGTGCTGCGAACGCGCTACGGGGAATGGGCCGAAACCAAGCTGGCAGATGGCACGATCCAGCGCGGGCGCAAGAAGCGCGAAATCGGGCTGGGCGCGTATCCTGATGTTCTGCCCGGTGCAGCGCGTGACAAGGCCAGAGAGGCCAAGGCCAAGCTGGAAGCGGGCATTGACCCTATCGCAGAGAGGAAAGCGACACAGGCGGCGCTGATAGCTGCACAGCGCAGGGGGATGACCTTTGCCCAGGCCTGGGAGAAATTCGCGGCACAGAAGGTCAAGGAATTCTCGACCGAGAAATACCGCGACCAGTGGCGGCGCACCGTTGAGCTTTACGCATTGCCCGATCTGGGCAAGATGGCGGTGCAGGATATCACGCTTCAAGATGTTCTGCGCGTTCTGACGCCGCTATGGGATGAAAAGAACGTCACCGCGGTAAAGGTGCGCGAGCGTGTCGAAAAGGTGCTGGCATGGGCCACAGTGCAGGGATACCGCACAGGCGACAATCCGGCGCGCTGGCGCGGCAATCTCGACATGGTGTTGCCTGCGCCTTCCAAGGTTGCAGTGGGCGAGAACTACCCGTCATTGCAGCTTGATGACGTGGCGCGCTGGTGGCGGGCGCTACAGGGGCGCGATGGCATGGGGGCAAAGGCGCTTGCCTTCCAAGCCCTGACCGCGACCAGAGCGGGGGCGATCCGCTTTGCAACGTGGTCAGAAATCGACCTTGCGGCGAAGGTCTGGACGATCCAGCCAGGGCGGCAGGCTTCGAAGATACCGACCAGCGAGACAGCAAAGCGCATTCCCTTGACCGATGACATGGTGGCGCTGCTGGAAGCCCTGCCACGCCTGAAAGGGTCTGACCTTGTGTTCTGGGCACCGCGCGGCGGCGCCCTTTCCGATGCGACCTTGGGCAAGATGATGCGTGTCATCCATGAGGCCGATGTGAAGGCAGGCGGCAAGGGCTTTGTGGACGCCAAGACGGGCGAACAGGCCGTGCCGCATGGACTGCGCAGCACGTTCCGCACCTGGGTTGCAGAGCGCACCGCCTTCGATGGCGACTTGGCCGAGGTTGCCTTGTTTCACAAGGTGGGCAGCAAGGTGGCGCAGGCATACAACCGCGCCGATCAGGTGGAAAAGCGCCGGCACATGATGGCCGCATGGGGCGACTTCCTTGCAGAGCGAGAGCCTGAAAAGGTGGTCAAGCTGGGGGCGCGCGTATGAATGAATGGGGCATTCCTGACTGGCGCGACAAGCTGGCCTATGGCGACGTGGGCGCATGGTCTGAAATGCGCTGGCGTTGGGAATTCAGGCGAAGGCTTGATGAATTCAGGGCCGAGTGTGACGCGATTATTGCACTGTATCGCCAAGCAGAAGCGGCTCTTGAGGCATTCCGAGAAGAACGCAGCGATGAACGCCGCGAAGCATATGGCGCGCTTGTCGATAAACTCGAAGATATGCGCCTTAGGCTCCAGACTCATTGATCGTCAAAGCCAGAAGAGGACGGTCGCGGCGAGGGCGACGGCGGACAGGAAGACCTTGGGGCACCTGTCGTAGCGGGTGGCGACCCTGCGCCAGTCTTTCAGCCTGCCGAACATGATCTCGATCCGGTTGCGGCGCTTGTAGCGGCGCCGGTCGTAGCGGACGGCCTTGCCACGCGACTTCCGGCCGGGAATGCAGGGACGTATCCCCTTGTCTTTCAACGCATCCCGAAACCAGTCGGCATCGTAGCCTCGGTCTGCGATCAGCCAGTCCGCGCCCGGCAGGCTGCCCAGCAGGGCCGCCGCGCCGGTGTAGTCGCTGACCTGGCCGGCGGTCATGAAGAAGCGGATCGGCCGCCCCTTCGCATCGGTGACGGCGTGCAGCTTGGTGTTCAGCCCGCCCTTCGTGCGCCCGATCAGTCGCCCGCGCTTGTCGTCGCCCCCCCCTTTTTCGCCCGCAGGCTCGAAGCCGTGCGATGCGCCTTCAGGTATGTCGCGTCGATCATCACCACCTTTTCCTCGCCCCCACCGGAGGCCAGCCCCTCCATGATCCGGGCGAAGACCCCCATCCGGCTCCACCGGATCCAGCGGTTGTAGAGCGTCTTCGGTGGCCCATACTCCGACGGCGCGTCGCACCATCGCAACCCATTGCGATTGATGAAGATTATCCCGCTCAACACGCGCCGGTCATCGACCCGCGGACGACCACGGCTCTTCGGGAAAAACGGCCGCAGCCGCTCGATCTGTTCCTCGGTCAGCCAGAACAAGTTGCTCATCATCACCCCCGTCGGTTCGGGAGCTTGAATCACGCAGGCCGACAGCCCTCAAGCAAATTAATGGGTCCTGACCCTAAGCATATGCTTTCATGGGGGTATGTTACCGATCTGATACCGCTTGATCCGCGCATGTCGGATTATCCCGATGACGTGCTGAAGGTCTGGCCGGATAAGGGCGTTTCTTCGATGCTGGGCAGCCCGGCGGTAAAGCTCGATCCATACAGAAACAGCACGTCGCCAAAGGAAGGCCAGATCACGATCACATTCAACCTTGACCAGCCGCTATCTGAAAACTTGGCAATGGCGGAAAGGGTTTTGCGGCGCGAACAGGAACATCTGGGCCGGGTCATCCAAAAACCGCACAATCCGAAAGGAAGCGGTGCGCGGGCGCGCATATGGCTGCAATACCTGCGTGTCATGGATGGCGAGGCCGCTATGGCGCGCAAGTCATTAGGCCAGAGGCGCATGTGGGATCACATCGGCGCAGTGGTATATGAAAGCGATCAGAGCGCAGGCGAAAAGGCGCGAAAGGCATTCAATAGGGCATGCAAACTGGCAGCGAATTTTCCCTAAATTCTTTCCTTAGCTGACTGTCCATAGGTGTGATTAATGAAATGTCACGGTTCAACATGAAAGGACGTGACACGATGCGAACTGATACCAAAATACCAGAACAGGCACAGAAGGCGAAATTCTCGCCGGTTGAATTCCTGACCGGGCCACAGGTGCAGGCGCGTTACCAGAAATCACACGTCACGATCTGGCGCTGGGTGCGCGATGATGCGTTGGGCTTTCCCGCGCCGATCCAGATCAACCGCTTGAATTACTGGCGCTTGTCCGACCTTGAAGCGTGGGAAGCCGCGCAGGCCATGCAGGGGGCAGCGTGATGGATTATCAGAAACTGATGGTGCGCAGGACGCTGGAAGGCGCAGGCGAGAACACCGGGATACAGCTTCAATTCCTGCTGCAGCGCCTCGAAAGCTATCCCGACGCATGGGGCGCTATCATCGAGTCAATCGAGGATATGGCGACATGGGCGCAGGCGCAGGCCGATGCGCTGGACGCCGAGGCACACCGCCGCAATGGCGGGGCCGAGGTGGTCAAGCTGGACCCGGAAGGGGGTGCAGCATGAGCATTCTCGATACCCTGCCCGAAGCCCTGCGCGCCGAACTGCAGGCCATGACGCCAGAGCAAATCTGCGACATTGCCGCTGATGTGCGCATCGACCAGATGCGCGCCGAACAGGCAAAATTCCCGACAGATCCGAAAGAAGGGCTGGAAGGGCTGCGTTCTGTTGTTCTGCGCCGCGATTATCGGGAAACGATTGATGATCCGGTCTCGCACGCCATGAACGCGCTGCTGATGCTGCGCCTGGCCTGCAACCACGGCAACAGTCTTGACGGTATCGACCTGGACGCGATGGTCTATTCGATTGATTCCGCATACGCGGCGCTGAAAGACCATGACTGGCAGATGCGCGAGATTGCCACGCGCCTGCGCCAGATGACGCATCCGCTGAAAAAGTGAAACCCGCACCGAGGGCGCGGCGCGGGTTTCCGATGGTTTCAGGCTGGACGGCTTGAAGCGGCACCATAACACCGCCGCGCCTTTCGGGCAACCGAGAGGCAAGAGCAATGCACAATCTCCGAGTCCGCTTTCTGATGCGCGCGTATGGCGTGACGGAAAGCCAAGCAAACGCGCTTTGCGCCCTGGTCTGGGGTGCAACATGCCCAAGTTCGACAGCAAACCGGCTAAGCAATTGAAACCATTATGGCGGGATGCGCCATTTTGTGACTACAGCAGGCTGTCAGGCGGGTTTTGGCAGGTTCAGTGTGTCGAAAAGCTCCAACTGTTCAGAGGTTGCGGTGG
>JAFIED010000081.1 GCA_020832805.1 Pararhodobacter sp.
CCCGTTGAATAACCCCGGCTCCCGGGCGAATCGAATTCCCAATGGTCGCGGGGGCGCGGGCGGCCGGGGCCGGCCGGGGGCCGGCCCGGGCGGACCAGGCACATCCTTATTCGTCACTCGATCGCGGCGTCATGGCGAACCTTGCCCGGATGACCGGCGGTATTTCCCCGCATGCGATGATCGACGCCTGGAGCGACTGGGCCATGCATCTGTCACGCGCGCCGGGGCGACAGCTGGAACTGATCGAACGGGCCCAGGGCAACTGGCTGAAGCTGGTACGGTTTGCCCTGGCCGGATTGCCGGGCGGCGGCGCCGAAAAGCCCTTCAGGCCGGGCCGCCATGATACACGCTGGTCGCATGATGGCTGGGAAAAGCACCCGTATTCCCTGTGGCAACAGGGCTTTCTTGCCACGCAGGACTGGTGGCAGGCAGCCACAGGCGACCTGCGCGGGCTGCGCAAACAGAATGCCGAACGCACCGGATTCATGATGCGGCAGCTTCTGGATACCGTGTCACCGTCGAATTTTCCGATGGCAAATCCCGAAATCATTGCGGCCAGCTGGAAAAACGGCGGTCGCAACCTGATGGGCGGCGCGGTGCAATTCGCCGACGATGCACGCCGCGTGCTGGCGCAGGAACACCGCCCGGTGCCCGAAGCCTTTGCCTTGGGCAAGACACTTGCCTGCACGCCCGGCACGGTGGTCTACCGCAATGATCTGATGGAACTGATCCAGTACACACCCGGCACCGATACGGTGCATGCCGAACCAGTGCTGATCGTGCCCGCCTGGATCATGAAATACTATATTCTGGATCTGTCGCCGCATAATTCCTTTATCCGCTGGCTGGTGGATCAGGGGCACACGGTTTTCTGCATCTCCTGGTGCAATCCGGGCGCCGGGCAGGCCGACCTGTCGCTTGAGGATTATCGGACCCAGGGCATCATGCAGGCACTGGACGTGATCACCGCCATCCTGCCGGGGGTCAGGGTTCACGCCAATGGCTACTGCCTGGGCGGCACGCTGCTGGCGATTGCCGCCGCCACCATGGCGCGCAACCATGACAACCGTCTGGCCTCGGTCACGCTGATGGCTGCGCAGGTGGATTTCGCCGAGGCCGGAGAGCTGCTGTTGTTCCTGGACGAAAGCCAGGTGGCGTTTCTGGAAGATCTGATGTGGTCACAGGGGTATCTGGACCGGCCGCAGATGTCAGGCGCCTTTGCTGCCATCCGGTCCGAAGATCTGATCTGGTCGCGTGCCGTTCGGCGGTACTTTCTGGGCGAGCCGGACCTGCCCACCGATATCGGCGTCTGGGTCAATGATACCACCCGCATGCCGGCGCGGATGCATTCGGAATACCTGCGCGGAATCTTCCTGGAGAACCGCATCACCGCGGGGCGCTTTGCGGTCGAAGGGCGGGTGATTGCGTTGAAGGACATTGCCGTGCCGATGTTCGTTGTCGCCACCGAGACCGATCATATCGCCCCCTGGCGGTCGGTCTGGAAGACCGCGCTGTTCACCGATTGTGACCTGACCTTTGTGCTGACAAAGGGCGGGCACAATACGGGCATCCTGTCCGAACCCGGCCACCCTCGGCGGCACTACCGCATCGGGCACCGCCCGGCGGGGGCGCATTATCAGGGCCCGCAACGCTGGCTGGAAGCCCATGATGCAACACCCGGATCATGGTGGCCGGCTTGGGCGGCGTGGTTGTCTGCGCATTCCGGCGATCAGGATACGCCAGCATCCGCCAGACGGCCCGGCCAGGGCCGGCCTGCACTGGCTCAGGCACCGGGAACCTATGTTCTTCAGCAATGACCCGTGACCCGTCTGGCCGGCAAGGGCACAACTTTCGGGTGCATGGGCGGTCGGATTGCCAGGGCAACAATCGACACCCGAGGCGGCGCAACCGCCCATCGGGCGCAGGGCTTTCCCCCAGGCCGTTTTCCGGTTCTGTCTCGTGCGGCCCATCCCGAGAGCCTCGAACCGGGCGCTTCGGGGCTGGCCGGGCCAGACAATGGTGCCGGGGCTGTTCCTGGCTGGCCCGCAGACCGCGCAGCCGCGGGGCGCCCCCCCTTTGGGCACGGCCCGCCCCTGTCGGGTAAACGGGCAACGCGGGGCGAACGGCTGATGCCCCGCTCGCCGCGCGATTGGGGCGATGGTTACCTTGTGGCACGCCGCCCTGCGCGGGCAGGGTCCGGCCCGGCTTGCCCGTTGCACAGCGGGTCCGCGCTCCCCTTGGGTCGATGCCCCCCCGCTGTTCTGGACGGGCCCGCTGGGGCGCGCGGCAGGCCTGCTGCTGGTGCTGGCGCTCGTGGCCTACCTGACCTGGGCGTGGCTGGCACCGGGTGATGCCGGCGCTGAGGGCGAGACTGCATCGCGGCCGCTCTGGCAGTCGCTGATCTGGGTCGGTTTCGGGCTGGTGGCGCTGATGCTGGGCGCACGCTGGCTGGTCGATGGCGCCGTCAGCATTGCGCGCACTCATGGCGTGTCCGAGGCCTTCATCGGGCTGACCATCGTCGCGGTGGGCACATCGCTGCCGGAACTGGCGACCTCGATGATGGCAGCCCTCCGACGCCAGTCCGCGATCGCCATCGGCAATATCGTCGGCTCGAACATCTTCAACGTGCTCGGCATCCTCGGCGTGACCGCGCTGATCGCCCCGATCCCGGTCGCAGCGCGGTTCCTGAGCTTCGATCTGCCGGTGATGATCGGGGCGTCGCTGGTGCTGACAGCACTCCTGCTCTTGCGCCCGGATATCGGCCGGATCGCAGGAGTGGCGCTGTTGCTCACCTACGCCGTGTATGTGCGGGCAGCGCAGGGGTGACGACTCGAACCGTGATCGCGCAACTTGTGCCCACCGCCGGCCATGCCATTCATTGACGGGGGTCACAGGGTGCGCATGGGCATCGTCAGCGGCACACACCAACCCGGCCGGGACCGGCCATGATCGACGATGACGACAAGCCCGGCATCGTCACCTCTGGCAAGAGCGTGGCGGTGTTGATCGACGGCCAGCGCTTCCGGATCGAGAACCATCGCCTGAAGATCGACGGCACCAATGCGCTTGAAGTCATGCGTCCGGAAACACCAGCCATGTATGGGATGATCAGTTCGGCTCGGCCAGGGACGCCCGCGACGCAGCCATCAAGGCAATCGAGAGAGAGGGCGCGATGGCCTTCATGCGCGGGAACAACATGATACCGTTCCGCAGACAGAAAGATCGTATCCGATCATCGCGCATGGAACCGTCGATCGACCCCGGTTTCGAGCCTTTTCCGCCCCCGGGGCGGCCGTCGCCTGACCGGGATGGCGACGGCAGGACACCGCGAAAGCGCCTCGGCGACTGCCGGATACCTCTTGCCATCCGCCAAGGAAATTTCGCGTCCGGCCCGATTACCTGGTCAGGATCAACGAGAAAAATCGGCAGTGCAAACCAATAGGCCTGAGTCGTTGAGCGCGTGGCAGGAAAGGTAACCATGTCATGTCGAGGCTCGTTTTTTTCTCTGCCGACGATGGGGTTTATGGCCGCGAATTGTGGGTCACTGACGGCACGCCGGTCGGCACCCGCATGGTGCGCGATACTGCCCCGGGCCTGCAGGGCGGGCTGCCGGGGTATTTTTCCAGCGATCTGACCTCGCTGGGCGACGGGCGCGTGATCTTCGAGGCGGGCAACGCGGTCTGGGCCAGCGACGGCACCGAAAGCGGCACCATCCGCATGGGCGAATTCCCCGATGATCCGGCCCGGTTTACGCTGATCGCGCGCGGCGAGGTGGTCTTTCGCGGGCGCGACGAGCGGGGCAGCGAGTTGTGGATCAGCGACGGCACGCCGGGGGGCACCGAATTGCTGAAGGAATTCCAGGAAGGGCTGCACCCCGATGGCTGGGCGCTGGGCGGCTTTCCCACCGGGTTGACCCCGGTCAGGCCCGGCCGGGTGGTGTTTGCCGCCGATGACGGGGTTCATGGCACCGAGCTGTGGGTCACCGACGGCACCGAGGCCGGCACGCAGATGATCGGCGACCTGCGCCCGGGCGAGGAAAGCGGCAATCCGCGCTTCCTGACCCAGATCCGGCCCGGTCTTGTCATCTTCGAGGCGAACAGCACCCTGACCGGGGGCGCGTTGTGGGCGACCGACGGCACCGCCGGCGGCACCCGCATGATCGCCGACCTGACCGACGGGCCGGCGGGCAGCATCCTGGGTCCCTTTACCGTCCTGCCCGGCGGGCAGGCGGCCTTTACCAACCTCAGCGGCCCCAGCTGGATTACCGATGGCACGGCTGCTGGCACCTATCGCCTGGGCAGCCTGCCCAACATGCCAGAGGCCCCCACCATCCCGGAAACGCGGCCGCTGTCGGTGGGCGAGCTGGGCATCTTCCGCGAGGGCAGCCCGATTACCCTGGGCCAGCTGGGCGACGGGCGGCTGCTGTTCTCGGCCACCACGCGCGAGGGGACCGAATGGTACACGGTCGATCCCTGTGTCTACTGGTTCCCGCCCGAATGTCAGCCCGGCTATACCGGCGCGGGCAGTTGCGAGAACCCCAGCCCCTGCCCCTGGCCATTGCGCGACGAGTTGGCCAGCCGCCCCCTGGGCCGCGAGTTGTGGGTGACCGATGGCACCCAGGGCGGCACCAGGCTGGTTGCCGATCTGTGGCCGGGTGCCAGTTCCGGCGATCCCTCCGGCTTCCTGCTCATCCCCAACGGCCGCGCCCTGTTCGTCGCGCGCGAGGATGACGGCAGTTTCCTGGGGACCCGCGCCCTGTGGGCTACCAATGGCAGCGCGGAAGGCACCGTCAAGCTGATTGCCGGCATCGGAACACCCACCTGGCCCGTGCAGACGTCCAGCTCCGGCATCGGGCCGGATGATCGTCGGCTGGTGGTCATCGACGGTGGCGCCAATACCGCCAATACCGGGGTCTGGGCGACGGACGGCACCGAGGCAGGCACGGAACTGCTGTTCCCCAATGCCTCGGAGGTGCGGCTGAGCATGAGCCCCTCAAGCGGCTTCCTGGCACTGCCGGGCGGGGCGGTCCTGACCAGCACCTCGCTGTTCGGCGGCGGCTTCCGCACCTGGGTCACCGACGGCACCGCCGCCGGCACGCGGGCGGTCAGCGACACGCTGGCCACCTGGCACATGTCCGACCCGGTCTCAATGGGCGACGGGCGCATCATCTTCACCCGCAACGACCCCGATATCGGCCGCGAGCCCTGGGTGTTCGACACCAACAGCGGCGCGGTGGTGTTGCTGGGCGACATCATGCCGGGCACCGAGGGCAGCGATCCGAAGGATTTCGTGCTGGCGGTCCCGATGCCCTCGCAGGTGCCGGTCTCGACGCTGTTCGATGCGCTGGTCTCGACCCAGGACGAGGAACAGGAACTGCCCATCGGTGGCTTCTTCACCGATCCCTCCGGCACGGCGCTGGACTTCACCGTTGTCGGCCTGCCCGATGGTGTCACCTTCGACCCGGCGACCCGCCAGATCGACGGCACGCCTGCAGACACCGGCGTCTTTCCGGTCAGCGTGATCGTTACCAACGACCTTGGCGGCGCGGTGGAGGCGGTGTTCGACTGGTCGGTGATCGACACGGGCCTGCTGACCCTGGTTTCATCCACCGGCTGGGCGCAACCGGACCCGGACGGGCCGATCAACGCCAGGCCCGGCGCGATCCTGATGATCGGGCGCAAGGACGGGGAAGCACCGCTGATCCGGATCGAGGGGGCGGAGGCGTCGATCGAGGACGGCAAGCTGACGGTTTCGGGCAAGCTGTTCGCCGAGCAATACGCGACCACCCTGCCCCTGATGCAGGGCAGCTTCACCATCGACATGGCGACGCTGACGGTGTCGGATTTCGAGGACGAGGAGATCGACGCCTCGCACCGGCTGGTCGGCGATCTGATCGAGATGGCCTTCACCGACATCGCCCTGCGCCCCGACGAGGTGGTGCTGCGCACCGACCTCAGCTTCGGCGATGCCTTCACCGTCTTCAGCACGCAAGGGGGGCTTCTGGCGCTGCATCTGAGCGATGACGGCCCCGCCTTCGGCTTCTCGGAGGTTGGCACCGGCCGCTGGTTCACCGACAAGCCGCTGGCCCTGCCCTTGCCCGAGGGGGCGCCCTTCGCGGTCGAATTCGCTGAACTGGGGATGAACTACGACCTCCTGACCGACAGCATCTACCTGATGGGCAAGGCAGAGCTGACCTGGGGCGAGACGGTGGCGAAGGAATACAGCTTCCTCGCCGACAGCACCACCAGCAAGCTGACCTTCGACCTGGCCGGCGAGCAGGCCGATGACGACCTCTTCGCCAGGGGCGACAAGTTCCTGCGCATCGGCAAGGACGCCCAGGGCTGGAACTGGGACATCGTCGGCGAGATCGCCTACGAGGGGCAGGAGGGTGGCACGCCCGCCAGGGGCCGCCCCTTCATCGAGGAGATGACCTTCTCGCTGGATACGGTCGAGAAGGAATTTGGCGGCGGCTTCAAGGGCACGCTGCCGTTTCTGTTCAAGGGGCTGACGCTGGAGGCCGAGATCGGCGCCACATGGGACCCCATCGCCATCGACAGCTTCGCCTTCGGCATCGACGGGCTGAACAAGCCGCTGGGCGCCACCGGCCTCTTCGTGCAGGGCGGCAAGCTCGCGGCCGAGAACCTGACCGCGCAGGACCCCGAGGAATGGCCAGAGGTCAGCGCCCGGATCACCATGACCGTCGGCCCGAACACCGAGATCTTCGTCTCGCCCATCCGCGGCTTCGTCGGGGGCAAGATCAAGGCCGCGCAGGTGACGCTGGATTTCGAGGCCGAGAGCAAGGTCGCATACCTGCTGCCCGGCGAGATCGAGCGCATCGCCGCGCCCCTGATCCGCTGGCTGGGCGTCGATGCCGATGACGTGCTGGCCTTCGAGCTGATGAAGCTGACCGGCGACGTCAGCGTCGATTTCGCCCGCCCCGGCTTCTCGGCCGGGCTGGGGGCCGGTTTCCTGGGCGAGATGATCACCGGGCAGGCACAGTTCACCAGCCAGACGCTGGGCGATGTAACCTATCTCAATGCCTCCGTCTCGGCCACCGCCACCTTCCCCGAGGCGCTGCCGCTGATCGGCGGGCTGTCGCGCGCCGGCAACGGGCTGGCGAAATTCTCTTCGGACGGCGACAATGCCAACGATTTCGCCGCCGCCTGGATCAACTTCACCCTGCCCTTCATCGGCAGTTCCTCGGCCGGGGTGCGGCTGTGGCTGGATGGCCGCTACGAGGTGCTGGGGCGCAAGGCGATCGATGCCATCGGCAGCTGGGAACTGGGGCCGGAACTGGATGTGGTGATCCTGTCGGCACAGTGGGAGAACGCCAGCGACAGCGCGCGGCTGGAGCTGATCGCCCCCGATGGCACGGTGCTGAGCGAGGGTGATTTCGGCACCGATACCGGCCTTGCCGCCGGCATCGCGCTGGTCGATGACCTGAATGGCCCGCTGGGC
>JAFIED010000089.1 GCA_020832805.1 Pararhodobacter sp.
CGCGCCGCGAATCGATCATCTGCAAGGACCCGTTCCATGATTCTGAAGACCGTCATCACTGCCGCGCTGGCCAGCCTGATGCTGGCCATGCCGGCATCTGCCCAGTGCTTTGCAGACTATCGGGCAAAGCGCGAAAACCCGCTTCGGCTGCATTACGGGGTGGTACAGATTCCGCAATCGGCCTGCGGCAATGCCAGCGCCGCCGCTGCGCATTTGCGGCCGCGCCTGCAACAAGACGGGTGGATATTTCTTGATATCTTGTCCACATTCGGACCAGAGGGGCTTGAAGCGAGGAGAGCGCGTGCCGGGGCCTATTTCCTCCGCTACTGACCTGACGCGCACGGGCACGCGCGCCATTGCCATTGGTCTGGCCGCCATTGTTGCCATCCTGGCGCTGGCGGCCTTTCTGCTGTTCGTGAACCTGCCGGACACCAACGCCTTCAACGCGGCCATCGAGCGGCTGATCCTGGAAAACCGCGACCTTACATCACCGGCAGAGTTGCGCCTGATCGAAATCTTGTCGGAATCGGGCAATACGCTGAGCGCGGTGCTGGTCTCGTATCGCGGCGTCATCTTTGTACTGCTGGTCTTTGCCAGCGCGCTTCTGATCACCGCGCTGGTGCTGGTCCTGGCGCTGATCGCCCTGAACCGCAAGCTGGCGCAGGTACAAAAGGCCGGCATTCAGGTCTCGTCGATGGTCATCAGCCGGGCAGAGCGCAAGGTCTATCTGAACGACATGGAGCTCAACCTGACCGAGGCCGCAGTCGAAACGCTGGCCGCCCTGGCAGAGGCACGCATGGATGGCGAGATGCTGAACGGTGCACAACTGGAGGCGGTGGTTTCAGGCAAGCGCGAAAGCGATTGCGACGAAGCCGCCGGCGCCACACGCATCAAGCGGTTGCGCGACAGTCTGGGCAACCAGATCGTCAGTGAACTTCTGGTGCGCAACATTGCACGACAAGGCTATACGCTGGCGATCGACAAAGACGTGATCCGCATGATCTGAAAGGCGATCGCGCTGTGGGTTGCGCGATCAGTTTTCCTTTTCCAGTTCCGCGCGCAAGGCGCGCAAGACCGGCACGGCGGCGCGCAGCTTGTCGATGCCCAGGGTGTCTGCCAGTTGCGCGATCACGGGCGCTATGGCCTGCAGCGCGGCATCGCGCGCGGCGCGGCCGGCAGGGCTGATCGACACGAACTTGCGGCGCGCATCGTCCCAGTCGGGGCGGATATGGATATGGCCGGCCCATTCCAGCTTGCTCAGCGTGTTCGTCATCGCCCCGCGCGTGACATGAAAGCTTTTCGCCAGTTGCGCTGGCGTGCGTTCGTCCTGCAGCCGCGCCAGCAGGTTCAGCACGCTGAAATGGGACAACTCCATCCCCTTGGGCATTGCCCGCGACAACCGCGCACGTGACAGCTGCTCGGCCATGAACAACTCGGCAAACAGCGCGACGGCAAGATCGTCGACGGGCTTTTCCTCGGTCCTCACCGCCAGCCCTCCGGCGGCGTGAAGGGCCGATCATGCATCAACGAGGGGACGCGCGCGCGGGCATCGTCCACCGCCTTCATGTCCAGATCAAGATGAAAGACTCCGGGCTCTGTACCGGCGTCAAGAACCACCTCGCCCCAGGGGGCCACAGCCATCGTATGCCCCCATGTACGCCGCTGACGGCCGGCGCTGGCCGGGTGCGTGCCGGTCTGGGCGGGCGCCAGTACCCAGGCGCCGGTTTCAATGGCCCGGGCGCGCAACAGCACCGACCAATGCGCAGCACCCGTTACCGGGCTGAAGGCGGCGGGCACGGTCAGCACCTGCGCGCCGGCCTGCGCAAGCTGGCGGTAAAGCTGGGGAAAGCGCACATCATAGCACACCGTCAGCCCCAGCATGGCAAAGGGGGTCTGCACGGTCACGGCCCCGGTGCCGGGGCGAATGGCTGCAGATTCGCGATAGGTTTCTTCTGCCGATACCTGCACGTCGAACAGATGAATCTTGTCATACCGCGCGGCGATCCCGCCATCGGGATCAATCAGCAAGGATCGGTTGGCCAGCCTGCCGTCGGGGTCGTCTGTCTTGAACAACAGCGACCCTGCCAGCAGCCAGACCCCCGCGCGTGCAGCCTCGTTGCGCAGCATGGCCAATACCGCATCGGTCTCTTCGGTGCCCAGCACGCGCGCCTGATGGCTGCGGCTGGATGACAGACAATTCGTCACCTCCGGGGTCAGCACGAAGCCTGCGCCACCAGCGACGGCTTCGCGCACGGCAGCCCGCACAAGCGGCACATTGGCGGCAGGGTCGTCGCCGACGGTCAGTTGAAGAAGGCCGGCGCGCACAGGATCAATCCTGTTTCGTGCCGTTCAGCATCGGGGTCAGCCTGCCGCCACGGTCCAGCGCAAACAGGTCGTCACAGCCACCGACATGCTGGTCATCAATGAATATCTGCGGCACGGTACGCTGACCGCCGGCACGCTGGATCATCTCCGGCTTGCGGTCCGGCGCGGCCCAGATATCAATCTCGGTAAAGGGCGCCCCCTTCTGGGTCAGCAGCCGTTTGGCCGCGTGACAGTAGCCGCACAAGGGCGAGGTATAGATTTCGATCACGGGCATCGCGTGGATCCTTTGGCCAGTATCGGCACGGCTTGTGACCGCGCGGATTGTATCAGCACATATGACGTTGATGTAATGCGCTTTGGCCCGGCTGTGAACCATGCGGTGCGAAAAACCGAAAGCAGCCCCTCGCCGCTGCCTAAGGCATGCGCAGGACGCGTGCCAGGATCACCACATCGACGGCATCGGCCCCTGCCTGAAAACAGGCCTCTGTGCAGGCGGCCAGCGTGGCGCCAGAGGTCATCACGTCGTCGACCAGCAGGACAGGCCGCCCCACCACCGCTGGCACGCGGCGCGGATGCACCCTTATGGCCTGCGACAGATTGTCGAACCGCCCTTGCCGCGACAGCCCGTCCTGGGTTCCGGTAAACCGGTGGCGGCGCAGCAGATCGACGCAATGCGGGCGTTCGATGGCCCGCGCCAGCGCCGCCGACAGCAGGGCGGACTGATTGTAGCGGCGCCCCAGCAGGCGCCACCAGTGCAAGGGCACAGGCGCCACCAGCGTATCCGGCCGCAGCAGCGGGCGGGCGCGCTGCGCCAGCCACTGCCCAGCCGGGGCCGCCAGATCATGCCGGTCACGGTATTTCAGCCCCAGCACCATGTGCCGCGCCGCGCCGTCATAAGCCATCACCGCACGCCCCCTGCCCCAGGGTCGGGCCACAGCCAGACAGTCGTCACACAGCACCGGCACGCCGTCATCCTCGCCCGGCAGGGGCACGCCGCATTTGTCACAGGTCAGTCCATGAATGAAAGCCGCATCGCGCCAGCACCCGGGGCACAGCGTGCCGGCACGCTGAACAGGCGTATCGCAGGCCAGGCATTGCGGCGGATAGACCAGATCAAGCGCCGAGCGCCCCAACCGACGCGCCGGTGTCATCAGTTTGTCAGCAAGCCCCGCCGTCATGTTCCTGCCTTCCCCCTTTTGCTGTCGGCCTTGACATTGGTGTCCGCCAACCCGAGTTCTGCGCCATGCAAGCCCAGCCGCCCGCGCCCATGACACCCGCCAGCCCCCCCCCTGCCCTGACCGACCGCCCTGCCCTTGAGCGGCATCGCGCCCGTGCAGGCCGGAACGCGGTGGCGTTCCTGCATGAGGATGCCATCGACGAGATCAAGGAAAGACTCAGCGAGGTTAACAGATCGTTTACGGCACCTGCCGTGGTGGTGCCGCATCCCGGCCCCTGGGCCGATCTCTGGGCCCGCGCCCTGCCCGGCGCGCAGATTGCCCCCGATACGGCAACGCTGGCGCTGGCGTCGGGCGGGCATGACCTGGTGATCCATGCCCTGTGCCTGCACTGGGCAGATGATCCGTTGGGCCAGATCATACAGTGCCGGCGCGCCTTGCAGCCTGACGGGCTGTTCATGGCCGTGCTGCCGGGTGGGCGCAGCCTTCAGGAGTTGCGCGCCGTGCTGGCTCAGGCGGAAAGCGATCTTTACGGCAGCCTGTCGCCCCGCGTGTTGCCCATGGCCGACATCCGGGATGCCGGTGCGCTGTTGCAACGTGCCGGGCTGGCAATGCCGGTCGCCGACAGCAGCACCCGGCGCATCCATTACCGCGACCTGAACAGGCTGGTGGCCGATCTGCGCGGCATGGGCGAGACGAATGCCCTGGCCGGGCGCCGCCGCGCAATGATGCCACGCGCCCTGTGGCAACGTGCCGCCCTGCTTTACCGGCAAACTCATGCGACCAGCGATGGGTGTCTGATTGCCACATCCGAAACCCTGTTCCTGACCGGCTGGGCCCCGGCCGACAGCCAGCCAAAACCCCTGCGCCCCGGTTCGGCCACCGCACGGCTGGCTGATGCCCTGGGCACCGATGAAACACCGTTGGGCCCCGTCGTGCCGTCATCGGCACCGGGCCGAAGTGATTGACCCCCCGTGACAACCCGCTATGTCAGGGCGCAATCAGCCGAAAGGACGCCAGCGATGCTTGATGCTCTGCCCGCCCGCTGCCCGGTCGCCCATGACAAGCCCGGCGAAGGGCGGCTTGCCCATGCCCCGTCAGACCATCCGCCCATGCCACGCGTCAAGACCGGGGTATTACTGGCCAATCTGGGCACGCCGGACAATTACGACTACTGGTCGATGCGCCGTTATCTGAACGAGTTTCTGTCAGACAAGCGCGTCATCGACTATCCGTCCTGGAAATGGCAGCCGTTGCTGCAGCTTATCATCCTGTCGAAACGGCCCTTCACCTCGGGCGCGAATTACCGGTCCATCTGGAACCACGAAAAGGGCGAAAGCCCCCTGATGACCATAACCAAGGACCAGACAGCCGGGATCGCCGCGCGCATGAAGGCGCGTTTCGGCGACGCGGTGATGGTCGATTTCTGCATGCGTTATGGCAACCCCTCGACCCGGTCAAAGGTTCGGGCGCTGGTCGATGCCGGCTGCGAGCGTATCCTGTTCTTCCCGCTTTATCCGCAATACGCCGGCGCCACCACGGCCACGGCGAATGATCAGTTCTTTCGCGCGCTGATGCAAGAAAAGTGGCAACCGGCGGCACGCACCGTCCCGCCCTATTTTGACCACCCGCTGTATATCGAGGCACTGGCACAATCGGTCGAACGTGCCTGGGACGCGGCAGCAGAGAAGCCCGAGGTGCTGGTGGCATCGTATCACGGCATGCCGAAACGCTATCTGACCGAGGGCGACCCCTATCATTGCCAGTGCGCCAAGACGACGCGCCTGCTGCGCGAACGGTTGGGCTGGGCCGAGGACAAGGTACAGACGACCTTTCAGTCGGTCTTTGGATCAGAGGAATGGCTGCGCCCCTATACCGTGCAGCATGTCGCCCGGCTGGCCGAATCAGGCGTCAAGCGGCTGGCCGTCGTGGCACCCGCCTTTGCCGCCGATTGCATCGAGACCCTGGAAGAGATCAACGAGGAAATCCGCGAAAGCTTCGAAGAGGCGGGGGGCGAGCATTTTACCTATATCCCCTGCCTGAATGATGACGAGGCCCATGTGACGGCGCTGTGTGCGGTGATCGAGGATAATCTGAAAGGCTGGGTTGGCTGACAGTCCCGCCAACATTGTCCCAGAAAACGCCCTGCACCGACTTGCGGAAACACCAGAACGACCGAAAGATTGACGGAAAAAAAGGAAAAGGCGGGATGAAGTAAACTTCACCCCGCCTTTCCTTAGGCAAAACAGCCGAAGCGCGATTAGCGCAGCGCGATCGCCAGGCCGACCAGCAGCAGGATCGGAATGATGATCCCACCGACCGACGACGACGAATGCGCCACGATCACTTCCGGCTCGATGATCGGCTCGATGATGGTGCCGGCCATGGCGGCCGAACCAGCAACCGCAACCAGGGCAGCGAGAGCAAGTTTCTTCATAGTAACCTCCAGATATCTGTGGGCCATCACATGATGATGATGGCACACCCCCAAGACGATGCCTCGTCACGCTCTGAAAGCATCTTGGCGGTGGAAATGCAACGGGTCAAGTCGCCTAAGCCCCATCGTTCATGCGTTATGTCGTCAAATTGGCAACACATGAAGGCCGGAATCACACCTTATTGCCCGACATGGCGGCGCCGGCTTTGGGCGCATCGCGCTTCAGGGAACCACGGGGGCATCCCATGCATTCTTGTCACGCAATGCCGCCAGCCCGGCCCTGTCACGGCGAGTTGGGTTTGAATTCCTGCGAGACAGGCGCTAAAGGCAAGGTCTCAGTATCGGATATGCCATGAAAAGCCCCTATCTTTCCGCCATCGCCGCGCTCGCCTTTCTGACCGCCTGTGCCGACACCTATTCCGCCACCCGGCTGGGTCCGGATGGGCGCCCTGTGCCTGTCGTATACCGCATTGGCCCCAATGATGCGCCGCGCATCCAGGCCCGCATGCGTGACGGGGTAAACGCGGTACGCGCCCAGCGCGGCCTTGCCCAGGTTGAATTGAACGCCGATCTGACCTCTGCGGCGGCAACCCATGCGCGCGACATGTCGCGCCAGTCCCGGCCCTGGCATTTCGGCTCTGACGGGTCCACGCCGATTGACCGGGTCAGCCGGGTTGGCTATCGCGGCCAGTTCCTGGGCGAGCTGATCTCGGAAACCTTTGAGACCGAGTTGGAAACGCTGACAGTCTGGATGGAAAACCCCGAAACCCGCAGCATCCTGCTAGACCCGCGCATGCGCGAAATCGGCTTTGCCTGGCATCAGGACCAGAACGGAAAACTGTGGTGGACCCTGACAACGGGCGCGCCGCGCGACATGCAGCGCCCGCTGGGGTGATCGCCGGACGCAGCCGGCAAGGACTGCGAGGGCAAGGACTGCGGCATGACATCGGGCGACCGGTCTGCCAAAGGGCATCCCGCCCTGATTCGCGCGCAAGCCTTTGCATGGGCTGCGTAGCGTTCAGGCGCTCATGCCCCTATCCCACCATTGATCGCGGCGTTTCTGCGCTGCGACGGGCATTATCCGGCGCGTGCCGTTCGGCTGCAAAGGCATGCACCGCCGCGCCAAAAGCCCGGAAAAGCGGGCGCGATACCGGATCGCTGGCCGCACGCCATTCCGGATGCCATTGTACACCCAGCGCAAAACCGGGCGCCTCGCGCACATAGATCGCCTCTGGTGTGCCATCGGGCGCGTGCCCATCGATGACCACGCGCGCACCGGCTGTGCGGATACCCTGCCCGTGCAGTGTATTGGTCATTACCTCGATCGCGCCCATCAGGCGGTGAAACACGCCACCTTCGATGAACCGCACGACATGGCGCAGGGCGAACTTTTCCTCAAGCGTGCCATCCGGCGGCATGCGGTGGTTCATCCTGCCCGGCAGGTCACGAATTTCAGGGTCCAGGGTACCGCCCATCGCCACGTTCATTTCCTGAAAGCCGCGGCAGATACCCAGAATGGGCTGACCGCGTTCCACACAGGCCCGCACCAGCGGCAGTGCCAGGGCATCGCGGTTTCGGTCAAAGGCGCCATGCGCCGGTGTCTCTGGTTCGCCATATTCTTCCGGGTGCACATTCGGCCGACCGCCGGTCAGAAGAATGCCATCACAAACCTCCAGCAGTTCCGAAACACGGACATACCGCGGGTCAGAGGGAATCAGCAGCGGCAGGCAATCCGACACCTCGGCGACTGCCTCGCTGTTCATCGTCCCCCCGGCATGGGTCGGGTACTGATCATTAATCAGATGGCTGTTGCCGATGATGCCGACGACGGGCCGCCGCATGCCGTTTCTCCTGCCTGTGATGTCCTGAACATAGGTGCTTGGCGCCCGATGGTCGAGTGGCCAGACGAACGCGCAGCCACACGGTGGCCTGAAATGATGCAGACCCCGAAGGGTGTTGGACAAGAACGCCCCAAACCCCGTCAACGCGTTGCGCTTTCTGGCCGATACCGGCACAGCCAAGCGCGCTGTGCGGCAGCCATTGCATGCGCCCGGCGCCAGGGGAGGCCCGGCAACGACTCAACCGGCTTTGCGCGTGAACAGCACTGCCATGCTGTCATGCAGCGTGATTGGCCCGCCCAGATAATCATCACCGATAGTCGGTGATCTGAGCGCGACATGCCAGCCGCCCCCTTCAAGCCCCGGAATCGGCAAGGCCGTGGGGTCGATGTCAACCAGTGGCTGGCCCTCCAGATGGGCGATCATGAACACCTGTTCCCCATCGGGCCCGTGGCGCAGCGACCGAAACGCCACCGTGCCCCTTGTCGGTGTCTGATAGTCGAACACATCATGCGGGCCATAATTCTGGCGCAGCCACGGCCGCGCTGCACGAAACGCGCGCAGCTTCAGCATGTAGCTTGTATGTGCCTCGCCCAGTCGGTCCACATAGTTGGCAACATTGCAATAGTCATGCATGTCGTCCATCCAGGCGCGCGCCACTTTCTTGAGTGCGGCCGCGTCATAGGGCGCCGGACCGTCCAGCGGCGGGTCGACCGCGTTCAGAAGCTTGGCCATCACATCCAGGTCGTAATCCGTCGCCTCGACCAGCGCGGGCAGGATCACGAAAAACCGTTCCAGCGTATCGCGGTCCTGAAAACCCAACTGCTTCATGCGGCGAAAGTTTCCGGGCTCTGAATAGGTGTAGGAGTCAACCTGCCAGTTCAGCGAGATCGCTTCTTCCGCCACGACCTTGACGCCATAGACATCATCCTGGTTCCGGATAAAGCCCCATGATGCGCGCGCCATGGCATTGAGGAAGTCCATGGGCACACCGGGAAAGGCCACATAGGTCAGCATCTGGGCGGCCGTGTGGTCATAGGCCTTGTCCAGAATCTCCATTCGGGTGTCACCCAGGCGGGTGTTGATGTTCAGCTTTGGGTTGATCTGGGTGCCGCGGCGCAGCGTGTCATGATTGGCACAGCCCGAAATCCAGTTGGCGCCGTTGTGCACGATTTCCTGTATCCGCCAGAATTTCGACAGCCAGAACGTGTAAAGGAACGGGGTATTGTGCGCAAAGGTCAGCGGGCCCCACTGGAACACGTCATCATCGCGCTGCTTTTCGATCACGGCGCGGTAATCCGAACTCAGTTCCCAGTCTTCGTCCGGCCAGGGGCGGCCATCTTCGAACACAAACCAGGGGCGGTACTTGCGGCCTGCGACCTCTTGCACGACATCGGCCATTTCCTGCAGATAATCATCGTCATGGCGCAGCGTCTGGGCGTCGGCATCCCACCACTTGAAATCCTGCGCGCCGTCCACGCGCACGCCGTCAGCGCCGAAATTCACCTTTCTGCGCTGCATCTCCAGCAAGATCGCACGCACAACCGGGTTTCGGTAATTCAGGTTCTGACCGTACATGTTGGGGCCGGCGAAATAGTGGTGGCTCAATCCCCGCAACCCCTGATTGTCGCTATGGCCAAAGACCACATCCAGGATCAGCTTCTTTGGCTTGCCCGGAAAATTGTGCAGCACGGCCGCCAGATCGACCAGTTCATCCGGGCGGTCGGATTCAAGCATCGACGGATTGACCGCCGCCATGCCTGTAATCACAACGTCATATCCCCAGTTCGTGGTGTCCGGGCGGCGGATGTCGACCACCAGCGTGTTGTCGGCCTGGTCGATCTCTGTCCAGAAATCCGGGCCGGCCTCGTAGACGGTCGTGGGCTCGACCGGTAAAAGCTGCACCGCGTCATAGCCAAGGAAAATGCGGTCCGCCGGTTCTGGCTCGCCCCCCTGGCGCACCCGCTCGGCCAGTGTGGTGAAATGCCGAGCAAGGCCCGCAATGCTCATGCTGGCGGTCGCCGTGGGCACGTGGATCTGCAAGATGTTCGCCGGCGGGCCGAACTTGTACACTGCGCCCTGGGGCAGTGCGGCATAATACCCCTTGTCCGCCCGGGCCGCCTGCATGGCCTCGATGTCATAATACTCTGCCGGCGCAAAGGGGCCAAAGGGCAACGAGGCAGAAAGCGGATCGTTGATGCGGTTCCAGCGGTTTTCAGGGTCCCGCCAGACCAGCGAATAGAAACTGCCCACATTGTCCCGCGTGCCGGCTTGCATGCCGTCGATTGCGGCGATGCACCATGCATCGATCCGCACCACCGGCACGCGCGTGCGCCTGAATGTCACCGTCTGGCGAGAGCGTGACAAGGCCGCTTCGCCCATGATGTCCAGCACCTCGATGAAGATATCGTCGTCAAAAACGCGGCGCTCTTGCAATTCGGGCGCCCAGAACATCACTTCGCAGATGTCACCACGACGATGCGCACCAAGGCGCCTGGCCATCTCGCGCGCGGTCTCGATGGCGGGAAGGCCGCTGTGCAACATGCGCATCGCCCAGTCGGCAAGGGCTTTGGTGGCCGGCGCGTTCTGCGCAACGGCACTGGTGTCGTTTCCGGCGTCCATCACTGGCCCTCCTGCATGAAATACAGGCCGCTCAGCGGCGGCAACGTCACGGTGATCGACTGCGCGTGCCCGTGGCTGGCCTCGGCCCTTGCTGTCACGCCGCCCATATTGCCGCGCCCGCCGCCACCATAGACATCGGCATCGGTGTTCAGAATCTCGCGCCAGTACCCCGGTTGGGGCACGCCAAGCCGCCATGTGCGGTGTTCACGCGCGGAAAAATTGAAGGTGGCCAGCAGCGGCTGGGCGCCGTCCTGGCCGCGGCGCAACCAGGAAAAGACATTCGCCCGTGCCGCCGTGCCATCGATCCATTCGAAGCCATCGGCGCGGCAATCGCGCGCGTGCAACGCAGGTGCCGAGCGGTACAGGTGATTGAGATCGCGCACCAGCATGCGCAGGCCCGCATGGGAAGGGTCGTCAAGGCTTTCCCAGTCCAGCTGTGCCCCGAAATCCCATTCGGTTGTCTGGCCGAACTCCTGCCCCATGAACAGCAGCTTCTTGCCCGGGTGCGCCCACATGAAGGCAAGATAGGCGCGCAGGTTCGCCAGCTTTTCGGCCGCATCGCCCGGCATCTTGCCGTAAAGCGAGCCCTTGCCATGCACCACCTCGTCATGGCTGAGCGACAGAACGAAGTTCTCGCTGAAGGCATAGCCCAGACCCTGGGTCATCTTTTCATGGTGATGGGCGCGGTGCACCGGGTTCTGCGCCATGTATTCCAGCGTGTCATGCATCCACCCCATGTTCCACTTGAAGCCAAAGCCCAACCCCCCGTCATGGACAGGCCGAGAGACACCGGGCCAAGCGGTCGATTCCTCGGCGATCACCATCATGCCGGGGTCATCGCCATAGACCGTGGCGTTCAGGCGGCGAAGAAAGTCGATGGCTTCCAGGTTTTCGCGCCCGCCATGCCGGTTTGGTACCCATTCGCCCTCTTTCCGGCTGTAGTCACGGTACAGCATCGAGGCGACGGCATCGACGCGCAGCCCGTCCACATGATGCTCTCGGGTCCAGTACAGTGCATTGGCAATCAGAAAGTTGCTGACCTCGCGCCGGCCGAAGTTGTAGATCAGCGTGTGCCAGTCCGGGTGATAGCCTTCGCGCGGGTCCTGATGCTCGTACAGTGCCGTGCCGTCGAATCTGCCCAGCCCGTGCGCATCGGCCGGAAAATGCGCCGGCACCCAGTCGATGATCAGGCCGATTTCGGCAGCATGGCAGGCATCGACGAAGGCACGAAAATCATCAGGCGCTCCGAAACGGCTGGTTGGCGCATACAGGCCGACAGGCTGGTAGCCCCAGGACGCGTCAAGAGGATGTTCCGAGACTGGCAGCACTTCGATATGCGTAAAGCCCATGTCCTTGACATAGGGCACCAGCGTCCTGGCCAGTTCGCCATAACCCGGCCAGCTGCCATCTGGTCGGCGTTGCCAGCTTCCCAGATGCACCTCGTAGATCGAGATTGGCGCGTCGGTGCGCTGGCGCGCCGCCCGGTCGCGCATCCAGGCCGCGTCCCGCCAGTGATAGGTGTCAAGGGATCGCACGACAGAACAGTTGTCTGGCCGCAGATCACCCTGAAAGCCGACCGGGTCGCTTTTCGGCATGGGCAAGCCGCCGCCCGCAGGCGCGATCTCGTATTTGTAGCGTTCCCCCGATGCCAGGCCGGGAATGAACAACTCCCACACACCGGTTGCGCCGCGCCGGCGCATCGGGTGGCGGCGGCCATCCCAGTCGTTGAAATCGCCGATCACCGACACGCGGCGGGCCGAGGGTGCCCAGACCGCAAAGACGATGCCATCCGTGCCTTCATGCGTCAGCGGCCGCGCCCCCAATGTGCGCCACAACCGCATATGCGCCCCTTCCGATATCAGATGCTCGTCCATCGCGCCCAGAACGGGGCCAAACTGGTATGGATCGATGAACCGCCATTCGGCATCGTCATTTCGGGCAATGACCGTATAGCGGGCGGGCCGCCTGGCAACGACCGCGCCAAAGACTCCCCCATCCCCGACAGGCGACAGCGGCTGGCTGGCGCCTGTGGCGTCTTCGATCAGCACGATGCCGGCACCCGGGACAAAGACCTGCACGGCCCACCCCTGCGCGCAGGGATGGACACCCAGCACGGCAAAAGGGTCACCATGCTCGCCACGGGTGATGGCAGCGATTTCGGCAGGATCGGTCGGCAAGGGACCGGTCGCACCCGGATGCACAGCATCCATCGGTTGCCGGCGGGTCATCTCATCTCCGTACAAAGCGGTCCAAGCGGCGGACAAAGGCCACTTTCGATTGATCAAGGCGCGGCGCTGCCATGGCCCATCAGGACCCTTGTCAGGCGGCGTGATCGGTGGCGGATGACGCCGCAGACCGGCCAGGCATCCTGATCACGGCGCGGCCCCAGGCACGGATATCATTGCGGGCGACTGCCGCGCGCAGCGCCTGCATGCGCCCGCGCCGCTCCTCCGGCGGCATCGACAGCGCCGTCATGATTGCCTGATCCATGGCCCAATGCGAAAAGGGGTTGGTAATCACGGCTTCCTGCATCTCGACTGCGGCGCCGGCGAACTCGGACAGCACCAGCACCCCGTCACCATCGACCCGCGCAGCGGCGAACTCCTTGGCGACCAGGTTCATGCCATCAGCAAGGGGCGTGATCCAGGCGACATCGGCGGCACGATAATACGAGGCCAGCTCGTCAAAGGGGATCGCCCGCGAAATCAGTGTCACGGGCTGCCAATCCAGCGTACCGAAGCGGCCATTGATTCGACCAACGAGCTGTTCGATGTCTGCCTGGACATTCTCATAGGCGGTCATGTTCCGGTTGGCGCTGACCGAGACATGCATCAGGCGTATCTGGCCGGCCAGTTCGGGATGGGCCTCCAGCACGCGCTCGATCGACAGGAGCTGATCCACCCCGCCCTTTGTATAATCGGTGCGCCCTACCGACAGGATCAGTTTCGTCCCTTCCAGCCCGTCGCGGATCTCGGCGGCGCGCGCGGCGGTGCCGGGCTGACGGGCGCGGCTATCGATGAAATCGACATCGACGCCCACAGGCGCCACACGCAAGCTGATGTCATTTCCTTGATGGGTCAGGCGCGTGGGCACGGTTCTTTCGTTCAGGGCCGACCCGACAGAGATCATCGCCGGATCGACCGGTTGCCGCTCGGTTACCTCGGCGTCGGTCAGGCTGCTGGAGACGGCGGCGAAATTGGCCGCATAGCGTGGAATGTGAAACCCGACCTCGTCGCACGACAGCAGGCTTTCGACAATCTCGCGCCGCCAGGGCAGGACATTGAAGACATCCGCCGCCGGAAACGGCGTATGGTGGAAAAAGGCGATGCGCACGTCCTTGCGCATCTGCCGCAGATAGCCGGGCACAAGCCACAGATTGTAATCATGGACCCAGACCAGCGCGCCCGGCGCGGCCTCGGCGGCGGCGGCCTCGGCGAAACGCCAGTTCACCTCGCGAAAGTTGGGCCAGTCCACAGGATCGTAATTGTAGCGGTCCTTGAACCCGTGCAGGATCGGCCAGAAGGCCTCTTTCGACGTGACGTGATAGAACTCGCGCACCTGGTGTTCGGTCAGTGGCAGACGCGCAACCGAATAGCGGCCAAACGCATCGTCAATCTCGACCACGGCCTCGAACCCGGGGTTGGCCGTGTCTTCGGCCAGCTTCCAGGCGACCCAGGCACCATGTTCCACCTGGCCGAAAAAGCTTTTCAGGGTCGGCACGATGCCATTCGGGCTCTTGTTGTCACGAAAGACGGTGCGCCCGTCGACCTCGACCTCTTCATAGGGTTGGCGATGATAGACGATAACCAGATCGGATGACACGTGACGACCCTCCATTCAGGCAGCGTTATGAGAAAGATAGCCAAAGCGCCGAATGGCCTCGGCAATGCCGGCGGCGCCTTCGGCTTTGGCCCGGTGCACATGATCATGGCCGGAAAGTTGCGCCAGCAGCGCCGGCTCGGAATTGCCCACGGCGACGGCAGGCAGCCCAAGCGCAAGCATCGACAGATCATTGAGCGTATCGCCGGCCACCAGTACGCGCTGATCGGGCACACCCAGATCGGCCAGCAGCCGACGCAGTGACGGCCCCTTGCTGATTCCACGTGGCAGGACATCGAAAAAGCGGTTGTCAGAGGCAAGCGCATCAAGGCCAAGATCGGCAACGATGCCGAACGCGCGTTGATCGAACCGGTCGGGGTTCATGTCATAACTGACGCGGTACCGAAAATCGGTCGGCTGCAACGACAGCCCGCCCACATCGGCAAGCGCAGTCCTGACGCGAGCGCCGGCATCGCCCCAGCGCGCGGCGATTTCAGCCTCAAGCGCGGCGATCGGGGCAAAACCGGCCTCTGCATCCGGCGCGGCAATGGTCGTGCCGACATCGGCAACCACGAAATCCGGGCGCGGCACGCAGCCATCGCTGGTCAACTGACGGATGAATCCCACCTCGCGCCCGGTGACAAAGATCAGACCGACGGTATCGCGATTGCGCTCGATCCATCTGTACAACTGTTCGCGCTCGGCGGTGCTGCCACCCAGAAAGGTGCCATCCAGATCGGTGGCCAGCACCAGACGCTTTGCGGCGATAGGGTCAGTGCCTGCGATGGACGCTTTTGCTCCGGCGGGCGACGATGACACGGGCCGGATCATGACACCCCCTCACGCGGCTGCAAAGCCTGAAGCTGCACAGGGTGGTCGAATGACAGCTCCATCGCGCGCGGCTCTGCCTCTATCGGGCGGGCCCACAGCACGGCAAAGGCCGCGTTCAGGTCAGCCCCTTCGTGCAGCACGCTGCGCACCGTTTCGCAGATCGGCATCCGGACACCCACACGGCGGGCCAGGTCGGTCACCGAACGGGCATTGACCTCGCCCTCTACGACAACCGGGCGCCCGTCAAAGCACTGCGCGCGCGCGATGCCCTGGCCCAGTTGCTGGCCAAGTGCCATGTTGCGTGACGTCGGGCTGGAACAGGTCAACGTCAGGTCACCAGTGCCGGACAGGCCGGTGACCGTTTCGCGCCGACCACCCAGCGCCTCGGCCAGTGCCTTGAGTTCGTCAAGCCCGCGCGTGATCAGCGCGGCGCGCGTATTCTCGCCATGACCGGCGCCATGCATCATGCCGCAGGCAATGGCGATGACATTCTTGACCGCCCCACCGATCTCGACGCCGACAAGATCGTCCGAAACATAGGCGCGAAAGGTCGCGGTACTCAGTGACACCGCCATCCGCACGGCCGGGCTTTCAGCCGGGTCCAGGCGGTCGGCAAACGAAAAGGGAAAGGCGACTGTTGCGGCAGTGGGGTGGCCCAGCGCGGTTTCGCGGGCAAAGGTGGGCCCCGAGATCACACCCACAGGGCGCTTTCCCAGCTCTTCTTCAGCGACCTGGGTCATCAACAACCCGGTGCGGGCTTCGATACCCTTGGCGCATACTGCTATGGGAATGCCCGGCGGCGCATGGGCGGCGATCTGGCGGGCTACCATCCGGACGCTTGTAGACGGCACAACGATCAGCGCGGCATCGGCATCGTGCAGGGCATCGCGCAATCGCGGCACCGCCGTCACACCCGCCGGCAGTGGCACGCCAGCAAGATGCGCGGTGTTCTCGCGCCGGGCGGTGATTGCCTGCATGGTTGCGCCATCGCGCCCCCAGAGCCGCACATCGCGCCCGGCCCTGGCCAGTGTGACCGCCAGTGCGGTACCCCAGCTGCCGGCACCCAGTACCGCGACCCTTGCGAAGGGCCGCGCAGCAGATGCGCCCGAAGTCGGTGTGCCTGTCTCATCCTTCATGAAGCCCTCACAATCCCGATCTGATGTTCATTCTCTCGTCGCCCGGCCGTAGAAGCATGACATCGCACCGCCTTGGCACAGCATGTCGGCGGGAGCCCGGGCCACCCTTGCCCCAGCCTGGTGCGCTGTGGGGCTGAAGGCGTAACACCTGATACAAGGTATGGGACAGGTCGGAAACGACAAGGTCAATGTCGTTTTCAGACCACTGACGACCGCGAATAAGCAGCCGTTCGACGCGAATTGCCACTTTTTTTGGCTCAAGCAGGCCACAATATGATCTGTGCGACGCACGTCATGCAGGTCATGACATGCGCATGTTCCGACAAACGCGGCGACATCCCGTCACGATGCGCCACGATGCGCCGAAACCGGCAACGGGCCACATGCATGGTCGCAGGGCAGCGCGGATCAAGGCCATTGGCATTCTGCGCCGCGGCGTGTAGATCGAAGCCATGAACATGGACCTGGGTGAGACCCCCGGGTGGCTCTTCTGGCCGCTGATCCGCCGGACAATGCACAGATAACGAACCCCCGTACTGCAGGGTGCAGACCATGTGGCGGGAACGGGACATGCATGATTTCAATTGACAGATACCGCCGGGAATGGACCGGCAACATCCGCGGCGACCTGCTTTCGGGGCTGGTGGTTGCGCTGGCCCTGATCCCCGAGGCGATCGCCTTTTCCATCATCGCCGGGGTTGACCCGAAGGTCGGGCTTTATGCCAGCTTCTCGATTGCGGTGATCACCGCGATCACGGGCGGCAGGCCCGGCATGATCTCGGCCGCGACCGCTGCTCCGGCTGTGCTGATGATCACGCTGGTGCGTGATCACGGGCTGGAATACCTGCTTGCTGCCACCGTGCTGGCGGGGCTTTTGCAGATCGGCGCGGGGCTGACAGGTCTGAGTGTCGTGATGCGCTATGTGTCCAAGTCGGTAATGACCGGCTTTGTCAACGCCCTGGCGATCCTGATCTTCATCGCGCAACTGCCGGAACTTGACCCGCGCGATGTGACATGGATCACCTATGTGCTGGTCGCGCTGGGTCTGACGATCATCTACCTGTTCCCGCTGCTGACAAAGGCTGTGCCATCGCCGCTGGTCACCATCGTGGTGCTGACCGTGCTGGTCTGGGCCTTGGGGCTGGATGTGCGGGTTGTGGGCGACATGGGCGCACTGCCGGACACGCTGCCGGTGTTCCTGATTCCGGATATCCCGCTGAACCTTGAAACCCTGTGGATCATCCTGCCCTATTCGATCGCCATTGCCGTGGTGGGCCTGCTGGAAAGCCTCATGACGCAGAACATCGTCGATGATCTGACCGACACCACATCGAACCGCAAGCAGGAATGCATTGGCCAGGGCGTCGCCAATACCGCGACCGGTTTCATCGGCGGCATGGCAGGGTGTGCCATGATCGGCCAGTCCATCATCAACGTCAAATCCGGCGGGCGCGGGCGGCTGTCGTCGGCGGCGGCGGGCGTTTTCCTGCTGATCATGGTGGTGGGGCTGGGCGACATGGTCAGCATCATTCCCATGCCCGCGTTGGTGGCGGTGATGATCATGGTCAGTATCGGCACGTTTTCATGGTCGTCCATCGCCAGTCTGCGCACGCATCCGCGGTCCAGTTCCGTGGTGATGATCGCCACCGTCGCCACCGTGGTCTACACCCACAACCTGGCCATCGGCGTTCTGGTGGGCGTGCTGCTTTCCGGCATCTTCTTTGCCGGAAAGATCGCGCAACTGTTCCGCGTCAGCACCGATGTCAGCCCAGACGGGCGCGTGCGTACCTATCGCGTCGAGGGGCAGCTGTTCTATGGCTCGGTCGAGGATTTCATGGCGGCCTTCGATTTCAAGGAAGCACCAGAGCGCGTGATCATCGACGTCAGCCGCGCCCATATCTGGGATATCAGCTCGGTGCAGGCGCTGGACATGGCGGTGCTGAAATTCCGCCGCGACGGCGCCGAGGTAGAGATCCGGGGCATGAACGAAGCATCCGAGACCATTGTCGACAAGCTTGCCATCCACGACAAGCCGGGCGCGATGGACAAGCTGATGTCGCATTGAAAGGAAACAAGGCATGACAGGCAAGATCATCGCGCTGGTCGATGGCTCGGTCTATTCGCAAAGCGTGTGCGACCACGCCGCCTGGGTGGCGCAGCGCACCGGTTGGGCGGTAGAGCTGATGCATGTGCTTGGCCGGCGTGAAGGGGCCGAAAAGGCCGATTATTCCGGCTCTATCGCGTTGGGTGCCCGTTCCGCGCTGCTGCAGGAACTGGCCGAACTGGATGCCCAACGTGCACGGCTGGTCACCCACCGGGGTCGGGCGATTCTGGAAGATGCGCGCGCGATCCTGGACAGGGCCGGCGTGAACGAAATCACCACCCGGCTGCGCCATGGCGACATCGTTGACACCGTCGCCGCGCAAGAGGATGGCGCCGACATGGTCATGATCGGCAAGCGTGGCGAGGCGGCGGATTTTGCCAGGGGGCATCTTGGTTCGAACCTTGAGCGTATCATCCGCGCCAGCACAAAACCCGTGTTTGTTGCCGCCCGGGCCTTCAAGCCCGTGTCACGGGTGTTGATCGCCTATGATGGCGGTGCCTCGGCCATGCGGGCGGTCGACCATGTTGCCCGGGTCCCGCTTTACCGCGACGCCTTGGTCAGCGTTGTCACGGTCGGCGCGGACACGGAAACGGTGCGCAAGGGGCTGGCCGATGCCCAGGCAATGCTGGCTGCTGCGGGCATCATGGCCGAGACAGACATCATTGACGGCCAACCCGAAACCGCCCTGGGCAAGCGGGTGGAGGATGCCGGCTTCGACATGGTGGTGATGGGGGCCTATGGCCATTCGCGCATCCGCAGCCTGATCATCGGCTCCACAACGACCGAGATGATCCGCTCTTGCAAGGTCCCGATCGTTCTGACCAGATGACACCGTGAAGACCGTGCCGGGCCCCTGCCCAGACGCCTGTCTTCGCCTGCCAAAGCTGGCACCGGAAAAACCTGTACCGGCAAAAGCGTGTACCGGCAAAGCCCTCACCGGCGCAGGCGTTGACCATGGCGCCCGGTGACATCGGATCATCCCCGCGCGCGGGCCTTTGCCCTATAGGTCATGGTCCGTGCCACCGTCTGCGCCCGGCGCTTCCCGCCCGCAAGGACCGCGACATCATGATGGTTTTCCGGCGGTACCAGGGGGCAGGCAACGATGTTCGTGCATGCACATGGCAGGGCGCCTACCTCGCTGATGCTACCGCGCGAACCGTTCAGCACCATCACCAACGGGTGCGGCCCATGCCAGGCGGGGTGAACAGCGTGCCCGCCAGCCCATCGTCGCGGATCGAGCAGTCGCATGTGGCCAAGGCCCGCGCGCCCATCATGGAGGCCCGTTCAGCCGAGCCCCGGCCGGGGCAGACGCAGCCTTTTCGCCTGCGCCAACCGGCCCTGCCACCTGCCGCCCTGACCCTGTGCATGCCCGAACCAGTGGCTTGCGGGCAAGTATTTGCACCGCCAGACAGATTTCTTCGCCTTGAACCTTGCAAAGGTGGGCGCGGGTTCGTATCTGAAACCGGCAAAGCTTCTTCATTCGAACTTCTGTCTCCTAACGGCTTCAGTTGCGATTCTGACGACACTGAGCCGGGCCATCGCGATCATGCGGATGGCAAACAAACAAGGAGACATCACGATGGCCAATGGCACCGTGAAATGGTTCAACTCAACCAAAGGTTTTGGCTTCATCGCGCCCGAGCATGGGTCCAAGGACGTATTCGTTCATGTGACCGCGCTGGAACGCGCTGGCATCCGCCATCTGGATGACGGCCAGGCTGTGACGTTCGATCTCGAAAGCGATCGCAACGGCCGCGAATCGGCAACGAACCTCGCGCTCGCCTGAACCTCAGGTTCAACAGATGCGACGATTGGAACGGGGGTGGCGCTGGTCACCCCCGTTTCTTTTTGCCTGCGCCCAGCAATGACCGCTGATGGCACTGTCACCGCCCCTGTGCCACCGCTCCGGCGCCCGGCCATGATGCGGTATACCGTCTCTATCGACGCAAGAGCCGACCGGCCCAGCCGAAAGCACCGATCAGCAAAGCCCGGTTGATGTAGATCAGGATCGCGATCGTCATGGCAAACAGCGCAAAGGCAATGGGCCGCTCCAGAAACGCCACGAAGCTGCCTCTGGTCAGCAGCAACCCTTGCCTGAGCGAATTCTCGATCATCTGGCTCAGCACCATGCCGATAACAAGGGGCGCCAGGGGGAAACCGCCCTTGCGCAGGATGAAACCCACCACACCGGCAATGAAGGCTATCAGCAGGTCAATCGCGTTGCCCCTGACGCCATAGGCGCCGAGCAGCGCAATGATCGTGACCATGGTCATCAACAAGGGCTCCGGTATGCGCAACGCGCGGGTAAACAGCTGCGAGCCCAGGGCCCCCACCGCGAACATCACCAGATTGACCAGCACAAGGATCAGCAGCACCGCATAAACAATGTCGATTGTCTCGGTGAACAGCCTCGGGCCGGGTGTGATACCGTGAATGATCAGCGTGCCCAGCATCACGGCGGTGACCGGATCGCCGGGAATGCCCAGCGCCAGCGTCGGCACCATCGCGCTGCCTGTCACGGCATTGTTGGCGCTTTCCGACGCGACAATGCCGTCAGGTTCGCCCTTTCCCAGTTCATTACGGCGCGGCGAACTGCGCCGCGCCTCTGCATAGCTGATGAAAGACGATGTCGCGGCGCCGGTTCCTGGCAGTGCACCGACAAACGATCCGATGGCACAGGATTTCAGCAACAGGCCAAGACGCGGGCGCCATTCCCGCATTGCCGGCAGCCGGAACCCGGCACGGTGCAGCAGTTTCGGTTTCGGCAGGCTGGACTCTGATGCCCGAACAAAGACCTCTGAGAGGGCGAAAAGGCCCACCACGGCCGGGATCAGGTTGATCCCGGCGGCCATCTGCCAGTTGCCAAAGGTAAAGCGCATGTCGCCGGTGACATGGTCAAGCCCGACAGAGGCGATGAACAGCCCCAAGACGCCCGCCAGGACCCCCTTGAGCATGTTGCCCTGCGACACACCGGCAATGCAGATCAGCGCAAAACAGCCCAGCGCAAAGGTTTCGATTGCCGTGAAATTCAGCGCAAACGCGGCCAGCTGCGGCGCAACCAGCATCAGCACCAGCACCGAAAACAACCCCCCGATCAGCGAGGCCATTGTGGCCCAGCCGATGGCCAGATCGGCCTCGCCGCGTTGGGCCATCGGAAAACCGTCAAGCGCTGTGGCAGCCGCCTGCGGCGTACCCGGTGTGTTGATGACAATGGCCGAGATCGACCCGCCATAAACCGAACCGCAATAGACCCCCAGCATCATGGCCAGCGCCGGCATCTGGCCCATGGCCAGCGTGAAGGGCAGCACCATGGTGATGCCGATCACCGACCCCAGGCCGGGCAGCACGCCGACAATCACGCCGACGACGGTGCCGATCAGGATGGACAGCAGGGTCTGGTACGAGGCGATATGCTCCAGCCCCAGCATCAGGTCAGCCATTGATATCTCCATGAACCCGGCGGGCAAGGATGGGTGGCAACAGCCAGCCACATGCGCGTCAGAACCAGACGAACCAGGGGGAAGAAGGCAGCGGAATCCGTACGATGCGGTCGAACAGATACCAGATACACACCGGGTAAAGGGCCGCGATCACCAGAATGGGCAGCAACCTTCGGTAGCCCAACAGCGGCGGCAGGATCAGTGCAAAGCCGATCGAGGCCAGCAGAAACCCCGCCTTGGTTACGGCAAGCACATAGCCGCCGGTGGCAAGCAGCACCAGAACCATCCGCAGCGCCACGTCCCATGAGACCTGCAGGGCAGCATCCTTTCGGGCCTCGATCATCACGGCCACGGACAGCACCAGCAGGATACCCAGCAGGATGCGCGGAAAGAACACCGGGCCACGGCCAGCCGCCTGATAGCTGCGCTGATAGACATCGGCAAAGGTGTGATGGATCAGGAAAACCGCCAGAAGCGCCATCCCGGCGCCGATCATCATCGCCAGAGAAACGCGCGGCATGGGCGGGGCCCCCTTGTTTGCTGCAGGGCAGCCGGGCCGCGCGGGCCCGGCCAAAGGGTGTGCGGGTTTACTCGGCCATCAGCCCGGCCGCCGACAGCAGGGTTCCGTTGCGCTCGAACTCGGCGCGCACGAAAGCCTCGAACTCGGCGCCGCCCATGTAGACCACCGGTGTACCCAGCGATTCCATCCGTTCGGTGAACACGGTCGAGTTCACGCCAGCCTCGCATGCGGTCTCCAGCGCGTCGCGCACATCGGCGGGCGTGCCGCGCGGCACCACCAGCCCCCCCCAGATGGGATAGTTCATGTCGACGCCCTGCTCGATCGCCGTGACCAGGTCTGGCGCGGTGGAAATACGCTCATCCGACAGCAGCGCAATCGAACGCACCTGATCGGCATTGGTGCGCAGGAAAGACACATGCGGAATGAACAGTTGCACCGATCCATCCAGCATGGCGGTGAACGACGGGCCATCGCCGGCATAGGGGATAAAGGTAAAGTCGATCCCGGTTTCCGCAGCCAGCCCAAGCCCGGCCACATGCGGGATGGAACCGATCGCCTGAACCGCGAAATTCAACTCTCCCGGATTGGCGCGCGCATATTCGACCAGATCGTTCAGCGTGTGAAACGGGCTGTCATGGCGCACCACGATGGCGGATGGCGCGGAATACGCGAGGCACACATAGTCGAAACTGTCAGGCCCATAGGGCAGCGAACGCAGATGCGGCTGCGTGGTCATTGGCCCCACAGGCATCAGACCCACGGTGTAACCGTCTGATCGCGCCATCGCCGTTTCCGCCGCGCCGATGGTGCCGCCAGCGCCGGCAACGTTGCGCACAACCACCTCTGTGCCCAGCACCTCGCCCATCGGCCCGGCAAGAACACGTGCAGTGATGTCGGTGCCGCCCCCTGCCGCGAACGGGACAATCATGGTCACAGGGCGGGTAGGAAAATCGGCATGTGCCGTCGTGCCAAGCGCCGCCAACGCCATTGCCGATGCGGCGACCGCGGCCAGCTTTTTTGTTTCCGGGCGTTTCATCGTGTCCTCCTCCTGGCTGGTTGATCGCAGACCAGCCGGCGTGGCGCCGTCCGTCCTCCTGCCGCGATCACGCCGAAGGGTAGAGGCAAAATCCGGATCGACCAAGCAATATTTTGAAATTCAGTTTCAATATTAATTTTGAAATCCCGTTTCACTTTTGCTAGCATGGCGTTGGCAGTCGTATTCAGGGAGGAGAGCGATGACCACGGCAACGCGCGCACGTCTTACTGACGATGACATCAGGACCTATCACGCAGAAGGCCTGGTGATTCCGGACTATCGCTTGCCAGCCGATACGCTGGGCAGGCTGCGGGAGGCGGTCGACAAGCTGATCCGCGACCACCCCGATGTGCCCCCCGAACTGCTGTCGGGCCCGCACAACCCCTATGGCCAATCCGCAAGACTGATGGGTAACGCCGACTTCCTGGAATTCTGCCACCATCAGGACATCCTGGATATGGTCGAGCAGTTGATCGGCCCCGATATCATTCTGTGGGGCAGCATGCTGTTTGCCAAGCCACCGGCAGTGGGCAAGGGTGTGCCCTGGCACCAGGATGGCAAGTACTGGCCCATCGAACCCCTGGCCACTGTCACCGTGCGGGTGGCCATCGACGGCTCCGACCGCGAGAACGGCTGCATGCAGTACATTCCCGGCTCGCATCTGACGCGCAAGCTGGAACATCACGAGATCGACCCGCGCGATGACATGGCCCTGGGCCAGCGGATGGCCGAGATTGATGACTCGAAAGCGCGCGATGTCGTGCTGGCGCCGGGGCAGATATCGCTGCACGATGTCTATACCGTTCATGGCTCGGCCCATAACCGCGGCACCAAGCGGCGCGCCGATTATGCGATCCGCTACATGCCCGCGACCTCGCTGTACGACCGCAGCCCGGATCACCCGGCAACGGTCTATGCCAACAAGATGTCGCCGAACATGAACTACCCGATGCGCCCGATCTGGCTGGTGCGCGGGCAGGACCGGGCCGGCAACGACTTTACCGTCGGAAAACGCTGACCCCCAAGGGGGGTGCGACTGTCACATCAAGGAATACCCGAAAGGATTCGCCCATGGCGAAAACCAATGAAATGGTGGTGCAGACCATCATCGAAAGCGGCATCAAGCATGCCTTTACCCTGCCCGGCCTGGGCGTGACCTGGTCCTTGCCAGCGTTTTATGACCGGCGCCAAGAACTGGATGTGGTGCTGGCACGCAGCGAATGGGTCGCCTCGATCATGGCGCAGGCGGCAGGGCGTCTGATGGGCCGGCCATCGGTACTGATGGGCCAGGGCCCGTGGCTGACCACCATGGGCGCGGTGGGGATACTGGAGGCGCATTTTTCCGGCACGCCCATGGTGATCCTGGCCGATACATCGGATTATGACGGCTATGGCCAGATGGGTGTCTATCAGACGATGACCGGCGATTATGGCGGCGCCGACGCCATGGCCTCGATGAAACCGATCACGAAATACTGCACCTATGCCACCGCGCCGGAAGAGGCGATCTACGGCATGCAGATGGCCATCAAGCACGCCAGCCTGCCCCGCACCGGCCCGGCGGCGGTGATCATGAAATCCACCATCATCCGGCGCGAGGTCCCCGAAACCTTCAAGCCGACCATCTATCCAAGCGCCGGCTACTATGCCTATACCCCTGCCCGGCCAGACCGTGAGGCGGTTCAGAAACTGGCGGAAATGATCGATGCGGCCAGCGCGCCGGTGATTGTCGCGGGCAATGGTGTGCTGGCCGCAGGGGCCGGTGCCGCCCTGCAGACGCTGGCCGAGCGCGCGGGCATCGCCGTGGTCACCAGCTACAACGGCAAGGGCGCGATTGGCGAGAATTCGGACGCGGCAGCGGGCATGATGGGCAACTGGGGCCACCGCGCAGCCAACCGTGTGGTAGCGCAATCGGATCTGGTGGTCATGCTGGGCGCCAGCATGGGCCCCGACTATACCCGGTTTCGCGATCCTGGCCTGATCCGGCCGGGCGACCAGAAACTGGTGCAGATCGATATCGACCCGCGCAACGCAGGCTGGGTCTATCCCGTCGATCTGGCGATCACCGGCGATGTGGCGGATGTGCTGGCCATGCTGGACCAGATCGGGCTGGACCGGTCTGCCGCGCGCAACCGGCTGGATCGTCTGCGCGCCATCAAGACCAGGAACGGCTATTTTGACCTGCCTGACCTGCCCGCCGCGCAGGGTTCGGTGCATCATGCCGATGTGGTGCGCGGGTTGCAGGCCTTCATCGAACCCAAAGACCTGTTGACGCTTGACGCCGGATCGAACCGTATCTGGGCCACCTTCGGGCTGCGCATGCCGGTGCCGGGACAGATCATGTCGCCCGGCGGAACGGGGGTGATGGGTTGGTCGGCCCCGGCGGCGACCGCCGCCAAGATCGTGCGGCCAGACCGGCGCGTCACCTGCGTGACCGGGGACGGCGGATTCATGATGACGCTGAATTCGTTGCCCACAGCCGTGCAGCGGGGGCTGGATGTGGTGTATCTGGTGTTCAACAATGCCGGGCTGGGCATGGTACGCGACAATCTGGGCGAGAAGCGCATCGCGGTCGATTTCAACGATATCGACTATGTGCGCGTGGCCGAAGGAATGGGCGCGCGCGGCCTGACCGTGACCCACCGCGACCAGGTACGCGAGGCGCTGGAAGAGGGGCATCGCATGGGCGGGCCCGTGGTGATCGACGTCAAGGTCGATCCGGAAGCCAGCCACCACCCGGCCTCCGATCATGACCCGCTCTGAGGGGGGGCATCCTGCAACCGGCAGCGGCGTGCCGGCGCGCCGCTTTGCGGGGCGGGTGGCGCTGATCAGCGCGGCGGCTTCGGGCATCGGGCGCGGCGCGGCACTACGGCTGGCGCGCGAAGGGGCGACAGTTGTTGTCTGGGACCGTGACGCCGCGATGCTGGATGACGTTGCCACCGCCGCCCATGCCGAGGGGCTGTCCATCGACCCCGTCATGGTGGACATGATGCAACCCGATGCCATCGCCGCGGCGGTGGCGGCTCTCGTCGCCCGGCATGGCCGCATCGATGTGCTGGTAAACAATATCGGCGGCTCGCTGCATACGCCGTTCAGATTTCTGGACCAGTCCGATCAGGATTGGGAAAGGGTGATGGCCGTCAACGTGACCGCCTGCGTGCAGACCACCCGCGCGGTCCTGCCGCACATGATGGCGGCGGGTTACGGGCGGATCGTCAACCTGGGGTCAAAGGCCGGGCGCTTTGGCAGCCTTTTCGCCGGGGCGAATTATGTGGCCTCGAAAGGGGCGATGCAGGGCTTTACCCTGCAGATCGCTCAGGAATTCGGGCCATATGGCATTACCTGCAATACGCTTTGTCCCGGTGCCATCCTGACCCCACGGGTAGAAAGCCTTTTGTCACAACGCAAATCACCCGAGGAGCGCACGCGCATGCTGGAAACCATCCCCGTTGGCCGGCACGGCACACCGGAAGACATCGGCGCCGCCATTGCCTTTCTGGCGGCCGAAGAGGCGGGTTTCGTCAACGGTGCGACGCTTGATATCAACGGCGGGCAATCGATGTCGATCTGATGGGCCGCGCGAGTTCCCCACCGCCTGATCGCCGCCTACAGGATTCCCCGCGCCGCGGCCTCGATCTCGCGCGCGGCGGCGGCCAGGCGGTGGCCCAGATCGGATTCCAGCTTTTCCTGCGTGATGATCGACCGCAGCCCACCCAGATTCAACAGATAGGCTGGCGTGCCATCGCGCCGCCGTATGGCGGCGCCGGCAGAGTTGGATTCAGGTATCCATTCGCCAATCGCGGTGGCAAACCCCCGTTCCCGGGCGGTGGCAATGGCCGAGGTCAATGCTGCGCCGATCGCCGGCCAATCATCGCCATGTGCCTCTGCCAGCCGCGCCATCAGCGCCTGGCGCTGATCTTCGGGCAAGGCGGCAAGATAGGCGCGGCCGATGCCCGTTCGGGCCATCGGCAGGCGCGACCCCACATCCAGCCTGATCGCCATGGACACCGGCGAGCGGCAGGATTCGACATAGATCACCTCCAGCCCGCTGGGTACGCCCAGAAACACCGACGCCTCTGCCCCCTCGGCCAGACGGCGCATGATCGGACGGGCGATATCGCGTATCTCCATTCCCGCCAGAACGTCAAATCCCAGGCTCAGCACACCGGGGCCCAGCGCATAGCGCGACAGATCCGCGTCATGCACCAGATACCCCAGTTCGGTCAGCGTGAAGGTGATGCGCGATACCGTAGGCTTGGGCAGACCAACCCGTTGGGCTATCTCTGCATTGCCGATAGCGCGGTTGTCGGGGCCAAAGGCACGCAGCACGCGAAGCCCCCTTTCAAGGGCCGAGATCATCCGGTAATCGCGGGTCTCCTCCCCTTCGGCGGGGCCTGCCTTGCGCTGTGCCATCTCTCGTCCGACTATGGGCGCACGGATACCAGGCGCCTGCATGCGCGGCTCGTTTACATGACTGCCGACGAAAGGCAAGTCGCAGCGCCCCGGCGCCTGATCGGCAGACACCGCGTGCAGCCGGTCCATCATCAAGCGAAAGGATACAGACAATGACCCGGCATCCCTTTCCCGCAGGCGGCACGGCATGGCCTGAACTGGAAAGCCACATGCGCGCCGTCAGCGAGCAGGATGCCGACTGGCGTGGCGGGCGCGTGCCGCTGTTCGTTTTCAAGAACGATGCCGAGACCTACGAGATCGGGCGCAAGGCCTATTTCGCGTTCTTTTCCGAAAATGCACTTGGCCGAAAACGCGCCTTTCACGGCATCGGGCAAATGGAGGAAGAGGTTCTTGGCTACGGGCTGGACCTGTTCGGCGCACCAGAGGGGGCGGCCGGCGCGTTTTCCAGCGGGGGCTCCGAAAGCATATTCATGGCCATGAAGGCCGCGCGCGACGCCTGGCGCGCGGCGCATGCCGGGCGGGCCAGCAGCGGTGCCGCAGATACCGGCGCGCGCGCCCTGAACATCGTCATGCCGATCACCGCCCACCCGGCGTTCGACAAGGCGGCCGATGCAATGGATCTTGAAATCCGCCGCGCACCCCTGACCGCTGATCGGCGGGGGGATGTGGCGGCAATGGCGGCGATGACCGATGCGCGCACCATCGCCATTATCGGCTCGGCACCCTGTTTTCCGCATGGTGTGATCGACCCCATCCAGGCATTGTCCGATCTGGCCGTGGAACGCGGGCTGTGGCTGCATGTGGATGCCTGTGTCGGCGGCTGGATGGCACCGTTCTTCGCACGCATCGGGCGGGGCACACCCGCCTTTGATTTCCGTTTTCCCGGTGTGCGGTCCCTTTCGGCCGATCTGCACAAGTTCGGCTTCTGCCCCAAGCCGGCCTCGACCGTGTTCTACCGCGATGCCGCCGATCTGGAACGCGCGACCTTTCGCGCCGATGCCTGGCCCAGCGGTGCCTTCGCCACGCCCACGCTGATGGGTACCCGGCCCGGTGGCGCGGTGGCGGCGGCCTGGGCTGTACTGAACCATCTGGGCACATCCGGCTATGAGGAGGCAGCGCGCCGACTGGGCGCGATGACCGATGCCTATGTCGCCGGGCTTCGCGCCATCGACGGGATTACGCTATGGGCAACGCCGGACCTGACCATCATCAACTACGGCTCTGAGTCGCTGGATATCTATGCGGTGGCAAAACAGCTTCAGGCGCGCGGATGGGTGCCGGGGCTGACGCGCGACCCAAAGGGCATTCACGCGATGCTGTCGATGCTGCACGAACCCGCCCGCGCCGACTATCTGGCCGATCTGGCCCGGGCCATGGCGCAGGTCCGTGCCGAAGGTGCCGGCGAAAGCGGGCTGAGCGCGCAATACTGAACCAAGCATGGTGCAGACCGCCTGCGCACCAACCCCTGCGGCGATCAGCCTGCCTGTGCGTCGTCGCCCCGGCCCTGTATCACCAGCGCATCGACCGCCACACAGCCGCGACCCGCAGGTTGCACGATCAGCGGGTTGATATCGACGCTGTCCACCGCCACACCCATATCAACCCCGAACCGACCCAGCGCCAGCATGGCATCGACCAGGGCGGCGCGGTCTGCCGGGGGCGCACCGCGGAACCCGGCCAGCAGCATGCCCAGGCGGGTCTCGTCGATCATGGCTTCGGCCTCGTCCCGGCTGAAAGGCGCGCGCCGCATGGCAGTGTCAGCGATCAGTTCGGCCATGATGCCGCCCGGCCCAACCATGACCATCGGCCCGAAATCGGGGTCCTGGTGCAGGCCCAGCAACACCTCTACCCCGCCGCCAATCATGGGCTGCACCAGACACTGCGCAGCACCACCGGCCAAGCGCTGCCCGCTCATCTGCCCCATCAGGTCGTCAAAGGCCGTACCCAGTGCCTGCGGGTCGCCCAGGTTCAGGCGCACCAGGCCGGACTCGGTCTTGTGGGCCAGCCCCTCGGCCAGCCCCTTCAGCACCACCGGATAGCCGATCTCGCTGGCGCGGCGCAGCGCTTCGGCGCGTGTGGCCACGACTTGTTCTGGCACCATCGGCAACCCGCATGCCGCCAGCACCTGTTTCGACGCATGTTCGGGCAGGGTTTGCCCCCAGGGTTCCATCAGTGCCATGATCTGCGCGCGCCGGGCCGCATCCGGCTTCTGCGCGGGCTGGCCGGCGGGCCGGCTGCGGCGGGCGTGAAACCCGGTGAAATGCCGCAATGCTCGCAGCATGGTCGCCGACCCGCGATAGACCGGCAGTGTGCCGTCCTGCACCAGAGCCTGATACCCTTCGGCCACCACCGCGCCGCCATCATAGACCACGACAACAGGCTTTTTCGCAGTTTGCGCAAACGCCAGCAGCGGATCGACGAAATTGCCGCGCCAGGCGGCGCGCATCTGGTGGATGAAGACCACGACGATATCGGTGTTCGGATCATCATGGACCGCATGCAGCGCCATTGGCCAGCGTTCGGGGTGGGCAGTGATCTGGCCAGACAGATCCAGCGGGTTGACCGGCGGCGTGAAGGGCAGAAGGGGGCGCAACCGATCCATCGTTTCGGGGGTAAATTCAGCCAGCGCCAACCCCTCGTCCTCGGCCTGATCGGCCACTGCGCCGCACCAGCCCCCGGAAAAGGTGACAACACCGATCCGGTTGCCGCGCGGCACGGGGCAAGCGGCGAAAAGCGCCGCAACATCGGCAATTTCCAGCGGATCACGCACGCTGATGACATTCATCTGCCGAAACACCGCATCATGCACCGCGGCGGCGCCCGCCAGCTTGCCGGTATGCGCAAGCGCCGTGCGCGCCGCCGCCTGGCTGCGCCCGAGCTTCAGCACGATCAGGGGCTTGCCCAGATGCGCCGAACGCGCGGCAACGGCAAGAAAGCGCGTGGGGTCCTTCAACCCCTCCAGCACCATGCCAACCGACGCGATGTCAGGATCATCCAGCATGAAATCGGCGTAATCGGCGGCATCGACATTCATCTCGTTGCCGGTGGATACCAGATAACGCAGCCGCGCGCCCTGATCGTGGCTGCGGGTGAACAGGACAGCTGCCAACTGACCGCTTTGCGAAATCAGCGCGCTGCGCCCCGGGCGCATGTCCCGGGGCAACATGGCGGCGGTGTAGCCGATGAACCCCTCGGCCAGGTTGACCAGCCCCATGCAGTTGGGGCCGCACACCGCAATGCCGTGCCGATCGGCAAGCGCGCGCAGGTCTGCCTCGCGTTGCGCCCCTTCGGCGCCTGTCTCGCGGTAGCCGGCCGCCAGGATCACAGCGCCGCCAACCCCTTTTCGGCCGCAAGCCTCCAGCACCTCGGGGACAGCGGCACCCGGCACGAACAACAGCGCCGCATCGACCGGCCCCGGGATCGCCTCGACATCAGGATAGCAGGGCAGCCCGGCGATCTGGTCATGGTTCGGATTGACCGGATGGATCGACCCGGCAAAGCCCATAGCCTGCAGATTGGCAATGGTGGCCCCACCCCAACTGGAGGTGTTTGCGCTGGCACCGATAACCGCAACGCTGCGCGGCCGCATCAAGCGGGCCAGGCGTGCGCTGCTTGATCTGCCGGCATCATCCGGAGCATCGACAGTCTCGGCAGAGGGCGTCTGGGGCATGTCGGCACCTCGCTTGCGTCTATGGCCGGAACCAAGACTGCGCGGTCGGGCGCTCCATGTCAATAAATTGAAAATCGTTTTTACGATGCGAAACTATTTCCGCCGCCCTGCCAATACCAGGATCGGTCATCGGCGCGGCGGCTCTCCCAGCCCCACCTGTATCTTGTTGGCTGCGGAAACCAGTGCCGGGCCGAAGAGACTGCGAATGCGGCTTTCGGACATGATCGAGGCCAGCCCGCCCACGTTGATGATCAGCGGCTCACGCGCCGATCCTGTCTGGATGACAGTCGCCGCGGCATGAATTTCAGGCCGCCATTCGCCCAGCGACGTGACATAGCCGTATTCCTTGAACTCGGCCCTGTAGCGGGCGATCTGGTCCAGAATGCTGGCGGGTGTATCGCCTTCTTGCCCGGCAATTCTTTCGGCCAGGTCGTTGCACGCCGCCTCTGGCAGGGCTGCCAACCATGCCCGCCCCATCGCCGAGCGCAGCAGCGGCAGGCGCGACCCGATATCAAGGCTCAGCACCACGGCCTCTGGCCGGCGCACCAGGTCAATATAGCGTATCGCGTTGCGGCTTTGCACGCCCAGCGCCACGGCCACATCGTCCATCTCGGACAACTGCCGCATGATCGGCCGCGCGATCAGCGAAATACCGGAACTGGCCAGGGCGGCATAGCCCAGCTCCAACACCTTTGGCGACAGGCTGTAGCGGGCCGCGCGTTGATGATGAATGAGATAGCCCAGCTCGGTCAGCGTCCGGGCCAGGCGCGACACCGTGGGTTTTGGCAGGCCCGTGCGTTCTGCCAGTTCCTGATTGCCAAGCGCGCGGTCTTCCGGCTCGAAGGCAGCCAGCAGGCTCAACCCCCGCGCCAGCGCATTCACCAGTCCCGGCTCGCGCGGTGCTCCCTCCGGCGATGCCGATGTCACGCTGTCATTCGACATTGTCCCCTCCGTCGTGCCTGGCTGCTTTCAGGCGGCATCACGCTTCACGCCCAGTTCTAACTACGTCGTGAAATCCGCTTATCACGCCAACCCGGCGCTTGAAATGGTTTGGGGTGGGTGTTACCGTGAATTTCAAAAGCCGATTTCACTATGCGGAACAGCGGGGAGGCTGGGCCGCGGAAACCGGAGGGGGGACGCATGGCCGAGACCCGCAAAGGGGCCTTGAGTCGGAGGGCTGCCGCCATGCATGGCGGGCAGGAAGGCCATGACCGTCCTGGGTCCGGTGCAACCGATGCCCAGGCCGCACCAGTCGAGGTCCGCATTGAAGGGCATCGCGAAACGGCCTTTGACTACCTGATCGAAACGCCGGGCCTGCGCCCGCAACACCTGCTGGCGCTGGTGCTGGCGGTACTGACCATCGCCATCTGGGCGTTTCACCTTTTCAGCACCTATGTCGGCCAGGCCGAGGCCTATACGCATCGCAGCACGCATCTGATGCTGTTTCTGGTCGTGGCCTTCATCATGCGCCCGCTGGGACGAAGCGACTGGCGCGACCCGCTGGTACCTGCCACGCTGATTGACCTGGCGCTGATCGGCGCAACCTTGTTCGTGTTCTTCTACATCCGGCAAGACGCTGCTGCGCTGCAGTTGCGCGTGCTTTTCACCAGACCCATGGATACGGCGGTGGCCATCACCACCATTGTGCTGGTGATCGAGGCCACGCGACGGCTGATCGGCTGGATTCTGGCCGTCATTCCGATCCTGTTCATGGCCCATACGGTATTCGCCGAATCGATGCCGGGCCTGCTGTCCGGCCCAGGTACAAGCTGGCGGCAGATGGTGGACACGCTGTTTCTGACCACCGATGGCATCTTTGGCCTGCCGATCCAGGTATCGGCCTCCTTCGTGGTGATCTTTGTCTTTTTCGGCGCCTTGCTGTTCCGGTCCGGCGCTGGGGATTTCTTCATCAACATGGCGCTGGCGCTGACCGGCCGCTATATCGGCGGGCCGGCCAAGGCTTCGGTCGTGTCCAGCGCGATGTTCGGCACGCTGTCGGGCAGCGCGGCCGCGAATGTGGTCATTACCGGCTCCTTTACAATCCCGCTGATGAAACGGCTCGGCTACAAGCCGCATTTCGCCGCTGGCGTCGAATCGGTCTCCTCGCTTGGCGGAATACTGATGCCGCCAGTGATGGGCGCCGGCGCCTTCATCCTGGCGCTGTTCATCGGCGTCAGCTACTGGGATGTGGCCAAGGCCGCCACGATCCCGGCCGTGATCTATTTCGTCTCGGTCTTTGCGATGGTGCATTTCGAGGCCGCGCGCACGGGGCTGACGGCCTATACCGGCGCCCTGCCCTCGATCCGCCAGACATTGTTCACGCGCGGCTATCTGCTGATCCCACTGGGCGCGATCATCTTTTTCCTGGCGCAAGGGTACACCGCCGCGATGGCCGGGTTCTGGAGCGTGGTTACCGTCTTTGCCGTCAGCCTGCTGCGCGGCGACACACGGCTGAACCCGCGCAAGCTGCTGAACGCCTTCGAGGACGGGGTCGCCACGGCGCTGACCATCGTGGTTGCCTGCGCCTGCGCGGGTATCGTCATTGGGTGCATCACACTATCCGGGCTGGGCGCCAGCTTTTCCTCGGCGATCATCAAGGCCTCGGGCGGGGTGCTGCTGATCGCGCTGCTGCTGACCGCGCTGGCGGGCATCGTGCTGGGGCTGGGGGTCACGCCAACCATCGTCTACATCACCCTGGCGGTGCTGGTGGTGCCGGCGCTGATCGAACTGGGGGTAGAGCCCTTTGCCGCGCATTTCTTTGCCTTCTACTACGGCATTCTGGGCAACATCACACCACCCGTGGCTATCGTGGCCTTTGCCGCCGCCGGTGTGGCGAACGCCCCGCCGATGCGCACGGCCGTGTCGGCCACCGCAACCGGCCTGGCCGCGTTCATCCTGCCGTTCATGTTCGTCTATGGGCCGGAACTGCTGCTGATCGGCGAATGGGAGGCCATCGCCCTGGCAACCCTGACCGGCCTTGTCGCCGCCGTGATCCTGGCGGCTGCCATCCGTGGCTATCTGATCACCCATGCGGCCTATTGGGAACGGGCGGTACTGTTCATCGCGGCCATTGCCCTGCTGGCGCCGGGATTCGACACTGACCTGGCCGGGCTGGCGCTTATTGGCGTGGTTATCCTGTCGCAATGGCGAAAGCGCGATCCGGGGAAAACCGCCACATCCGCGGAGGGGGCGCAATGAGCTGGCGTGACCTTGCCCTGTGGGCGGCCATGCTGTTGTTCCTGGCGGGCCTCTACTGGCTGCGCCAGACACATATGATGCGCGTCGACTTCAACACCTTCTTTGCCCTGTTGATCGCGATGTGCGCGGTGATTGTCGTGGTTGTCTGGGTCGTCAAGCCACGCAATGCGGGCGATAGCGACGAAGGCGGCAGCGGCACCTGAAAACCGGTTCCAGCAAAAGGGAGAGACCGAAATGACGATGACAAGACATGCAAGATGGATTGCGGGCGCGGGGCTGGCTGTGGCCCTGTCGGCCTCTGCAGCGGTGGCCCAAGCCCCCCAGAACCTGCGCATCGCCACCATCTCGCCCGGCTCGCCCTGGAACATTCTGGGCGTTCAGGTCGGCGAGGCGATGCGCGAGTTGTACCCGGGTCTGCGCACATCGTCGGTATCGATTGGCGGATCGGTGGCCAATATCGTTGCTGTCGCACGCGGCGAGGCACAGATGGCCTGGGCCGTCGACACCGCCGTCGAGGAAGCCTGGCACGGGCTGAACCAGTTCCCGATGGAGTTTCGCAACATCCGCGCTGTCGGCCCCTTTGCCGCCGTGCCGCTTCAGGTGCAGATCAGACAGGACAGCCCCGCGCAATCGATGGAAGACCTGGCGCGCAGCGCCATCGCCGTTGGCGGGCCGGGCTGGGCCACCACCGACATGAACGAGGCGGTGATGCAGGCTTTCGGGTACAGCTTTGACGACATCAACGCCCAGGGTGGACAGGTGCATCTGGTCGGCCATGCCGATTGGGGGCCGATGTTGCAGGACAGGGTGGCCGATGCCATTCTGCACTGGGGCGGCATTCCCAGCGGCGTGACCATGGCGATGGTGGAAAACCCGGGCATCCGCGTGCTGAGCTTTACCGAAGATGAGGTCGAACGCATGCGGCAGTCCGAGGTTTTCGCGCGCAGCTATGCCATTCCGATCACGCTGTCCGAAGACCTGTATCGCGGCATGCCCGAAGGTGGCGTGAACACACTGGCCTACATGAGCGTCGCCGTGGTGCACGAGGACATGGACGAACAATTCGTGTATGAAATCACGCGGGCCATGTTCGAGGGCCTGATTGCCGGTGTCTATCAGGATGGTGTCTCGGGCTCGATGGAAAGCGTCGAGGCCATGAATGACCTGACATCGGTGCCCTTTCATGCCGGCGCGGCGCGCTATTTCGCCGAACAGGGCATCACCGTGCGCACCGAATAGGCGCATCATGACAACGCCCCCGCCGAAAGCCACGCCCGATGCGGCGCCCGAAGCCGGCCCGGATGCCGTGTTCAGGCGCCACCTTGAAGCCGGTGAATTCGCGCTGCAACAATGCGGCGATTGCGGGATCCGGGTCTTTCAGCCGCGCATGCTGTGCCCGGCTTGCGGGTCTGACCGGCTTGACTGGCAGCCGGTCAGCGGGCGGGGGCGCATCCATTCCCGGGCCGTGCTGAAGCAACGACCCGAAAAGGGCGGCGACCGCGCCATCGTGCTGGTCGATCTGGCCGAGGGACCGCGCATGATGAGCCGCCTGCCGGATACGCCCGCACAGGATATCGTCATCGGCATGGCGGTTCGCGCGCGCATCCTGCAGGGCGAAGAAGGCCCCGCCGTGGTTTTTGACCCCGACCCCGACGGTCTGGCGGAGCCTTCCGCATGACCGTCGATTTGCGGGGCAAGGCTGCCATCGTCGGCGTGGGCACCGCCGGCTGTGGCGAGGCGCCAGGCTATACGGCGATGGACCTGCAGGCGATGGCCGTGTCGGCCGCACTGGCCGATGCGGGCTTGCGGCTGACCGATGTCGATGGACTGTTTTGCGCCAACATGAGCCATACCTTTCCGGTGCTTTCCACGCTGGAATACCTGGGCCTTCATCCACGCTGGATCGACGGCACCAATGTTGGCGGATCGTCTTTCGTGCATCATGCACTGTCGGCAACACTGGCGCTGCAGGCCGGCCTGTGTGACGTGGCGCTGATCTGCTATGGCGCCAATACACGCACGGGCACCGGCAAGATGGTGCCCCCCGCCGAACAACCGCTGTACGAAGCCCCGCACAGACCGCGCTATCCGATGATTGCCTATGCCCTGGCTGCAGCCCGCCACATGGCCGAATACGGCACCACGCGCGAAAACCTG
>JAFIED010000094.1 GCA_020832805.1 Pararhodobacter sp.
TTCAGCCCGGCAGGCGCGCCGCCTTGGTTGCCGTAGGCCGGGCACGCTGCCACGGCAGCGGCACGCGCGGGTTGGCGCTTTCCTCGATCACCCAGCGGGTCCAGCGTGTCCGGCTCATTGGTTTCTCCTTGGTCCTGCGAATCGGTGGCGCCCCGTCAGGGGGCTTGCCTGACTGTTCTCGGCCAAGGTTGCGGGAAAACTGTGGCAGCAAAGCGGCATCGGCAGGGTATCCGAAATGGCCCTGCGGCGATCGCCCATGCGATCAGGTGAAGGTGTCGAAATTGCCCAGCAGGATGCCCTTGAGCATCACACTGTCCTGCGCCTCGGCCAGTTGCGCGCCCGTCGCGTAATTCACCGCGTTGCGCCCGGTAACCGTCGACCCCAGATCAGCCGCGGCATCGACGAACACCCATTGCGGCCGCACGTCGCTGTCCAGCCCCGAGGCCAGGCGCAGGATCGACAGCGCATCGTCGGCCGTCACCTGCCCATCGCGGTTGATATCGGCGGCGATGAAAGCCGTGGGCGTGGCGGCCCCGAACGACGGTTCCAACGCCACTGCCATGCGCAACACTTCCAGCGCGTCGCCGGGGGTGGGGGTAAAGCCGGCAGGGGGGCCGTAATTCGGACTGACATCGATCCGCGCACCCGTGCCGCCCGTCGGCGCCAGCACGGCACGGCCATCGGTCTCTGTCAGGGCGGTTTCGATCGTGCCGTCGGGACGGGTCAGTACCAGCGGGACAAACCGCAGCGCGGCCTGGGCGCTATCGGTGACTTGCACGACAACCTGCTGTGTGCGGCTTTCCGGTGTGTCGGTAAAGAACTCTGACCAGCGCAGCCCGGCCGGGGCAGGTTGTGCGGCGAAGCTGTCCCTGTCGATCAAGAATCCGGGTGGCTGGCCCTCTATCGCTTCGAGGCTGTACATGAAGCTCCATGCTTCACGGTCGGCAAACTGATGATCGGGCGTGCGAAACCGGATAACGTCAAGGACATCGTCGGTTGTTGCCGCATGTATCGTGCCATATGCGGCATCGTCGATCGAATAGGCCGCGACAAGGCTGTTCGTTTCGATGCCGAATATCGACGTGCCTTCAGCCCAGGGCAGCGCATGTGCGACGATCACCGCCGGCTGCGCCCCGGGGGGATCGGAAAACACGAAGGGATCGTCGTCAAACACCCGGAAACGCACGGTCAAGCTGGTTCGGGGCACGAAAAGGTCGAGACGGTATCGCGAGGTTTCACCCTGCGCGCTACCTGTGTGCAGGCCATCCAGTTCCTGTTGCGAAATGGTCATCGGCAACGCTCCGTTCAGCAGAACAGCTTGCGCAGCACCGACGATACCATCGGAAATAAAGATGACAAAGCATCAAGAACGGCAGGCGCCTCGGCGCTACAGCCGGATTGCTGCGATCAACCGACCGTAGTCAGCTGCGCCCTCATGCACCGAACGGCGGTAGGAATAGAACAGGTCAGGTTGGCCATAGGTGCAATGGCGCGTCCATTCCGCATGGCCAATGCCCGCCGCCCGCAGCTGCGCCAGGCCAAAGCCCGGCAGGTCGAACAGGTAGCGGTCGCCCGCGCCATTGGCGAAAAAACGGGTATGCTCGGGGTCTTCCGCCACGAAGGCATCCAGAAACTCGGGACCCACCTCATAGGCGCGCTGGCTGATGCAGGGGCCGATCACCGCCGTGATGGCGGTGCGGTCGGCGCCCAACCCCTCCATCGCATCCAGCGTTGCACCCAGCACGCCGTCCAGCGCGCCGCGCCAGCCCGCATGCACCGCACCGATGACACCTGCGTCAATGTCGGCCAGCAGAACCGGCATGCAATCGGCGGTCAGCACCGTCAGCACCAGCCCCGGCCTGTCGGTGACCAGCGCATCGGCGCGGGTGTCGCGCAGCGTGGCGTCCGGTGTGGTGACTGTCACGACATCGGCCGAATGGACCTGGTGGACCCCCATCAACAGCTGCGGCGCCGCGTTCATGGCCTCGGCCACACGTGCCCGGTTTATCGAGACGATCTCGCTTTGATCGCCCGAGCCGCCGCCGCAGTTCAGCCCGGCATAGACCCCTGACGACGCCCCGCCGCGCCTGGTAAAGAAACCGTGGCGGACAGGCGAAAGCGTATCGGCGGTCAGTATTTCCAGCGTCATGTTGTGTCTTTCTGGGCGGGGTCAAAGCCCGGCGGCAGCGGCGCACCGGGTGCGACTAGGGCAATTACCTTGAACAGGTTTCCCATTTCTGCCGGATCGGTCAAGCGGTGCGTGGCGCTGCGGTGGTTTTCCAGTACCGCCCCGACCATGCCCCGGGCCAGCCGTTCGGCGCGCGGACCCAGGCCTAGACGGGCCAGCAGCACCCCCTGCGGGATCAGGGCGCTGTGCGCCAATGGGTGCGCCGCCTGGGCCAGCGCCCTGAAATCGACATGCGCGGTCAGGTCGGCCATTCCCGGTTGCGCCAGCGGGTCGGCATAGGCATGGCCCTGTACCGCCTGAAACGTATCGCCCCGGCTGCCCCAGTCGCCATAGTCTACAATCACCGCCGCACCGCCCCGTGTGGCAACGCGCCGGGCGATGGCGGCCATGACCGCCGTTGCCCCGGGGCAGGTTTCGACGATATCGCCCTCGGCGGTGTCGGCCAGCCTGTGTGCCAGATCGCGCTGCGGGGCAGGGGCTGTCAGCCCCAGTACCAGCCTGTCCCCCTGCACACCCACGACACGTTCGCGCCAGTCCTCGCCCGAGCGCTGGAACTGGCGGATGGGCAGCGCATCGAAGAACTCATTGGCAATCAGCCAAAGCGGGGCGTCATCTGGCAGGGCGTCGATCGTGGTGTGCCAGGTCGCCGGCAGCCCTGCCAGCCTTTCGGCCTGCACGGCGCGCAGGGTGGGCGAGGCCTCGATCAGATGGACGCAGGCGGCGGCATGAAACCCCGGCACGGCGCGGGTGGCGCGCCAGATATCGGCCATCAGCGTGCCCCGGCCCGGTCCCGGTTCGGCCAGAACGAAAGGGGCAGGCGCCCCCTGATCCAGCCAGGATTGTGCCAGACACAGGCCCAGCAACTCGCCGAACATCTGGCTGATTTCCGGCGCGGTGGTAAAGTCTCCGGCCGTGCCCAGGGGATCGCGCGTGGCGTAATAGCCATGTTGCGGATGCATCAGGCATTCGGCCATGTAATCGGCAAGGGTAACAGGCCCGCCTGCCCGGATTCGGCGCAACAGGATATCGGCCAGCGGTGTTGTCATGCCGACGGGCGGCGCCAGGCATAGGCCAGCAGAACCAGCCCCACCGCCAACAGCGGCAGGCTCAGCACCTGGCCCATCGTCAGCCCGAAGTCACCCAACGACAGCGCATGGCCCTGGGGATGGCGCACCAGGAACTGGGCGTCCGGCTCGCGCCAGAATTCCACGATAAAGCGGGCAAGCCCGTAGATGGCAAAAAAGGTTCCGGTAATCAGCCAGGGCCGGGCCAGCGCATTGTACCGCCGGATCAGCCACCAGACGACCAGACCCAGCAACAGCCCTTCCAGCGCGGCCTCGTACAGCTGGGTGGGGTGACGGGCGCAGACGGCATGCGGCCAGTCTGGCGGGCAAACCCCGCCAGGGCCGGGAAAGATCACGCCCCAGGCCACGGTGGTGGGCCTGCCCCAGAGTTCGGCGTTGATGAAATTGGCGACCCGCCCCAGAAACAGACCCACCGCAATGACCATCGCCATGGCATCCGAGATGGCCGAGGGTGCGACGCCCTCGCGCCGGGCGAATATCCAGCCCGCCGCGGCCGCCCCCAAAAGCCCGCCGTGAAAGGACATGCCCCCCTCCCACACCCGCAGGATCTGTTCGGGATTGGCGAAATAATACGCCGGCTGGTAGAACAGCACAAAACCCAGCCGCCCCCCCAGGATCACGCCCAGCACGATCCATGTCAGCAGCACCTCTACCCGCTCTGGCGCCATGGGCGCCACGCCACCGGGCCAAAGCGCAGGCCGGCGCATCGCGGCCATGATCAGCCGCCAGCCGATCAGGAAACCCGCAATATAGGCCAGCGCATACCAGCGCAGCGCAAAGACAAAATTGCCGATTTCGATGCGGAACAGTTCTGGCGAAAGCGGCGGGAAGGCGATTTGCAGGGACAGCATGAAGGGCTCCAAACGGCTGCATGGGCGCGCATGCGCAGCGCCGTCGGGCCTTCTGTGCCCGGCGCGGCGCGCAAAAGTCAACCGCCCCCCTGCGAGCGAACACCGGCTTGAGATTTGATGCGCATGGCGCCATATACACACCAACCGACACGCAAGGAGAAAGCCATGCAGCCCGGCAACCGTTTCATGGATGATCTGTCCAAGCTGGTGACCAATGCCATGGGTGTGGCTCAGGGCGCCCGGGCCGAGGCCGAAACGGCCTTCAAGGGCATGATGGACCGCTGGCTGGCCGACCGTGACTTTGTCACGCGCGAGGAATTCGATGCGGTGCGCGCCATGGCGCAGAAAGCGCGCGAGGAAAATGACGCCCTGAAGGCACGGATCGCCGCGCTGGAAGCGCGCGACGGTTCCTGACAGCGCACCAGGGCGCACCGCCCGGTCAGACCGGCCAAGCGCGCGGGCCTTTGCCGCTTCACGGTTTCGTCATACCCTTGTCGCCGGGGCGTGCTGGCCGACGGGGGGAAGGATGTTTCGATGGCTTGGCGGCGAATGCCGCCGTTTCGGCTGGACCGTGATCTGGTCATGGCGCGGATGGTGCGCCGCATGGCGTACGGAAAAGACACTCAGGCAATGGGCAGCGGTCAATGTGCTGTCGGCCGCTGCCGCGTTCTGGTTGCCGCTGGCGCCGGGCGAGCGGGCGCTGATCCTGGCGCTGGGACTGTTGATTCTGGCGGCTGAACTGCTGAACACGGCGATCGAGGAAGTGGTTGACTGCCTTCTGCCCCAGCGTGACCCGCGTGCGGCAAAAGCCAAGGATTGCGCCAGTGCGGGGGTGGCCCTGGCGGCCCTTGCCGGGGCTGCTGCCTGGGCCAATGTCCTGTGGGGGCTGTTCCGGCTTCAGGCTGGCACGTGAGGGTGCCATGACGGGCTTGTGCCGTTCAGGGGCGGTCAGCCCTCGATCTCGCGCGCCTCTGAGGCCAGCATGATCGGAATGCCGTTGCGAATGGGGAAGGCCAGCCGGGCCGTGGCGGAAATCAGCTCTTGCTGCGCGGCGTCATAGCTCAGGCGGCCCTGAGTTACCGGGCACACCAGGATTTCCAGCATCTTTCTGTCGATCTGTGGCGGGCAGGCTGTCGCCATGACATCGTCGGGGTTTCCCGGCAGGGTCCCGCCTTCGGCCCCGATCATTGCATCCGCTCGCCGTTGTCGCCGTCGCCACTGACGGACCGGAGGGCGAACTCCATCAGTGTGACCAGTGTTTCGCGCCTTGTATCCAGCGATGGCGCCTCCAGCAACGCCTGGCGCTCTTCGGGCGCAAAGGGGCACAGCATGGACAAGGCGTTGATCAGCAATTCGTCGTCGGCCTCTTTCAGGCTGGCCCAGTCGGTCGACAGGTCTACGGCCGTGAAATACCGCTCCAGCCGATCCATGAAGGCGGGTCGGTCCAGCCCCGGATCGCTTTCGGAGGGGCCCAGATCGCGTTCGAACCCTTCCCACGAAACAGAGACCCGCCGATAAGGCACAAAGCCTGCCACCTCTGACAGGACGCGAAAACGCGATACCCCGGTCAGCGTGATCATGTAGCGCCCGTCTTCGGTTTCCGAAAAGGCGGTCAACCGCCCGGCGCAGCCAATGGCGTGCAGGCGCTTTTCATCCGATCCAGGTACCTGGCGGGGTTGAATCATGCCGATCAGGCGTTCGCGCGTCTTCATGCAGTCTTCCAGCATCGCCAGATAGCGCGGCTCGAAAATATGCAGGGGAAGGCGCGCACGAGGCAGCAGCAGCGCCCCGGGCAGCGGAAAGATCGACAACGTATCGGGCAGGTCGGCGGCTTTGAGCATATGGCTAAACTAACCCGCTGACCGGCTCAGGCAAATATCATCGAACTGAGCCTGCGCCGGCCTTTCTGCGCCAAGGGGTCACCGGGCTTCATGGCATCGAAGATGGTGAACAGCTGTGCGCGGGCGGCGCCGTCATTCCATTCGCGGTCACGGCGGAAAAGTTCCAGCAACTCCTCGATCGCGGCCTCCACATCGCCCTGTGCATGCAGGGCCTGCGCCAGATCGAACCGTGCCTGATGGTTGGCCGGGTCCGCACTCAGCGCGGCGCGCAAATCATCCACCGGGCCGGCCTCGGCAGCCTGCCGGGCCAGGGCCAACTGCGCACGCGCGGCCTCAACCTCTTTTGCCTGGGCAATGGCGGCAGGGGCGTTGGCCAGCAGCGCCTCGGCCTGATCAAGCTGGTCCATGGCGATATGGGCCCGCGCCAGCCCGCCCAGCGCCGCCGCGTTCTCACCGGTCTCGCCCAGAATGGCGGCAAAGACCTGCGCGGCATCAACCGCCGCGCCATCGGTCAGCAGTTGCTCAGCTTCTTCCAGCGCCTCGCCCAGGCCGCCATCGCCGGCAAGCGATGCCAGCTGGTCAACAAAAACCTTCAGTTCGCTTGCCGGTTTGGCACCCTGAAAGGCGTCAACCGGGCGGCCCTGAAAGAACGCATAGACAGTGGGAATGGACTGGATGCGCAACTGCGCGGCGATGTTCTGGTTCTCGTCGACATTGATCTTGACCATGCGGACCTTGCCGCCCGCGGCCGTGACCGCCGCCTCCAACGCCGGGCCCAGCGTGCGGCACGGCCCGCACCAGGGCGCCCAGAAATCGACGATGACGGGGACTTCCTGACTGGCCTCGACAACATCGGCCATGAACGTGGCTTCCGTTGTATCCTTGATCCAGTCTCCTGCCGGCGCGTTTGCGCCGCCTCCCAGCGATAGTTCCACCATGTCCGTCCTCTTGCCTTGCAGCTTTGCTCCTATATGCGCATCACCAGCGCAAAGGCCAAGGCCCAACCGCCGATGTCGTGCCATTCCGGGGCTTGCGGGCCGGCAGTTGCAGGCGCGGGCTCACGCCTCGGCGTTGTGGCGTTCCTCCAGCACATCAAAGGGTACGCCGGGCTCGACCTTGGCGCAGCGGATCACCAGGCTGGTTTTCACGCTGGCCACATTGTCTGCCGCCAGCAGATCTTCGGTCAGGAACCGCTGGAAACCGGACAGGTCCGGCGCCACGCATTTCAGGATGAAATCGATCTCGCCATTCAGCATGTGGCATTCGCGCACCAGCGACCAGCCGCGGCATCGATCTTCAAAGGCGTTCAGGTCGGCCTCGTTCTGCCGGTGCAGGCGCACCATGGCAAAGACCTGCACCTCGAACCCCAGTTCGCGGGCGTCGATCCGGGCGTGATAGCCACGGATGTAACCGGCCTCTTCCAATGTGCGGACCCGGCGCAGGCAGGGCGGGGCGGAAATGCCCACGCGGCGGGCCAGTTCGACATTAGTCATCCGTCCGTCTGCCTGCAACTCGGCCAGTATCTTGCGGTCGATCGGGTCGAGCTTGGCGCCAGGCATCGGGCGGCACTCCTTGGGGGAATTGGATTGTCGGTTGTGTATGCCGACGCGCCGGGATGCGCAACAATCTTTCTCGGTCTCGCAATTTCTTGTCAGTCGTGGCCGGTGGTCCCGGGCGGGGCGGTGCGCCTGTTTCGCGGTGTGAGCGGCTTGCGCCATACCCGTGCAAGGGGTTAAGTCCGCGAACGTCAGGATCGCAGGGTTGTGCGGCGCGGCAGAGTGCCTATATCGATCCCAACACATGCACAAAGATGAATGTCAGGAGCGTCAGATGACCGACACCCGCCACACCCGCCTGTTGATCATCGGTTCCGGCCCGGCAGGCTATACCGCCGCCGTTTATGCCGCCCGTGCCATGCTGGAACCCGTGCTGGTGCAGGGCGTCCAGCCGGGCGGGCAACTGACCATCACCACCGATGTGGAAAACTGGCCGGGCGATACCAGTGTCATGGGGCCTGATCTGATGGCCCGGATGGAAACGCATGCGCGCGAGATGGGGACGGAAATCATAACAGATACCATTCTGTCGCTTGACCTGTCGCAACGGCCCTTCACGGCAAAGGGTGATACCGGCACAGTCTATGCCGCCGATGCGGTGGTGCTGGCCACGGGCGCACAGGCAAAGTGGCTGGGTCTGGAAAGCGAGCAGAAATTCATGGGCTTCGGGGTTTCCGCCTGTGCCACCTGCGACGGGTTCTTCTATCGCGGCAAGGA
>JAFIED010000100.1 GCA_020832805.1 Pararhodobacter sp.
CGCGCCGAGCACGCAACGCCCCGCCGATCACGAAACTCAACGCCGATCACGCAACTCAACGCCGATCACGCAACTCAACGCCGATCACGCAACTCAACGCCGATCACGCAACTCAACGCTCCAGGCGATGCCAGTCGGCGATATTCCACATCTCGGTATCCCAGGTGTTCATCACCACGCCGCCCAGGCTGCCTGCATGCGCCGAAACCCGGCCGCGATGCACCAGCGGCAGGATGACGAAGGCCTGCACCAGCATGTCGTTCAACTGCCGGGCCACCCGCGCGCGTTCCTGCGGATTGGCCATGCGCGTCAGCCGCAGGTGCAGCGCATCATAGGCCGGGTCACAATAGCGGGGGATATTGGCGCCTTGCCAGCCGGTTTCCGGCCGGGGCTCCTGCCCGCAGCGCCAGGTGGCCAGATAGGGTTGCGGGTCGGTGCCGGAAAACTGGTTGGCGTAAAGCTGCAGATCGGCATGAAAGCGCTGCAAGGTTTCGGGGGCGTCGGGGTCATTGCCGAAATAGATGGCAGGGGGGACATCGCGCAACCGCGCCTCGACCCCGATTTCGCGCCACCATTGCTGGATCAGGTTCTGAAAATCCTGCCGCACCGGCGAGGTGGAGGTGACGAAATCCAGCGCCAGCCGTTGCCCGTCGCGCCGGCGAATGCCATCCGCGCCCGGCAGCCAGCCGGCCTCGTCCAGCAGCAGGCCCGCGCGCACCGGGTCAGGAATCAGGCAGGCATCGTTGCTGCCTGTGGCCGTGGCGGCAGGGGCGGGCACCAGATCGCAGGTGGCGCACCCGGCCTGGCCATAACCGATCTCGGCCAGCAACTCGCGGTCGATGGCCAGGCTCAGCGCCTCGCGCACGCGGATATCCGACAGAACCGGATGCGGTGCCGCGCGGGTCGAGCGGATATCGGCGGGCAGCGCGGGGTCCGGATCGGTCAGATTGACCTCGATGCGTTCGACCAGCGTGCCAAAGGCCACCGCCGTCACCCCGCGCCCGCCGCGTGCGATGGCCGCCAGCACGGGCCAGGCCAGTTGCAGGTTCCAGGCATAATCCATGCTGCCGGTTTCCAGCACGGCCCGCGCCACGCCTTCCGGTTCGCCCCCGCCATGCAGGGTCAGCGTGTCAAAGAACGGGCGATCAGGGTCTCGAAAATGCGGGTTGGCCCGCATTTCTGCGCGGGTGTCGGGCTGGAAGTCGGTAACCATGAACGGCCCCGTGCCGATGGGTATCCGGCTGGCGGCAAGGCAGGCATCAGAAAAATGGCCGGGCACTGCGGGGGCGGCGTCGGTGCCATCCGGGCGTGCAATGTCGTGCGGGGCGGGGGCGCTTTCGGCCCCAAGGCCGGTATCATGGCCGGGCAGGCAGGGGGCAAACTGCGCTGCCTGCAGCACCGGCGTGTAGGGGCCGATGAACGCATTGAGGGGCTGCACCTGCGGTTCGTGAAAGTGAATGCGCAGGGCATGGGTATCCAGCGCCTCGACCGCCGCGATATCGGCAAAGAACCGCGCCGAGGCGCAGCCGGTCCCTGCCGCCATGCAATAGGCCGCGGTAAAGGCCACATCCGCCGCCGTGACCGCCGTGCCGTCAGACCACAACAGCCCCGGCCGCAGACGCCAGGTGATCGACATCAGGTCTTCGGCAATATCGCCATTGTGCAGGCCGGGAATGGTTTCGGCCAGCCAGGGCACCAGCTGGCCGTTCTCGTCATGGCGGGCAAGGGGTTCCAGCACCAGATTGGCGCTGTCGATATCTTTCGTCCCGGCCGAGCGATACGGGTTCAATACCGTGGGCGCCTGCCACATCGCAATGTCCAGATGCCCGCTTGACCCGCGTTCGGCCCATAGCGGCGCCGGGATGAAGGCCAGCGCGGCGGCGGTGGCGGCGATCCGGGCGCCGCCGTTCATGGCGGCGGTCACGGCTGCGGGCGCGGCAGCAGGCATGGCGCCGGGCGCCCGTGCGGTGCACGGGCGCTGCGAGTTGCTGCGTGCCTTGGCCATCATTCGGCACCTGCCCCTGCAAGCGGTGGTGTCCAGGCCACGATTGCAGGAAACAGCGCCCGCCGCAACCCGCCAACCCGGCGGCGGGGCTATGGCGTCTGTTTGCGCAAGGGGGCGCAAACTGGCCTGTTGACGGGCCTGCAGGCGGTTCCGGCAACCTGCGTCCTGCACCACCCCCTTGCAACAGGGCCGACAAGCGGCGACTGTCTGCCTATGGTCAAGTCCTGCCCCATGCCCCAGCCAAAGGAGATGCCCCATGCCCGTCCGTAACCGATTTGCCGAGATGCTGCCCGAACTGACCGCCTGGCGGCGCGATTTTCACGAAAACCCCGAACTGCTGTTCGATGTGCACCGCACCGCGGGTCTGGTGGCCGAGCGGCTGCGCGCCTTTGGCTGTGACGAGGTGGTCGAGGGGGTGGGCCGCACCGGCGTTGTGGCCGTGATCCGGGGCCGGGCCGACAGCACCGGCAAGGTGGTGGGGCTGCGCGCCGACATGGATGCCCTGCCCATCGCCGAGGCCACCGGCGCGCCCCATGCCTCCAAGGTGCCGGGCAAGATGCATGCCTGCGGCCATGATGGCCACACCGTCATGCTGCTGGGTGCGGCGAAATACCTGGCAGAGACACGCAATTTCGACGGCACCGTGGTGGTGATCTTTCAGCCCGCCGAAGAGGGGGGGGCGGGCGGCAAGGTCATGTGCGATGACGGTCTGATGACCCGCTGGGGCATTCAGGAGGTCTATGGCATGCACAACATGCCCGGCCTGCCGCTGGGACAGTTCGCCATCCGCGAGGGTGCGTTCTTTGCCGCCACCGACGAATTCACCATCCGGATCGAGGGCAAGGGCGGCCATGCCGCCAAGCCGCATGACTCGGTCGATCCCACGGTGGCCGCCGCGCATCTGGTCACCGCGCTGCAGACCATCACCAGCCGCAACGCCGACCCGGTCAAGCAACTGGTGGTGTCGGTCACGTCCTTCACCACCTCGTCGACGGCGTATAACGTGATCCCGCAATCGGTTGAATTGCGCGGCACGGTGCGCAGCCTGGATGCCGACACCCGCGCCCTGGCCGAGGCGCGGATGAAGGAAATGGTGCCGGGGCTGGTGTCGGCGCTGGGTGCCCGGGCGAGCATGGATTTCAAGCGCGGCTATCCGGTCATGGTGAACCACCCCGAGCAGACGGATTTCGCCGCCGAGGTGGCGCGCGAGGTGGCTGGCACCTGCCTGCCGGCGCCGCTGGTCATGGGCGGCGAGGATTTCGCCTTCCTGCTGGAGGAACGGCCGGGGGCGTATATCCTGGTCGGCAATGGCGACACGGCGATGGTGCATCACCCGGCCTATGACTTTGACGATAACGCCATTCCCGCAGGCTGCAGTTGGTGGGCCGGGATCGTCGAACGCCGGATGCCGCTTGTGGCGTGATGGGGGGCGCGCTGGAGAGGGCTGGGCTGGACGGGCTGGAGCTGGACGGGCTGGAGCTGGACGGGGCGGCGCTGGCCGCCCTGCCCGACCTGCGGCGCGCCTTGCATGCCGCGCCCGACCTGTCCGGGGCCGAGGAGAACACCGCTGCCCGCATCGCCGCCGAACTGAAGGGCACCGGCGCGCAGATCGTGGCGGGGCTTGGCGGCGCCGGCCTGGCTGCGGTTTTCGACAGTGGCCAGCCCGGCCCCTCGGTGATGGTGCGCGCCGAACTGGATGCCCTGCCGATCCATGAGACAGGCAGCGCGCCCTGGGCCTCGCGCCGCGCGGGATGGGGGCATCTGTGCGGCCATGACGGGCATATGACCATCCTGGTGGGGCTGGCGCGCGTGCTGGCGCACCGGGGCCCCGAACGGGGCCGCGTGGTGCTGCTGTTCCAGCCGGCCGAGGAAACCGGCGCCGGCGCCCGCGCCGTGCTGGCCGATCCGCGCTTTGCCGGGCTGGCCTGCGACTGGGCCTTTGCCCTGCACAACCTGCCGGGGGTGCCGCTGGGCAGGGCCTGGCTGCGCGCGGGACCGGTGAATTGCGCGTCCAGCGGGCTGGTGCTGCGGTTGACCGGCAAGACCTCGCATGCCAGCGCGCCCGAGGCCGGGGTGTCGCCTGCCGCGGCGCTGGCGCGGCTGATCCCGGCGCTGCAGGCGCTGGGGCCGGGCGGGCCGATGGGGCCGGATTATCGGCTGGCCACGCTGACCCATGCCCGGCTGGGGCTGCGCGCGCTGGGCATCGCGCCGGGCGATGCCGAAATCCTGTTGACCCTGCGCGCCCTGGGCGATGACGGGCTGGCCGCGATGCAGACGGCCGCGCTGGCCCTTGCGCGGGCCGAGGCCGCGGCCGAAGGGCTGGCGCTGGACTGGCATCTGGAAGAACCCTTTGCGGCCTGCGTGAACGATGCACAGGCGGTGGCGCATCTGGCGCGCGCGCTGGAGGCCTGTGCCATCCCGCACGAACCGGGCGACCTGCCGATGCGCGCGTCCGAGGATTTCGGGCTGTTCGCCACGGTCTCGCGCGCGGCGATGGTGTTTCTGGGGGCGGGCCGGGCGCATCCGATGCTGCACAACCCCGATTACGACTTCCCAGACCCCCTGATCGCCCCCGGCGTGGCGCTGTT
>JAFIED010000109.1 GCA_020832805.1 Pararhodobacter sp.
GGCGCCCGGGCGGCCACCGGGGGGGGCTGTGTGCCAGAGGGTTCCTGCCCGGCCGGTTGCCGGCTGTCAGCCGGCAGGCCGCAAGCCCCCCCCGCACCGGTTACGCTTGCCGTTTGCAACCCTGCCGCCAGGGTCCAGGCAAGGTCGCCCCCGCCCCCGGCAAGGGGTGCATTCAGGGCCTGCGGGCCCGTCATCGGCCGCCCGGCAGCGGCCACCGTACCCGCGTGCCGCATCAAATCGGGGGGGCGCAACGCATGCATGGCAGCGGCCCTTTCCTGTCTGGGATGACACGGCAAGGGCGGCCGAACGGTGCAAAAGCGCGAACGGCAGCGTGGTCAGTGGTCACGGATGCCAGCAAGCACCCAAAATCCCGACGAGCGACATGGACTGACACCACCACACCTGAACCACACACGATACAGAACCCCTGACATCTGCCACAAAAGCGCCTTTGGGCGAGGCTGCGGCCGGAACGACCCGCCGGGTCACTCTTGCCTCTGCCTGTGTGCCAAAAACCTGTTAAAGCAACATTAACGTAAACATTGATCGCCCATTGGTTGAGCGTTTTCAATACTTTTCTGCTTTTGTGCCGCGCCAGCCGTGGGCATGGCCCCAAATAGGGCGCAGGTCATCAACAACAGGTCATGCCCCGGCGCCATGCACCGAAAAGCAAAGGCGCCCCTGACGCTCAGTGTTTGACGCTCAGTGTTTGACGATCAGCGCCTGACGAGGATGGTCAGGAAAAATCCGTCGCCGCCGTCAAGCGGCGTCAGCCGCAGCCGGTCGATGCGGGCCCAGCCGGGCACCTCGGCCAGAAAGGCGGCAATCCGGTCGTCGTTTTCGACGCCCAGCAGCGAACAGGTGGCATAGCCCAACAAGCCGCCCGGGGCGACCAGCGCGGCAGCGCGGCGCAGGATGGCATCCTGCGTGGCGGTCAGCCGGGCCAGCGCATCGGGGGAAAGGGCCCATTTGGCCTCGGGCGCGCGGCGCCAGCTGCCGGAACCGGAACAGGGCACATCGGCCAGCAGGGCCGGCCAGGGGGCCTGCCCGGCGGGATCGGCCAGCACGGCAACGGCTACCCCGGCGCGGGTGGCGCGCGCCGGCAGATCGCGCATGCGCCCGGGGTCGGCGTCATGGGCGCTGACCGACAGACCGCTTGCGGCCAGCGCCAGGGCCTTGCCCCCGCCCCCGGCACAGTAATCCAGCACGTGCGTACCGACCGGCAACGCCTGGGCAAAACGCGCGGCCACGGCCTGCGAGGCCGCGTCCTGCATCTCGAACAGCCCGTCGCGAAACGCCTGCGTCCCGCGCAGACGGCGCGCGCCGGCCGTGACCTGCAGCGCCATCCGGGCCAGCGGATGCGGTTGCGCCGCGATGCCGCTGTCGGCCAGCAGGCGGCACAGCGCCTCGGGTGTGCTCTTGTCGGCGTTCACGCGCAGAAACACAGGCGCCCGGTTACGCAGCAGGCGCAGCACGGGGTCGGCATCGAGGCCCAGCGCAGAGTCGAACGCGGGCAGCAGCCAGTCCGGGCAATCCAGCGCCACGGCGCGCGGCAGTTCCGGCGGCGGCGCGGCGAACAGGGCGCGTTCGGTGGCATCCAGCGCGGGCGGGGCATGGCCGGTGCCATCCCAGTCGAGCGGGGTGGCAGGCAGGCGGGCAGCGGGCATCGCGGCCGCCGCCGCGCGCAGACAGCCCAGCAGCAGCGCCCGCCCGCTGGCCACACCGCCGCCCAGCGCCTGGGCGGATCGCCGCTTGCGGATCACGTCATAGACCAGATCGCGCACCGCCTCACGGTCGCCGGACCCGGCAAAGCGGCTGGCGCGCGCCCAGCGGGTCAGCGCGGCCTCGGCGGGTTCGCCCGCCAGCCAGCGGTCAAGGATGTCGATGGCGGCGGCGGAGCGGGCGGCAGGGGTCATGGGTCACTCGGTTGCAGGCTTCAGCCCATGCCGCAAAGCCCGGCGCGGTGCAAGCTTCACAACCCCGGCGGCATGCGCCATGCTGCGCGCGAAGCAGCCCCATCGGACGGTTCCGCACATGCCCCTGCCCATCAACCCCGCCACCGCCGCCACCTTTGCCCCGCCGGTAATGGCGGCGCGGCGCTGGCTGCAGGAAACCACCCTGCCCCCTGACCTGCCGCTACTGAATCTCAGCCAGGCCGCGCCGGTCGATCCGCCCCCCGCCGCGCTGCGCGCGGCGATGGCCGATGCGGTACTGAATGATGCCGCACTGCATCTGTACAGCCCGGTTCTGGGCATTCCGGCCTTGCGCGCGGCCCTGGCCCGGCGCACCACCGCGCTGTATGGCGGACCGGTGCGCGACGATCAGGTGGCGGTGACCGCCGGGTGCAACCAGGCCTTCTGTGCCGCCATCGCCGCACTGGCCGGGCCGGGTGATCAGGTGATCGTGCCGGTGCCGTGGTATTTCAACCACGCCATGTGGCTGACCCTGCAGGGCATCAAGGCCGTGCCCCTGCCCTGTGGCCCCGGCATGTTGCCGGACCCTGACACCTGCGCCAGGCTGATCGGCCCGCGCACCCGGGCCATCACGCTGGTCAGCCCCAACAACCCGGCCGGCGTCGAATACCCGCCCGCGCTGATCGCCGATTTCGCCGCCCTGGCCGCGCGCCCCGGGCTGGCGCTGGTGCTGGCCGAAACCTACAGCGATTTTCATACCCATGACGGCCCACCGCACGGTCTGTTCGCCGATCCGGACTGGGATTCGGTGCTGGTGCAGCTGTACTCGTTTTCCAAGGCCTTTCGGCTGACCGGGCATCGCGTGGGGGCGATCCTGGCTGCGCCAACCCTGCTGGCAGAAATCGAGAAGGTGCTGGATACCGTGGCGATCTGCGCGCCCGGGCCGGGGCAGATGGGCGCGCTTTGGGGGCTGGAGAACCTGTCAGACTGGCTGGTCGGCGAACGCCGGGAAATCCTGCAGCGGCGCGCGGCGATGACCGACGGATTCGCGCGGCTGCCGGGTTGGGAACTGCTGGGCTGCGGGGCCTATTTCGCCTATGCGCGCCATCCTTTCGATGCGCCCTCGGACCAGGTGGCGCGCGATCTTCTGGCCCAGGCGGGGGTCCTGATGCTGCCGGGCACGATGTTCCGGCCACAGGGCGACCCCGAGGGTGCGCGCGAGATGCGCATCGCCTTTGCCAATGCCGACGCCGGGCAGATCGATGACCTGATCAACCGGCTGAACGCGGCCTGATACAGCGCCTGCATGCAGAGCCTGTCCACGGCGCCTGTCTGTGCTGCGCCAAGGCGCAGCGCACTGCCTTGCCGCGATCCGGTCCCCGATCTGGCCCCCTGATCTGGCCTATTGCCCGCCGGTCAGCGGCAACAGGCCGCTGTTGACGAACCGAAGCGCCCAGAAAGCCGCTATCGCCACCGCCTGTACCGCCACGATGCCGTTCAGTTGCTGGCGAAACGGCTCCTTGCGAATCTTGTGGCGCAGCACATGCTGGCCGATCTTGGCCCCGGCAGAGCCGCCCAGAAAGGCCAGCGCCAGCAGCCGATCCTCGGAAATGCGCCGGGCACCCTGCATCGAAGCGCGCTTGTCGCGCGCAAAGGCCCAGAATGCCATCGCGTTGATGGCAATCAGATAGACAACGGACATGAAACCGATTGACATGACTGCCCAACACCACAGCCCTGCGCCAGTCGCCGGGCCAATGCCGGCTTTTTCCATGAAGCCAATGCAGCGCGCAAGATCAAAGCCGGAATGACTGCGCGGACAGGGGCAGCGGGATCGTCGGCGGCATGCCCCTGGGCCACAGGCGTTTGCGCTAACGGCTGCGGTTTGCGCTAACGCCTTGCAAAAACGACAGAATTGGCATCATTCCGCCTTTCTTTGGCCCGGTCACAAAGGTATACACACCACCAGGTGGCGTGGCGCACTGACCGCGGGCCCTGAAAGGGACCGGTTGCACGTTGCGCCGCGCGCAACAAGACGCTGGCGCGGGAGATCGCTTATGACAGTCACCATCGGGATCAACGGGTTCGGCCGCATCGGGCGCTGCACATTGGCGCATATCGCCGAAAGCGCGCGCAACGATGTCGAGGTGGTGGCGATCAACGCAACCGGCCCCATCGAGACCAACGCCCATCTGCTGAAATATGACAGCGTGCACGGGCGTTTTCCTGGCCAGATCAGGGTCGAGGGCAACACGCTGGACCTGGGGCGCGGGCCCATCAAGGTGTTTTCCACCTATGACCCGGCCGAGCTTGACTGGCAGGGCGTCGATATCGTGCTGGAATGCACCGGCAAGTTCAACGCGCGCGACAAGGCCGCGGTGCATCTGACGCGCGGCGCCAAGCGCGTACTGGTTTCGGCGCCGGCAAAGAATGTCGACAAGACCGTGGTTTACGGCGTCAACCACCGCGAGTTGCTGGCCGAGCATCTGGTGGTGTCGAACGGGTCCTGCACCACCAACTGCCTGGCGCCGCTGGCCAAGGTGCTGCACGAAGGCATCGGCATCGAATCCGGCATCATGACCACGATTCACAGCTACACCGGCGACCAGCCCACGCTGGACCGCCGGCACGCCGATCTGTACCGCGCCCGCGCCGCGGCAATGGCGATGATTCCCACCTCGACCGGTGCGGCAAAGGCCCTGGGCGAGGTGCTGCCGGAACTGGCCGGGCGCCTGGACGGCACCGCAATCCGCGTGCCCACGCCGAATGTCTCGGCCGTGGATCTGACCTTTGTCGCCACGCGCGATGTCACCCGGGACGAGGTCAACGAGGTGGTGCGCAAGGCCGCCGCCGGAGCCATGGGCGCGCTGCTGACCTATGACCCCGAACCCAAGGTCTCGGTCGATTTCAACCACACCACCTTTTCATCGATCTTTGCCCCGGACCAGACAAAGGTTGTCGGCGGGCGCACGGTGCGGGTGCTTGCCTGGTACGACAACGAGTGGGGCTTTTCCTGCCGCATGGCCGATGTGGCGGCAGCAATGGGCCGGTTGATCTGACCAACGGCATGATGACGGCCACCGGCATGACCGGAAAGGGGGCGCATGCCCCCTTTTTGCGTGGTCGGCGCATGCTGGCTGCCGGCCCTTGGCGCGCCCTGCGGCATGGCGCCACCTGCTGCCCGGTGTCCCGCCCTGCTATGCAACACCAGTGGATTCCCGCAAAGGCTTGATCATGCGCCTTGTCATCGCCCTGCTTCTTGCCCTGTCGCCCTTGCCGCTGGCCGCGCAGCAGCTTCTGCATGCCGCCCCGCAGGCAGCAGAACTGGAGCGCGCGCCGGTGCTGCTGGTCGATATCAGGCAGCCGCATGAATGGGTGGAAACCGGCGTGCTGCCCAACGCACGCCTGATTCCCTTTGACGACCCGGCCAGTTTCCTGCGCGCGCTGGCGCCGCATATGCAGCCGGGGCAGCCGGTGGCGTTGATCTGCCGCTCGGGGAACCGGACCAGCCGCGCCGGGCAGGTACTGGCCCGCCACCTGCCGGTCCCGGTCATCACCGTGGACGGCGGCATGCTGCGGCTGATGGCGCAGGGCTACACCCCGGCCAGACCCACACGCGCGGCAGGCTGCATGATCTGCTGACCGCCGCGGCGGCGCCTGATGCCGCGTCAGACCATGCCCGGCACACCGGTTGATGCTAGCGCCACCAATGCTTATCCTGAAAGACACCGCTCAGGAGGGCACCATGACCACAAGACTGGCAATCAATGGGTTCGGGCGTATCGGTCGGCTGACGCTGCGCGCCCTGGCAGAACTTGACCGGCAGGATCTGGAGATCGTCGCCATCAACGATCTCGGCCCGGTGGACAGCAACGCGCATCTGCTCCGCATTGATTCGGTGCATGGCCGCTTTCCGGGCACCGTTACCGTGACGGGCGACAGCATCGACATCGGCCGCGGCCCCATCCGCACCACTGCTGCGCGCAATCCCGCCGATCTGGACTGGCACGATGTCGATGTGGTGCTGGAATGCACCGGCGTCTTCAAGGATGCCGACAAGGCGCGCGTCTATCTGGAGGGCGGCGCGACACGCGTGCTGGTTTCGGCCCCGTCAAAAGGCGCCGACCGCACAATTGTCTATGGCGTGAATCACACCGATCTGCGCGCGGAAGACCGCATCATCTCGAACGCCAGTTGCACCACCAACTGCCTGGCGCCCGTGGCGCAGGTCCTGCATGAAACGGTGGGCATCGAAAAGGGTTTCATGACGACCGTGCACGCCTATACCGGCGACCAGCCCACGCTGGACGCGCTGCACAAGGACCTGTACCGCGCCCGCGCCGCGGCACTCAGCATGATCCCCACCACAACCGGCGCGGCAAAGGCCGTGGGGCTGGTGCTGCCGGATCTGGCGGGCAGGATGGACGGGGTGGCGCTGCGCGTGCCCACGGCCAATGTCTCGGCGGTCGATCTGACGGTGCATACCACGCGCGACACCACCGCCGACGCCATCAACGCCGGCCTGCGCGCGGCGGCCGCTGACGGGCCGCTGAAGGGTATCCTGGGCGTGACCGAACACCCCAATGTCAGCGCCGATTTCAACCATGATCCGCATTCGGCGGTGATCGACCCCGGCCAGACACGGGTGACGGGCGGCAATCTGCTGCGCGTGCTGGCCTGGTATGACAACGAATGGGCCTATGCCGTGCGCATGCTGGACAGTGCTGCGGCGATCGGGCGGCTGGGCCGACCCGGCCGGTGATGACCCGCGCCGGCCCCCCCGCGGCCGGCCCCCGCGGGCACGGGGGCGCGGTCCCGCGCGCCCCTCCACAGCCC
>JAFIED010000110.1 GCA_020832805.1 Pararhodobacter sp.
CCCCCCCCCCCCCCCCCCCCCCCCCCCCCCCCCCCCCCCCCCCCCCCCCCCCCCCCCCCCCCCCCCGGCCCCTGGGAATCATAGCAAGGCGCGCACCCGTTCCGCCGCCGTCTCGGCAGTGATGCCGAATTCGCGGTACAGCACCTCGGCCGGTGCCGAGGCGCCGAAACCTTCCATGCCCAGAAAATCGGCCTTGCGCCCGCGTTCGCCTGTCAACCAGCGATCCCAGCCGCCGGCGCGCACTGCGGCCTCGATGCCCAGGCGCACGGGCCCGGCGGGCAGCACGCGGCGGCGATACGCCTCTGGCTGGGCGGCAAACAATTCCATGCAGGGCATGGATACCACGCGCGTACCGATGCCGTCGGCCTGAAGCAGATCGCGCGCCGCCAGCGCGATCGCCACCTCAGATCCGGTTGCAATCAGGATCGCCTGACGTCTGCCCTCGGCCTCGGCCAGGACATAGGCGCCCTGGCTTGACAGGTTGCGGTTGGTATGGGTCTTTCTAACTGCCGGCACGCCCTGGCGGGTCAGGGACAGAACCGAGGGCGTGGCCTGCTGTTGCAGCGCAATCTCCCAAGCCTCGGCGGTTTCCACCAGATCGGCGGGGCGGAAAACCAGCGTGTTCGGCGTGGCGCGGCTGATCGCCAGATGCTCGACCGGCTGATGGGTTGGCCCATCCTCGCCCAGGCCGATGCTGTCATGCGTCATCACATAGACCACCGGCAGACCCATCAGCGCCGAAAGCCGCATGGCAGGGCGGGCGTAATCGGTAAAGGCCATGAAGGTGCCGCCATAGGGGCGGATGCCGCCATGCAGCGCCATGCCGTTCATCGCCGCGGCCATGCCATGTTCGCGAATACCATAGTGAACATGCCGGCCCTTGCGGTCTTCGGGTCCGAATACGCCCAGACCCGGCGTCTTGGTATTGTTCGACCCTGTCAGATCGGCCGAACCGCCCAGCATTTCGGCCATCACCGGGTTGACCGCGCCCAGAACCTTTTCAGAGGCCGCACGGGTCGCAAGCTTGGGCGCGCTGTCGCTGGCGTCCTTTTTCAGCTTGCGGATCACGCCGGGCAGTCTTGACGGCAACTCACCGGCAAAGACGCGCGTGAAAGCGCTCCGGCGTGCGGCAGGGGCCGCGGCCAGCCGGGCCTCCCATTCCTGGCGGGCGGTCTGGCCGCGGGTGCCGATGGCTTCCCATTGGGCCTTGATTTCGGCGGGAATGACAAACGGTTCATGATCCCAGCCATAGGTCGCGCGGGTGTCGGCGATGAGTTGCGCATCGGTCAGCGCGCCATGGCCCTTGGACGTGTCCTGCGCGCTGGATCCCAGTGCTATATGGGTACGGCATGCCACCATTGCCGGGCGCGGGCTGGCCTTGGCCGCGCCCAAGGCGCGGTCGATATCGGCGGGATCGTGCCCGTCGCATTCGAAGACATCCCAGCCGGCAGCAGCGAACCGCGCTTTCTGATCGGTGACGCAGGCAATATCGACGCGCCCGTCAATGGTGATGCCATTGTCATCCCACAAAACCACCAGACGAGACAGTTTCTGGCGTCCGGCAAGCCCGATCGCCTCGTGGCTGACGCCTTCCATCAGGCAGCCATCGCCCGCGATCACCCAGGTTTGATGATCCTGCAGGGGGGCGCCGAAACGGGCGCGCAGTGATTCCTCGGCCATGGCAAAGCCCACGGCATTGGCCAGCCCCTGGCCCAGCGGGCCGGTCGTGGGTTCAATGCCCTTGGCATGCCCGTATTCGGGATGGCCGGCGGTAATGGCGCCCGACTGGCGGAAGTTGCGCAGCTGTTCCAGCGTCATGTCCTGGTAACCGGTCAGATGCAGCAGCGCGTACAGCAGCATCGAGCCATGGCCGGCGGACAGGATGAAACGGTCCCGGTCAGGCCAGTCAGGGACGGCGGCATCGAACTTGAGATGCTTTTCGAACAGCACGGTGGCAACATCGGCCATGCCCATGGGCATGCCGGAATGCCCCGAGTTGGCGGCCGCGACCGCATCCATGGCCAGCATGCGGATGGCACAGGCGCGTTGCCAGTGGTCAGGGTGCTGGGCGATCAGCGTGGCGATATCCAAGGCAGGCATCCTTTTCAAACCGGTTCGGTGGCGTCATAACAGGCTCCGGTGCAAGATCAAGCGCATGCGGCGGGCGATCGGTTGGAAAGGGCGGGGAATGGTCGTAATCTGGAACGGCAGGGCAGGGGTCAGCAATGGCCTGTCGATTCGCATTGGCAACTGCCCCCGCCAGGAGGAGCGTGAATGAGCGATATCGCCGCACTTGAACGCCGGCTTTCCAGCGCGCTGGACCGCATCGCCCGTGGGTTGGAGCAGCATGCACGGGCCGGTGCCGCGCCCGTCCCCGAAGAAGGGGCCGGTGTGGCGAAGCTGCGCGAGGCGCTGGAAAAGGAACGCAGCGCGAACGCGCAGTTGTCCGAAAGGGTGCATCAGGTCAAGCAGCGGCAGGAAACGACCATTGCCCAGCTGGAACGGCGTCTGGCGCGGCTGACCGAGCAACTGGACCTGCAAAGTCTGGAAATGCTGCGTCTGAAAAAGGCGAATGCCCGGCTGATCGAGGCGAATACGGCCTTGCGCGAAGCCAGCGAGGCGGGGGCGATGGAATCGAAGCTGGTCAACCAGTCCATCGCGGCCGAACTGGAGGCGCTGCAGGCCGAACGTCGCGCCGAGATGGCCGAAATGGAAGAGATCCTCGCCGAACTGAAACCGCTGCTGGCCGCAGAAAGCCGCGAAGCCTGACATCGTTCAAGGAGAGCGCATGCCTGAAGAAACCATCACCATCGGCGGCAAGAGTTTTGATGTGGCCTGTCAGGCGGGTGAGGAGCAGTTTCTGCATGCCGCCGCCGCCCTGCTTGACGCTGAGGCCCGCCAGCTGATCGAACAGATCGGCCGGTTGCCAGAGGCGCGCATGCTGCTGATGGCGGGGCTGATGCTGGCCGACAAGGTTGCGGGCAGCGAAGAACGGGCGCAATCGGCAGAGGCTGAACTGGAAGCGGCGCAGGCAGAGATTTCCCGGTTGCGCAGCGCCCCACGCCCCGAACCCGCCCGGGTCGAGGTGCCTGTGGTGCCCCAGGCAATGGCTGACACGCTGGCCGAACTGGCTGCCCGCGCCGAGGCGCTGGCAGAGCAGGTTGAAGAAAGGCGCTAGCCCGCTTTACGGCGCCGGCCTGGCAAAGCGGGCGACACAGGTCTGCCGCCCGGGCCAACCCGCTGGCGCCGTCACTGTGATGAAACCGGGCGGGACACCGAATGCTGATGTGGTGCCCCTTTCAGATTCGCAGGTTTATGCCGGGCGGAACTATGCCGCACCGGAACAGTCACACCGGGCGCGGATCGCTCCGGCCCTTGTGGGGGCGGGTGGAATGGTTACGCGTTCGCCTCACGGATCTTGTCGGCGGCGTCCTTGTCGAAACTGACCCCCTTGGCGCTCAACAGCTCGTCCAGTTCGCCGGACAGGGTCATTTCGGTGATGATGTCACACCCGCCGACGAATTCGCCCTTGACGTAAAGCTGCGGAATCGTCGGCCAGTCGGAAAAGTCCTTGATGCCCTGGCGGATGCTTTCATCGGCAAGCACGTTCACATCGACAAAATCGACACCCATGAAATTCAGCACACCGGCCACGCGGCTGGAGAAGCCACATTGCGGCATGGTCTTGGTGCCCTTCATGTACAGCACGACGTCGTTCTTTTCGACCGTATCGCGAATCTGTTCCTGCGCGCTCATCTTGGGTCCCTCATGTTGTTGCGGGGATGGTTCGGTGAATCGGCACGAAGCCGGACGCGCCTGCGGCGTGGCCCGCCCGGGCTGTTGTCGTCATCATCGTCGTCGTCATGCCTGCCGGCGCGCGACCGGCCCAGCACCAGGGCCAGCGCGACCAGAACAAGCGTCGCCAGGATTACATGTACCATCGCTCAGTCCGGTGCCCTGGTGGTCAGGGCCAGCGCGTGCAATTCGCCCTGGCTGCCATCCATCTTGCCCTTCAGCGCGGCATAGACCGCGCGCTGTTGCTGCACGCGGTTCTTGCCGCGAAAGCTGTCGTCGATCACTTCGGCAGCATAATGATTGCCGTCACCTGCCAGGTCGGTGATCGTGACCTTGCCCTGCGGGAAGGCTTCCCGCAGCAGTGTTTCCAGTTCAGATGCCGTAATGGCCATGGCTGCTCCTTGGCTTGTGGCTGAAAGGTAATCCTGCCGGTGGGGTGGATCAAGCGTCGCCGATGGCTTGCGCAAAGGCTTTGCGCCACAGGGCCGACAAGGCCGCAAGCGGTGCCTCGCTGTTGCCAAGGCGCACGCTGTCACCGCCAAAGCGCCCCACGGCCTGGATCGGCACCTCGGCCTGAGCGGCCGCAACCATCAATGCCTCGGCCTGATCGAAACCACAGGCAACCAGATAGCGGGCCTGATCCTCGCCAAACAGGGTGGGGGTGTCGCCGGCATCCAGTGTCAGGCCCAGTCCCGCGCCCTCGGCCATCTCGAAAGCGGCCAGGGCCAGCCCCCCGTCGGACAGGTCGGTGGCGGCGTGGATCAGGGCGCGGTTGGCGCGCAGAAATTCACCGTGGCGCCTTTCTGCCTGCAGGTCGACGGGCGGCGCGTCGCCCTCCTCGCGGTTGAAAACCTCGGCCAGGATGGCGGACTGGCCCAGATGGCCCGTCGTTTCACCGATGACCAGCGCCCAGTCACCTGTTTGCGGGTGGCCGGCGATCAGGTCGTCAAGGCTGTCCAGCAAACCCACGGCGCCGATGGTGGGCGTGGGCAGAATGGGGTTGCCGTCGGTTTCGTTGTACAGCGAGACATTGCCCGATACGATCGGCATGTCCAGCGCGCGGCACGCCTCGCCGATACCCTGGATGGCGCCGACCAGCTGGCCCATGATCGCGGGCTTTTCGGGGTTGCCGAAATTCAGGTTGTCGGTGCTGGCCAGCGGCCGCGCGCCCACGGCACACAGGTTGCGATACGCCTCGGCCACGGCCTGCCGGCCACCCTGAACCGGATTGGCCTGGACATAGCGCGGCGTCACGTCAGCGGTAAAGGCGATAGCCTTTTCGGTGCCGTGCACACGCACCACGCCGGCCCCCAGGCCCGGCGCACGCACCGTATCGCCCATGACCATGTGGTCATACTGTTCCCAGACCCAGGCCTTGTGCGCATGGTTCGGGCTGGCAAGCAACGCCTTCAACCCGTCGATGGGGTCCAGCCCCGGCACCGGGCCCAACGGGTCGGCGGCCGGGGTTTCAACCCAGGGGCGGTCATATTCCGGCGCTTCGGATGACAGTTTTGACAGGGGCAGATCAGCCATGACCGTGTTGCCCTGCAAGATCAGGAAACGGTCTTCGGGGATGGTTTCGCCGACAACGGCAAAATCCAGATCCCATTTCTCGAAGATCGCGCGTGCCTCGGCCTCTTTCTCGGGCTTGAGCACCATCAACATGCGCTCCTGACTTTCAGAGAGCATCATCTCATAGGCCGTCATGCCGGTCTCGCGGCAGGGCACGCGGTCCAGTTCCAGCTTGATGCCCAGCCCGCCCTTGTCGCCCATCTCGACGGCAGAGCAGGTCAGACCGGCGGCGCCCATGTCCTGGATCGAGATCACGGCGCCAGAGTGCATCAGCTCCAGACAGGCCTCGAGCAGGCGTTTTTCGGTAAAGGGGTCGCCGCCCTGCACGGTGGGGCGTTTTTCCTCGATCGTGTCGTCGAACTCGGCCGAGGCCATGGTGGCGCCGCCCACGCCATCGCGCCCGGTCTTGGCACCCAGATAGACAACCGGCATGCCGACACCCGAGGCGGCGGAATAGAAGATGCTGTCGGCCTCGGCCAGCCCGGCGGCAAAGGCGTTGACCAGGCAATTGCCGTTATAGGCGCGATGAAAGCGCACCTCGCCGCCCACGTTGGGCACGCCGAAACAGTTGCCATAATGGCCGATCCCCTCGACCACGCCGCGCACCAGATGGGCGGTCTTTGGATGTGCGGGTTCGCCGAAGGACAGCGCGTTCATCGCCGCAATGGGCCGCGCACCCATGGTAAACACATCGCGCAGGATACCGCCCACACCCGTGGCAGCGCACTGATGGGGCTCGATATAGCTGGGGTGGTTGTGGCTCTCCATCTTGAAGATCAGCGCCAGCGGCTTGCCGTCAGGCCCCTCGCCGATGTCGACGACGCCCGCATTCTCGCCCGGCCCGCAGATCACCTGCGGCCCCTCGGTATGCAGGGTGCGCAGCCATTTCTTTGATGACTTGTAGGAACAGTGTTCGTTCCACATGGCCGAAAAGATGCCCAGTTCCGTGAACGTGGGCGTGCGGCCGATGATCTGTTCGATGCGGTCGTATTCATCGGGCTTGAGCCCGTGCGCAGCGATCAACTCGGGGGTGATCCGGGGTTCGGTCATGGTGCCATGCTGATTAGGTCACATATGACACTGCGTCTTACGGCAAAGCCCGCGATGGTGAAAGGGGCAAGCGGCATGCTGCGAACAGGGTCGTTACAGGCGCAGCCGTTCTGCCCAAAGCCCGGTGATGCAACGGCAATCGCCGCAATTGAGCAAAAAAAAGGCCGAGCATGAAGCTCGGCCGAAGTCCAACAGGGAGGTAAGACACCAACATCATTGATGCCTTGATCAATAAATAGGCGTATCACTTCACTTGCGCAAGAAAATCATCGCTGCAATCGTAACATATCGGCGATGCGTTGCGCGCATGCCTCACCTCAACCATCGCGTGTGCTGCGGGGCAGGGGGCATGGTCCATGGTGCGGGCTAGATTCCCCACCGCTGAAGCCGGTGACCGAGGCGCCGATAGATCACGGGTGGCAGGATATCCTGCAAGACCGCGTGGCGGGCAATAATCCTGTCTTTCTTGTCAGCGGTTCCGGGGCGCGGACGAAACAAGGTGGTATGGGCCTTGCGCGTCGTGTCCCAGGTCGAGGTGTAGTAATACAGCGCGATTGACTGGCGCGGCTCGCCATCGGGGTGATTGACCGGCTCGGGGTTGCCGTGCCAGGTATCCGACCCGGTAGAGAAACACACCATTCGGTTGAACTGCGGCACGAAACTGGACAGCTTTTCCTGCATGTTCCTGTCCCAGATCTCGAACGAGCCCCCCCATTCCTCTCGCCAGTCGCGATTCAGGTAGATCAGCACGTTCAGACGCCGTTCCAGATTCAGTTTGCCGTGGTGGTTGAAGTCGGCGTGGATATCCAGATGCCCGCCATTGGCCACCACATGGATGCCGCCGCCAGCAAAATACGGGTCCGGTATCAGGCCCTCGATGCCGGTCAGCTCCTCCAGAAAAGCAAGAAAATGTTTCGAGTTCAGGGATTGAAGCAGGCTGCGGGTGTATGGTTTCAGCCGCTCTGGCTGATAGCTTGATTTCAGTTTCTCCTGCGGGCGGTTGAACATCATCTCGGCCTCGGGCAGGTCGCGCAGCTCGTCCCTGACACGGTCCAGAATTTCAGCTGGCAGGAAATCGTCGAAACTGCCATGCGGATAAGGGTCTGCTGCCTGATAGGCCTGAGCATGCGGCGTGGCGATCGCGCGCGCCCGGGAAACAGGCAGCAGCAGAGTGTCAGGATCAAGGGGGTATACGGGTGACATGCGCTGCGCTCCTGTCGCTGTTTCGGGCTGGTTCCGGCGCGTCTTGCCTGCAAGATAGCGAAAAATATGCCGAACTTCTGCTGAAAACATGGCCATGGCATGGCGTTGCGCAGCGCTGAGTTACCGCCTGGGCATGATGCGGCCAGCCTATGCGGCAAACCCTGTCCGGCAAACCCGCTTGCTCGACGTTGGACGGTCAGCCGTCGGCTGGGGCCGTGCTGCGGTTGCGCCGATATGCGATCACTTCTTCCAGCACGAAATCCCTAAAGGCCGATATCCGCTTGGAATGGCGCAACTCTTCGGGATAGGCCAGAAAGACCGGCACCTCTGCGCTTTCGATCTCTGGCAGCACGCGTACCAGGGCGGGAAAGTCCTCGGTCAGGTAATCAGGCAGCAGGCCGATGCCCAGATCGGCCAGGACGGCCTGCAAGACACCGAAATAGTTGTTGACCGTAAAGGTCGATCGCAACGGCGCCGTCAGCAGTTCGCGCACCAGCGCGGCACCTGCCGAAACCTGGGTGGCCGACAGGCCCTGGCTGATCAGCCGCATTGATGCCATGTCGGCAATTGTCTGCGGTTTGCCATTGGCGCGCAGGTATTCCGGCGTTGCGTACAACCGCATGCGCACACTCATCAATCGCTTGCGGATCAGGTCGGCCTGGCTGGGTTCTTTCATGCGGATGGCGACATCGGCCTCGCGCATCGGCAGGTCCAGCACGCGCTCTTCCAGCATCAGGTCAATCTTCAGATCCGGATAGCGGGCGTAAAGCGCGGGCAGACGAGGCGCCAGCCACAAGGTGCCGAAGCCCGTGGTGGTTGTCACGCGCAATTCGCCAAACACCTCTTCCTCGCTGTCGCGGATGCGTGCGGTGGCTGTTTCAAGCCGCTTTGACATGGCGCGCGTTGCGTCGAACAGCAATTCGCCCTGTTCGGTCAGAATCAGCCCGCGCGCGTGACGATGAAAGAGAATCGTGCCAAGCCCCTCTTCCAGCCCGCGAATCTGCCGGCTGACCGCAGATTGGCTAAGGCCCAGGGCATCGCCCGCATGTGTCAGACTGCCGGCATCGGCAACCGCGTGAAAGATTCTAAGCTTGTCCCAGTCCATCGGGCACGATCCGTTCGATTGACCACCAGTATCAGTGTGCTTTCTTCTAGGCGAGAAATGGATCGCAAGAAAGCGAGCTTTCAGCAAAATAACTTCAAAGGTCAGCTTTTTTGACCTATAATGACACTCTACGGGCCGCGACAGGGCCGAATGCCGCATACGACCTGGGAGGGGAAAATGGGCAAGCAGACAGTCAGCCTGCAGGACCGGTTCGATCTGGAGAAATCGCCGGTATTGCTGAACGGCACGCAGGCGCTGGTACGGTTGATGCTGGCGCAACGTGCGCGCGATGTAGCGGCGGGGCTGAACACGGCGGGCTATGTGTCTGGCTATCGGGGCAGCCCGCTGGGTGCGGTGGATCTGCAGATGAGCCGGGCGCGCCGTCAGCTGGAAGCCGCGCAGGTTCTTTTCCAGGAAGGACTGAACGAGGATCTGGCCGCCACCGCCATCTGGGGTACCCAGCAGGCGGAATTGCGCGGCGAGGGGAAGCATGACGGCGTCTTTGCACTGTGGTACGGCAAGGGGCCGGGCGTTGACCGTTCGGGCGATGTGATGCGGCATGCGAACATGGCCGGTACAGCGCCGCATGGCGGCGTGATCATGGCCATGGGCGACGATCACACGGGCGAAAGCTCGACCGTGCTGCATCAGTCGGACTGGGCGATGGTCGATGCCTATATGCCTGTGGTCAGCCCCGCAGGGGTGCAGGAGATTCTTGACTACGGCCATTATGCCTATGCGCTGAGCCGCTTTTCCGGCCTCTGGGTCGGCCTGAAGACGATGAAGGACACGATCGAGGCCACCGCCGTGGTCGATGGCAACCCGCACCGGATGCAATTTGTCACGCCGGGTGACTTTCCCATGCCCGAAGGCGGGCTGAACATCCGCCTGATCGACACGCCGCACGCGCAGGAAGCGCGCATGATCGACCACAAGCGCTTTGCGGCCGAGGCGTTTTCCCATGCCAACCGGATGGACCGCCGCGTCTGGGGCAAGCCCGGGGCGAAGATCGGCCTGGTGGCGGCGGGCAAGAACTGGCTGGATCTGGTGCATGCGCTGCGGTTGCTGGGCATTGACGCGGATCAGGCCGAACGGCTGGGTATCACCACCTACAAGGTCGGCCAGCCCTGGCCATTGGACATGACCGGCTTTCACGACTGGGCCGAGGGGCTGGAGCTGATCATCGTCGTCGAGGAAAAGCGCAAGCTGATCGAGGTGCAGGTCAAGGAAGCCATTTTTGATGACCGCCGCGGGCGCCGCGTCTATGGCTGGCACAAGGGCGATACCTGGGAAAACGGCCGCCGGCTGGAGCTGTTCCCCACCCGCTATGCGCTGGACCCGGTGATGATTGCCGAAAAGCTGGGCGCGATCTTCCTGGAAGAGGGGCGCGAGAGCGACAGCATCAAGGCCGGGCTGGCAAGACTGGCCGAGGTGCGCCGGGCCGAGAACACGCCCGAGATTGCCGCGCGCATCCCGTATTTCTGCTCGGGCTGCCCGCATAACAGCTCAACCAAATTGCCCGAGGGCAGCCGCGCCTATGCCGGGATCGGCTGTCATTACATGGTGCAATGGATGGACCGGGAAACCACGGGCTTCACCCATATGGGCGCCGAAGGGGCGAACTGGATCGGCGAGTCGCATTTCTCTACCCGCGATCATGTGTTCCAGAACCTGGGCGACGGCACGTATAACCATTCCGGCATCCAGGCGATCCGCGCCGCGCTGGCCGCCGGGACCAACATCACCTACAAGATCCTGTTCAACGACGCCGTCGCCATGACCGGCGGGCAAAAGAACGAAGGCGGCTTGAGTGCCGACCGAATCGCGCGCGAACTGGTGGCGATGGGGGTGCAGCACGTCGCGCTGGTCTATGACGAGAAAGAGGATATCAACCCTGCCGCCTTTCCGCGTGAGGTGGAAAAGTTCGAGCGTGCCAATCTGATGCAGGTTCAGGAAAAATATCGCCAGATCAAAGGCGTGTCAGCCATTGTTTACGTCCAGACCTGCGCTGCCGAAAAACGCCGCCGGCGCAAGCGCGGCCAGTTTCCGGACCCTGACCAGCGCGTCTTCATCAACACCGATGTCTGCGAGGGCTGCGGCGATTGCGGCGTGCAGTCGAACTGCGTGTCCATCGTGCCGGTGGAAACCGAACTGGGCCGCAAGCGCGCGATCGACCAGTCAAGCTGCAACAAGGATTTCAGCTGTCTCAAGGGCTTCTGCCCCTCCTTTGTCACGCTGAAGGGGGCCAAGGTAAAGAAATCCGCCACCCGCGCGCTGGACATGCCGGACCTGCCCGAACCCGCGCTGCCCGCGATCGACGGCACGCATAACGTGGGCGGCACCGGCGGCGTGACAATCGGCGCGGTACTGGCGCAGGCCGCGCAGATCGACGGCAAGGGCGCGGCGATGATGGAGATGGCCGGGCTGGCGCAAAAAGGCGGCGCGGTGCATATCCACCTGCGGCTTGCCAATCGGCCCGAGGATATCAGCGCCGTGCGCGTGGCCGTGGGCGAGGCGCATTGCGTCATCGGCGGCGATCTGGTGGTCACGGCGGGCGCCAGGACACTGGCCCTGATGACCACGGGTCAAACGGGGGGTGTGGTCAATGCCCATGAGATCATCACCGGCGACTTCACGCGGAACACTGAATTTCAGTTGCCAGTCAAGGATTTGCAAGTCGCACTTGAGGCCCGCCTGCGGGATCGGCTGGCGTTGTTCGATGCATCCGAACTGGCCCGCGCCACGATGGGCGATTCAATCTATTCCAACATGATGGTCTTTGGCGGTGCCTGGCAGATGGGGTTGATCCCCGTGACCTTGCAGGCCATCCGCGAGGCAATCACGCTGAATGGCGCTGCGGTCGAGGCCAATCTGCGCGCCTTCGAGATCGGCCGCTGGGCCGTCACCGATGCCGATGCCGCCGCGAAATTGGCGCGGCCCGCGGCACAGGTGACGCCGATCACCGATCCCATCGCCTTTCGTGCCCAGCATCTTGTGGCCTATCAGGGCAAACGTCTTGCAAAGCGGTATCACCGGATGCTGGACAGGATCGATGACAAGGCACTGAAATTGGCCGTGGCGCGCGGCTATCACAAGCTGCTGGCGTTCAAGGA
>JAFIED010000115.1 GCA_020832805.1 Pararhodobacter sp.
ATTCGGCCCTGTCAGGCCGAATCGCGCCCGGTCAGGCTTTTGCGCACGCGGTGCACCAGAACCCACACAAGACCAATCACCACCGGCGTGATCAGCGCCATGGTGCCGATGCGCCCCAGCCCGGCGGCCTGCGTCAATGGCATCACCAGATTGGCCGCAAGCCCGACAGCGTAATAGCTGATCGCCACGACCGACAGCCCCTCGACCGTGCGCTGCAGCCGCAACTGCAGGTCAGAGCGTTGATCCATGCTGCGCAGCAACGCCTGATTCTGCGCCGATCGGGCCACCTCGACCTGGGTGCTCAGCAACCGGCTGGCACGTTGCGCGCGGTTCGACAGGGTCGCCAGCCGCCCCTCGGCCGCCGCGACGGTGCGCATGGCGGGATCATAGCGGCGCTGCATGAATTCTTCCAGCGTCTGCCGGCCACGATAGCGCGCCTCGCGCAGCGCATTGATGCGGGCGTGCACCAGTGCCTCATAGGCGCGCGTGGCGCCAAAGCGAAACGAGGCCGAAACCTCCAGCCGCTCCAGCTCGGCCGAAACTGCCATCAACTGGTCAAGCGCCTCTTGCGCTGCCAGTTGCGTGCCCAGCGGGTTGCGGTCCGGCACCGTTCCCGCCGACCCCGCCCCGGACAGCCCCTTTGCCATGCCGTCGATCAGCGCGCTCAACTGCTGGTCCAGCTGCCCCATTTCGGCCGAAACCTGCCGCGCGCGTGCCAGACCCAGCATCGACATGGTCTTGTAGGTCTCGATCTCGCACAACCGCTGCACGATGCGCCCCACGCGGCGCGGGCCAGTGCCCGGCTGCACGAAAACCGCCATGCGGATATGCCCGGCGGGATCGATGCGGAAATCGGACGCCACGATGGCCGACCCATCCAGCACCCGCCCCGCCGCCAGGCTTTCGGCCTCGAACCAGTCGTCCAGCCGCTTTTCCAGCGCGTCCTCATCCTCTGACCCGTCGGCGCGCAGGGGGGTCGGCTGCACGATGAACAGGATCGAGGTCATGCGCACGCCCGGCGCGGCATCGACCCAGTCGGCAGGCAACATGTCAAAGCCGGCCGGGTCAAAGGCCCGGTCAGGCGCCCCGGCGGCAAAGACGGTGTAGGTGGTGAATTCGGTATGATTTTCCCATTTCAGGCCCAGGCGCCCCAGCGTGCAGCCGTGATGCGTGGCCCCGGGCGCGGGATGGGGTGCGCCGTGACGGTCCAGTAACGCCTCCAGGTGTGCGCGGTCCTGTTTGCGGTCACGCGCGGCGGCGTCGGACACCGGCTTGAGCGCCAGAAACACCGCTGTGCCGGGCACAGGCACCTGCGGCGCGGGGCGGGCATGCAACTCGTTCGTCAACTGATAGCGAAGCGGGTGATCGGCGATCTGGGGCATGGCGGGTCCGGGCTGCAGGGCAACAGGCAAGGGCAAGAACGGCGGCAGGCCGCCGGGCATGATCCATCGATATGCCCGTAATGATCGATTTGCCTGTCCGGCACGCCGTTTCAAGGGTGCATTGCCAGATCAGGCGGGCCGAGACCGGTGTGCAATGGTGTGCTTGTATTTTTGTCACGCCGGCCCGCCCCCAACGCGCCCGGTCAGCCACGCTGAAACACACCGGAAAGTGCCCGGCCCATCAGCGCATGCAGCCCCGGGCGCGCGGCCATGCGAAAGGGCAGCGGGCGGCAGATATCCATTGCCGACAGGCCAACGCGCGCGGTCAGGGCGCCGTTCACCACCCCTTCGCCAAAGCGGCGCGAGAGTTTCGACACCATCCCCCCGCCCGCGACAGAACCCAGCAGATCGTCGCCTACCGCCACCATGCCCGTGGCCGTCAGGTGCAGTACCACGGCCCGCGCCAGCCGCCAGCCACCCAGCACCCCGGCGCGGCCGCCATAGATTTCGGCAATCCGGCGGATCATGCGCAGGTTGATCGTCAGCGCGGCCAGCACATCGGCCAGCGCCAGCGGCACCAGCGCGGTGATCATGGCCACCTGCCGGGCGGCAAGCTCGATCTCGGCGCGGGCGCGGGTATCGGCCAGCAACAGCCAGCGCATCTCGGCCGCATCAAGGATCGCCTCGGCGTCGATTTCATCCAGCGGGTCAGGATGCGGCGCTGCCTGGCCGGTGCCGGCATGCAGCCGGGCCAGCGCGCGGGCAACATCGCGGGCGGCGGCTGCATCCTGGCCGCTGCGCGCGGCTTCGGCCTGCGCGCGCAGCCCGTCCAGGCGGCGCAACCGGCGCCAGCCCATCCATTCGCGCCCCGCCAGCACGATCAGCCCCAGCCCCAGCGCGGCCAACAGCACCACCGCCAGCCAGCCCAGTGCCGGCACCCGCGCCAGCAACGTGGCGGCGAAATCCCAGGCGGCAAGACCCAGCGCCAGGGTCAGCACACCGCCACCACCCAGCAGGATCAGCCGCCCCGTCCAGCCCGGCGGCCGCGCCACGCTGGCCAGCGCGCCCTGCATCGCACGCCCCTGCAAGGGTGGCTCGTCTGCATCAACAGGCGGCGCCGACGCCACATCGGGCGGCGGCGTGCCATCGCCCAGATCAATCAGTACAGGCCCGCGGGCATTGTTTTCTGGCGGTCTCATCGGCTACCTGCGGTTTCTGGGCATCTGTCTGGCCGGATACGGGTCAAAGGCGCGCTCATGCCAGCCAGTCGCCCAGCAGGAATTGCGCGGCACGATCCAGCCGGATATGTGGCAGCCCCTCGCCAGGACGACGATCCAGCAGCGGCGGGGCAAAATGCGTGGCGGCATACTCTCCTGCCGGCCAGGTTGCGGCGCCCTGCCGCGCGGGGGTCAGCAGGCGCGCGGGGTCGGCGGGCAGATCGCCCGCGTGAAATGCCGCCTGACGGCCATCCTTGAGCCGCCCGCGGACCAGATCCAGTTGCCGGCCCTGATGAATGCGCTGATCCTCGATCGTGGCGCGCAGCGCGGCAATGGCCATCGCCGCCGTCTCGGCGCCCGAAAAACGCGCGCGGTCGCGTGCCTCGGCCAGCATCGCCTCGGCCAGGGCGCCCAGCTGGGGGTGTTGGCTATGGTGCAGATGGTCGGCCTTGGTGGCGGCAAACAAAATTTTCTCGACACGCCTGCCGCGCAGCAGGGTGGACAGGAAACTGTTGCCGCCCGGGCGAAATGCGGCCAGCACCTCGGCCAGGGTGCGGCGCAGGTCTTCCAGCGCGGCCGGCCCGCGCTGCACGGCCTCGATCAGATCAACCAGCACCACCTGCCGGTCGATGCGGGCGAAATGGGTTTCGAAGAACGGGCGCACCACCTGCCGGCAATAACCATCATAGCGGCGCTGCATCTCGCGCCACAGGCTGCCGCGGCGGGGGTTTGCGGGTTCCGGCAGGGGCGCGAAGGTCAGCACCGGCGAGCCCGCCAGATCACCCGGCCACAGGCACCGCCCCGGCGTGCAGTCAGACAAGCCGGCAGCGCGCGCGGCGTGCAGATAATCGGTAAAGGCGGCGGCCAGCCGGCGTGCCTCGGTCTCGTCATGCGGGGCGGCGGGGTCGATCTCGCGCATCAGGGCAAGATAGCGCGCCGCTTCCGGCCGGTTTTGCAGCCGTTCCAGCGTCTCGCGCGACCAATCGGCATGGCTGCGCGCCATCAACCCCAGGTCCAGCAACCACTCGCCCGGGTAATCGACGATATCGATATGCATGCGCCGCGGCCCGGTCAGGGCGCCAGTCAGCATGCCTGTCAGGCCAGAGGGCGCCAGCCGAAAGGACAGCCGCAATTCGGATATCGCACGGGTGCTTTCCGGCCAGTGCGGCTGCGGCCCGGTCAGGGCGGCCAGATGGGTTTCATAGTCAAAGCGCGGCAGGGTCATGTCTGGTTGCGGCTGCAGCCAGACCCCGCTCATACGCCCCGATTGCGCGGCCGTCAGCGCGGTCATGCGCGCGGGTTCCAGCAGGTTCGTAACCAGCGAGGTAATGAACACGGTCTTGCCCGCGCGCGACAGACCGGTCACGCCCAGCCGCAACACCGGCTCGAAAAACGCCTCCGACACGGTGGCACCGACTGTGTCGACCGTGCGGCCGATCTGCCCGGCGATGGTGCCGATGACCATGTGTCCCCCGTCATGACTTCACCACAGAATAGGCGCGCGGCCGACGGGATGAAAGCCCTGCCCCGACCGCCCGTTGCAATGCCTGTCGCCATGGCGGCTTGCCGCCGATGCCCCGCGCGACATATTCAGGGGCATGGAAAGCACGCTTCTCAGTGTCGGGCACGGCTATGCCGCCGCCCGTGTGACCCCCGCGCTGCCGGCCGGCTGGCAGGCTCTGGGCAGCACCCGCAGCCCCGCGCGCGCCCCGGCACTGCGTGATCAGGGTGTGGCGCCGGTCATCTGGCAGGCAGGCGGCTCGACGCGGGCGCTGGCCGATGCGCTGTCACAAGCCACGCATCTGATCACCTCGGTCTCGCCGGACGAGGCGGGCGATCCGGTGTTGCCGGTTCTGGCCGGGCTGCCCGCGCCCCGCCTGCGCTGGCTGGGCTATATGTCGGCAACCAGCGTGTATGGCGACACGGGCGGCGACTGGCTGGACGAGACCAGCCAGACCAACCCCACCACCGCCCGGGGCCGCGCCCGGCTGCAGGCCGAACAGGCCTGGCAGCAGTTCGGCGCCAGGCAGGGCCTGGGTGTGGCGGTGTTTCGCATCGCCGGCATCTACGGGCCCGGCCGTTCGGCCATCGACCAGTTGCGCGCGGGAACGGCGCGGCGGGTGATCAAGCCCGGGCAGGTGTTCAACCGCATCCATGTCACCGATCTGGGCCGCATCATTGCCGCCGCCGCCACGCAACAGGCCACCGGCCCCTTCAACCTGTGCGACGAAGAGCCGGCGCCGCCACAGGATGTGATTGCCCATGCCGCCGCGCTGACCGGGCTGCCCTGCCCGCCCGATATCCCGTTTCACACGGCCGATCTCAGCCCGATGGCCCGGTCCTTCTACAGCGAAAGCAAGCGCCTGCGCTCTGTCAGGGTGGGCCCCGATCTGGGCGTGGCCCTGCGGTATCCCGATTACCGCGCCGGGCTGGCCGGGATTGCAGCGGATGCGGCGACCTGACCCTTGCCCCCTGCCGGCTGTCTCCCACCGACAACGGCACGCGCATCGCTGACGCCTGATCGGCGCTCCGGCGCAACACCCCTGCGCATCGGCGGTCGCGCCCCCGATTGCCCCGCCCGGACTTTCGCGCTAACCCCGCGCCATGCCACGCTTCGCCCTTCGCATTGAATATAACGGCCACCCGTTCAACGGCTGGCAGATGCAGGCCGACCAGCCCTCGGTGCAGGCCGCGCTGGAGGCCGCGCTGGCCCGGCTGGACCCCGCCGCGCCGCGCAGCTTTGCGGCCGGGCGCACCGACACCGGCGTGCATGCCACCGGCCAGGTGGCGCATGCCGACCTGACGCGCGACTGGGCGCCAGACCGGCTGATGCAGGCGATCAACCACCACCTGCGCCCGCAGCCGGTTGCGGTGAATGCCTGCGCGCGGGTCGATGACGGCTTTCACGCACGCTTTTCCGCCATCGAACGGCGCTATACCTATCGTCTGATCAGCCGCCGCGCGCCCGTGGTGCACGCGCAGGGGCTGGTCTGGCAGGTGCGCCACCCGCTGGCTCTGGCGCCCATGCAGGAAGCAGCCCAGGCATTGATTGGCCGGCATGACTTTACCACCTTCCGCGCCAGCCTGTGTCAGGCCGCCTCGCCGGTGAAAACGCTGGATGCCTTGCAGATCGAGGAACGCGCCTTGCCCGGCGGCGGGCAGGAATTCCTTTTTCATCTGCGCGCCCGGTCATTTCTGCACAATCAGGTACGCTCGATCGTGGGCACCCTGGAACGGGTGGGCGCGGGCAACTGGCCGCCCGCCCGCGTCGCACAGGCCCTGGCCGCACGCGACCGCAACGCCTGCGGCACCGTTGCCCCGCCCCAGGGCCTTTTCCTGACCGGCGTGGGTTATGAACACGATCCGTTCGCGGGTTGACCCGTACCGCCCATCACCGCGCGCGCATGCGCCACGCGCGCCGGCGCGCCGGCCCAGGGATCGGGCGACTCTCCGGCCAGGGCGGCAAGCGGCGCGTCCAGCCGGGCCCCCAGCGCCATGACCAGGCGCAACGGTCCGCCTGTTGACGCCGGAAAGCCCAGCGCGTGAACGGCAATGCAGTCAAGCGTGGATGGGGCCAGCCGGCCCAGCAGCGCCGCGGCACTGTCCATGACCGCCAGCGCCAGCCGCGCCTGCATCTCTGCCACATCCGGCACAGCGCGGCGCCAGTGGGCGAAATGCGCCTCTTCGGTGCACATGTCTTCCATCAGCGGGTCCACCACCGGCCCGCCGCCACCGGGATACCGATACCAACCCACACCGCCCTTCACCCCCATGCGCCCCTCGGCCAGCATGCGTGGCGCGATGGGCAGAACCGCGCGCCCGGCAGCCTGCGCATGGGCGCGGCGCAAGGCCAGCATGTGATCAATACCTGCCTGATCCTCGCGCAGGAACAGGCCCTGCGCCCAGCCCGCCGCCACCATCGCCGCATCCAGATCCCAGGGGGTGGCGCCGCTCATCAGCAGCCGGTCGGCAGTTTCGGTCAGCCGGCCCAGAAGCGCCAGCGCGGGGCTGGCAACACCGGGTGGCAAGCACACGGCCAAACGCCCCATGCGCCGGGCCAGCGTCGCAGCCATCGCCATAGCCCCGGCAGATGCGCCATCGCTGCCGGCTTCCTGCGTCGGCCCGGCTGCGGCCCCTGAACCCGGTGCTGGCAGAATCTCGACCACCCCGCTGGCCGATGCCGGGGGCGGCAGATGCATGCCCACAAGCCGTGCCCGGGGCGGCAAAAGCGCCGAAAGCACCAACAACGCGTCAAGATCGCCCGCGCTGATGACAACCGCATCCGCCGCCAGCAGCGGCACCAGTTCCGGCAGCAGCAGGCGCGCCACCGCCAGATCCGGCGCTACCAACAACCCCGCGCCGCGCGCCATGGCCGGCTCTGCGCCAAGGGTGAAGCCCGGCGCCTGACCGCCGCGCGCCGCCGCCTGCGCCTGCATGTCAGCCAGACGCCGGGCATCATCGTCATCTGGCACGATCAAGGTGGTATCAACACCGGCCCGCGCCAATGCCCGCGCCCAGCCGGGCGCACCGCCCCCCTCGCCCAGCACGACCGCCCGGGCCGGCAGCCTATCGGTAGGCGCCGCTGCGGCCAGGTCATCGGCTGCCCGGTCAGGCATGGCACCGCCCCCCGGTGCCATGCCCAAGGCGGCCAGATGCCCGGCGAGGGCCTGCAACAGCGGCGCGGGTGCTATCGCCATCTCAGCCCAGGAACCCCTTGGCATCGACCAGCGCCACCAGCTCCTCCAGCGATTGCTCGACACTGCGCCCCGCCGTATCCAGCGCGGCTTCGGCCTGCGCATAAAGCGTGTCGCGTGCGCGCAACAACGCCTGCAACTGCGCCATGGCCTCGGGGTTGCCAGCCATCGGGCGCAGGTCGCCCTGCCCCTTGACCCGTGCCATATGCTCTTCCGGGCTGGCCTTGACCCAGATTGTGTGGAAATTCTGCATCAAGCGCGAGAATGTTTCCGGATCGGCAACAATACCGCCCGCAACGGCCAGAATCACCGTCTCATGCGTGGCGATCACGCGGGTCAGCGCCTCGGATTCCAGCCGCCGGTACCCTTCCTGACCGAAAAAGGCGATCAACTCGTTGATCGGCATACCGCTTTGCTCTTCGATCACGCGGTTCAACTCGACAAAGGGCACACCCCGGCGTTGGCCCAGAAGCGCGCCAAGCGTCGATTTTCCCGCCCCCCGCAAGCCGATCAGACACAGTCGACGGGCGCGCAGATCATCGGCACGGCCCGGCTGCAACAGTTCCAGGACCCGCTGACGCGTGCCGCTGTCTGCCAGTCGAAACAACTCGGTCGCGCGCTGCACATCCGAATGCCACGGGTCTTCCTCGCCCAGCAGCCATTCGATGCGGTGATCCAGCGCCTGCGCCACCCGGTGCAGCAGCGCAATCGAAATATTGCCGTCACCCGCTTCCAGTTGCGCCAGATAGCGTTGCGACACGGCCGATTTCTCTGACAATGCCCGGCGCGACAGGCCATGCCGCTCGCGCGCGGCGCGAACACGCTCGCCGACCCGTTCCAGCAAGCTGTCGCTGCCCGGGTCAACCGTGGCGCCCGCCAGATCGTCGCCCCTGAAATTCGTGATCTCGCTCATGCCAACGCAGGGTAGCAGGATAGTGCACCTTGTCCAGCACAACCGGCGCATGCCTGAACAAATGATGCACTATGCTGCGTCTGACGGAATCAGCCCCTCGATCAGCCGGCGCACCTCTGCGGGGGGTTCTCGGGTTTCCAGCCGCCCGGCATGGGTAAAGACATTGGTGAACTGACCCTCGAAACACAGAATACCATCCTGATGCCCCTCGACCCGAAAGGTGATCGAGCTGCGGCCCAGACGCTGCGGCCAGACGGTGCAGACCAGGCGATGGCGGGGCGTGACGGGGGCCCTGAAATCCAGCGACATGCCCACGAATGGCGTCCCGAACCCCAGGTCGAGCTCCATGTGATACCAGCCGCCCCCCTGCCCGCCGCCCAGATGGTGCTCCCAGAAGGCATCGATGGCATCCAGCGCAAAGGCAGGAAGACGCGCGGTATAGGCAATGCGCGCCGGGTCGCAATCGCCCCAACCCACGCGAATCTCGTGGCGAAAGGGGGCATCCGGCTGAAGCGGGGCTGTGGACATCGCAAGGGGCCTTTCACGTCGGAAAGCGCATCCCGCGCGCCGGACGATGCGCGCGGGTGGGCGGGTGGGGCGCGCGGCGCGCGGCGCGCGGGATGCGCGGCTGCCCGCACCTAGGCCCGTTCGCCATGCCGGGTCAACAGGCGAGGTCAACAGGCGGCGTGGCGCCCCCGCCCGCCTCGTCCTGCTCAGTAGGTTTCAACATGATAGCGGCCATCCTCGCGCATGGCATCGCGCGTGGCCTCCCAAGGCAGGCCGATGGATTCGGCGATATTGCGAAATGCCTCTTCGACCCCCTGCTCCATCCCGCGCAGCCCGCAGATATAGATATGGGTTCTGGGATCGGACAGCATCTCGGCAATCATGTCCTGCTCGACCATCATCCGGTCCTGGACATATTCCTTGTCGGCGCCCGGAATGCGGCTGAAAACCAGATGTTTCTTCAACAGCCTGTCGGGCACCTTGTTCAACGGGCCGAAATAGGGCAGCGAATCGGGCCGGCGCGCGCCAAAGAACATGACCATTTCGCCCGGCGCCGCGCCACCGCGCTGCTTGCGCATGGTAAATCCGCGAAACGGTGCCGATCCGGTGCCGGTGCAGATCATCAACATACGCGCCTGTGCATCGTCGGGCATCAGGAAGGTGGCGCCAAACGGCCCCGTCACCTGCACCTCGTCACCGATCTTCAGATCACAGACATAGTTCGAGCACAGGCCCTTGTCCTCGCGCTTGACGGTCAGCGACAGGTTGTTGAACCCGCGCCTTTCGCCATCACGCGGGCTGGACACGGAATACAGACGCGGCAGATGCGCCTTGCCGTCGGCATCAAGGCCGGGCGGGATGATACCGATCGACTGCCCCTCCAGCACGGGCATGGGCTGGGCGCCGAAATCCAGGATGATATGGCGCACGTCATGTTCCGGATCGCCGGTCAGACGGAAATTGCCAGCCACCCGCGCGGTTGCGGGCTTGCCCAGATTGTGCAGGTTCACGGTTGGCTTCGCAGCCGTCGCCGGTGCCTTTGCCTTGCCGCCCGCGCCCTTGTGGGCTTCGGCCAGCAGCGCGGCGATCGGGTCGTCGGCGGTATCCTCGGCCAGCGCTGCCTGGGCAAATTCCTGTTGTTCGGGCAGTTCGGTCCAGCTGTACTGGTCGTCCAGTGAATAGGGCTGTTCCACCACACGCCATTCGTCGATCGACCCTGTGGGGCAGACCGGAATGCAGTCCATGCAGAAATTGCACTTGGTGACATCAACGACGACATTGTTGTCATCGTGTTCGATGGCGCCCAGAGGGCAGGTCATTTCACAGGTATAGCAGCGGATGCAGATCTCTGGATCGATCAGATGCTGCTTCATCACGCCGCCATCCTGCAGCGGCTTCGGGGTCTTCGTCGGGGCGTTCATGCGTGGGCCTCCCGGCGCTGGTGCAGAACGGCATCGGGCACGCGATACAGTTCGGCCGCACTCCAGCACAAGCCCTGGCAATCCGGGCAATCCAGGCAATGCACCGGTTTCGGCTGGTGGCGGGTCCGCTGCCCGGGCGCGACGACCTTGCGTTCGATTGTCATGACAACCTCCCCTGGCTGGGTGTCCGGATCATGGGCGATGGCGTATCAGGGTGGGAATGTACCCCACCCCGGCTGTTGCGCAAAGGTAGGGCGACATGGCGCGCCGCCCACCGATACTGCCAGGCGTCACGCCATATGCAGCTTCACATACTCAAAGTCGCCAGGCTTGTTATCGATGCCGACTTTCGGCGGTGCAATCCAGCTGGCAAACTTGCCCGGTTCGCGCACGGGCGTCATCAGCGACTGGATGAAATCGCCATCCGCACGGGTGGGCAGCCAGTCGGTTACCCGCGCGTCATATTCCGCGCCGGTGATCATGGTGCCTTCAGGATCGAACAGCTTGTTGGCAAAGACGCCGATCTTGCGGTTGAACGCCTCGTGCGGCAGCTTCATCTCGAACTGGACCCCCGCTTTCTCGATGATCTTGTTCCAGCGGCCCACACCGCCGGCGGCATCGCGGGTATAGTCGTCGCGCAGGCGCATGTTGATCGCCGTCAACGCCGGAACCTCGTGGCGGATCAGCTTGCCATCGGCATCCAGATCCCAGACCGGATAGGTGGCGTCGTTCAGCTTGTGGTCGTCATCCAGCCGGTGTTCCATATACCGGCCCTTGATGCCGGCGTTGAAGGCATTGGCCGCGTTGGTGCTGACTTCCTGGCCGAACAGGTCCAGCGACAGGGTATAGTGCAGGTTCAGCTTTTTCTGGATGGTCGGCAGGTCGATGACACCCAGCGCGCGGATACGGTCGATCTCGTACGGATCGTCGATGCCGTTTTCCTTCATCACCTGGCATGTGCGTTCGATGGTGCGCCCCACGCCGGTTTCGCCGACGAACATGTGATGCGCTTCCTCGGTCAGCATGAAGCGGCAGGTGCGCGACAGCGGGTCGAAGCCCGATTGCGCCAGCGATTCCAGCTGCATCTTGCCGTCGCGGTCGGTGAAATAGGTGAACATGAAGAAGGACAGCCAGTCAGGCGTTTCCTCGTTGAAGGCGCCCAGCATGCGCGGCGCTTCCTCGGACCCCGAGGACCGGCGCAGCAGGTCATCGGCCTCTTCGCGGCCATCGGCGCCAAAGTATTTCTGCAGCAGATACACCATGGCCCACAGGTGGCGCCCTTCCTCGACATTGACCTGAAACAGGTTGCGCATGTCATACAGCGAGGGTGCGGTGCGGCCCAGAAAGCGCTGCTGTTCCACCGATGCGGGCTCGGTGTCGCCCTGGATCACGATCAGGCGGCGCAGCATGGCGCGGTATTCGCCGGGCACTTCCTGCCAGGCGGGCTCGCCATAGTGCTGGCCACAGGGAATCGTGCGCCCGTCGACGGCGGGCGCCAGCAGGATGCCCCAGCGGTATTCGGGCATCTTGACATAGTCGAACTTGGCCCAGCCCTTGGGGTCCACGCTGACGGCGGTGCGCAGATAAACCAGCGATTTCTGGAAATTGTCCGGGATCAGGTCATTCCACCAGTTGATGTAACCCGGGTGCCACTTTTCCAGCGCCTTCAGCACGCGGCGGTCATTTGACAGGCCAACATTGTTGGGGATCAGGGTGTCATAGCTGACATTGATGAGATCGAGCATGGTTTTCCTCCGGTTGGGGGCGGGTGGGGAGAAACCCACCCTGCAGATGACCGGGACCGGCTGCGCCGGGGCCCGAAGGGCAGGGTTCATCCCCGCCTGAGGGAAAGATCGGCACCAGCAAGACCGGCGCCGGCAGGGTGGGGCCACCCCACCCCGCAAAGACGTCAGACGCGCTGCATGTTGTAGTCGCCGCGCTTGCCAGTGCCATAGCGTTGCAACGCGCCATCCTCGCCCACTGCATTCGGGCGCTGGAAAATCCAGTTCTGCCATGCGGTCAGGCGGCCAAAGATGCGGGTCTCCATGGTCTCTGGCCCGGGGAAGCGCAGATTGGCCTCCATGCCCGTCATCGCATCGGGCGAGAAGCGGGCGCGCTCTTCCATGAAGATGCGCAACTCGTCTTCCCAGTCGATATCGTCATAGGCAAAGGTGACCAGGCCAGCCGCGCTTGCCGCCTCGGCCTCCAGCGGGGTGCCGATATGCGCTTTCAGCGCCTCAACCTCTTCCGGGTCGGCCAGAAAGCGGGTCTGCAGCCGGGTCAGGTCATTCCCCATCGGATACTGACCGAAGTTCGATTCCGACAGCGTGACGGTTGCCACGGGCCGGTTGTCGCCCTCGAACTCGCCATCCATCATGTAGCTGCGATCGACCGACCACAACAGTTCGGCCAGCACGCCGGCAAAGCAAGAGCCATGCTCGACCACCGCCACCAGTGAACGCGCGGTCATGTCGACCCGCTTCAGCAGACGCTTCCAGTAAAGAAGCACTTCGTTGGCCAGCCAGTGATCCTTGCTGGCCAGCAACAGCGCCTCATGCGCCAGCACCTTTGCAGGGTCACCCTGGGTGCGGAACACCAGAACGCCCAACTCCATTTCGTTCAGGCGCAGATGCAGGATGGCGTCATCCAGTTCCCGCGCGGCGCGCAGCATCCACGCTTCGGCGCCTTGCGCCTGAAAGGAGGCCATGTCGGCGGGCGCGTCTTCTTCCGGGCCGTTAATGGTGATGGTTGCCTTGCGCCCGGCACGATCCACCGCCACCTCGACCGTGGAATAGGTGACCGAGCCATCCTCGGCAAAGACCCGCTTCAGCGGTGTCAGCGTCACGCCCTCGGCATCAGACGGACGCGGCGATTTCGATGCAAAATCCTTTGCCCGGGCGACCACGGCCTCGTCGAATTTCGAATTCGGCACCACCTCGTCGACCAGCCGCCAGTCGCGGGCGCGCTTGCCCTTCACGCCCTCTTCCATGGCGCAGAAGACATAGGCCAGTTCGCGGCGCCCCTTGCCCTTGTCGGTCCCGCGGGTCAGGCCGCCGGTGCCGGGCAGCACCGCCAGCAGCGGCACCTCGGGCAGGGCCACGGCACTGCTGGAGTCATCGGTCAGGATGATATGGTCGCAGGCCAGCGCCAGCTCATAACCGCCGCCGGCGCAAGAGCCCTTGACGGCACAGATATAGTGCTGCCCGGATTCCGCCCCCGCGGCCTCGAAAGTGTTGCGGGTTTCGTTGGTGAACTTGCAGAAGTTCACCTTGTGCGCGTGACTGGCCTTGCCCAGCATGCGGATATTGGCGCCGGCACAGAACACATTGTCCTTGCCCGAGCGCATGACCACCGCCTTGACACCCGGATGCTCGAACCGCAGGCGCTGCACGGCGTCGGACAGCTCGATATCAACGCCAAGGTCGTAGGAATTGAGCTTCAGCTCGTAGCCGTCGAAAAGGCCGCCCTTTTCGTCGACATCCATGTAGAGATGGGCAATGTCGCCATCCACCTCGAACCGCCAATGGCGATACTGGCTCGGGTCTGTCTGGAAATCGATGATCTTGCTCACGCCGTGGCCCCCCCCGGTTTGGCTGTGCGATGCTGATTGCAATATAGTGCTTCAGCCGCGAAATGTGAAGCAAAAAGATGCATGCCACGGCCGCCGTTATAGCTGTTATTTATCAACTTCTTGCCGGAATATGGAAAATAGCCCGCGCGCATCGGCCTGACTTATGCATTATTATGCACAACAATGCGTTGATTCTAGCCCCTGCCGGGCCGCGCCCGCCAGTGGCCGTAAGCGATCAGCGCCGCGCCGGTCAGCCAGAGCAATGCCAGCCCGGCCGCCACGCAGGCCAGAAAGACCGCCAGCGCCGGCGCCCAGGCGCCCTCGCCCCCTGACGCGGCCAGGGCCAGCTGGGTCAGCGGGCCGGGCACGCCGGCAAACAGCTGCCAGCCCAGCGTGCCGGCAAAGACCAGCGCGACGACCAGACCCGCCACGGCGATCAGCACCCCGATGCTGCGCCCTGCCCCGCCCTGCCCCGGAGCGGCGCGCCGGAGCCCGCGGCGCAGGGACAGCATCAACAGACGGATGTCATTGCCCACCGCCAGCAGCGCCGGCACGATCAGCAGCACCAGCACCATGCCGAAACCCAGACCGTAAACCAGCGTTATGACCGTTGGTTTGAGGAACTGCGCCTGGCTGGACTGTTCGAACAGGAGCGGCGCCAGACCCAGCACCGTGGTCAATGTGGTCAGCAGTACCGGGCGCAGGCGGTCGCAGGCGGCATCGACGATCGACGGAATCAGGCCGCGCGCACGGGCATACTGATCGACCGTCGACACCAGCACGATGGAATCATTGATGATGATGCCAGCCATGCCGATCAGGCCCACAATGGAAAACATGCTCAGCGCCATGCCCCAGCTGGCATGCCCGTAGATGACGCCGATCAGCCCGAACGGAATGACCGCCATCACCACCAGCGGCCGGGTCCAGCTGGAAAATATCCAGGTCAGCACACCGTAGATTGCCAGCAGGCAGGCGATCAGCCCCAGCAGGGCATCCGACAGGAAATCGCGCTCTTGCTCGGCCAGCCCCGACAGGCGGTAGGCGATACCGAAATCCTCGGCCAGGCGGGGCAGGATGCTGGCCTGCAGGGCGTCCTGAACGGCGCGGGCGCGCGACGGATCATCCTCGTCCAGCGCGCCGGTGACGCGCACCACCTGTACGCCATTCTCGCGCTGGATCGTGGAGAAGCCCTGCCGGGTGGTGACGGTCACGATATCGCCCAAAGGCAGCCAGCGCCCCGATGCACTGCGCAACAGCGCATTTTCCAGGAAATCGGCCGCCCTTTCGCCTTCGGGCAGTTCCACCCGGATGGCACCGGCACGCATCCCCACGGGAAAGGTCGCCGCCTCGATGCCGGCAAGCCGTTCGCGCAACTCGCGCGCCAGCATCTCGGTCGAAAACCCAAGCGCCCGGCCCTGCGGGGTCAGTTCCAGCAGCATTTCCTCGCGGTCATAGGGCAGGCTGTCATCCAGTCCGGACACCTCGGGGAAGGCCGAAAGCTGGTCTTTCAGGTCCTCGGCGGCCGCTTTCAGGGTCTCGGCATCGGCACCAAACAGATCGACCGAGATCGCATCGCCCCCCGGCCCCATGCCGAAGCTGCGAAAGGCCAGTTCCTCCATCAACGGGTGAGGGCGGATCTCGTCCTGCAACAGGGTGATATACTCGAAGGTCGAAAACGGCCGGTCGTCGGCATCGACCAGATCGATGCTGACCGCGCCCAGCTGATCGGCGGTGCGGTTGGCGGCAACCGCCAGCCCGCGCCCCGCATTGCCGCCGATTTCGGCCAGCAGATGCATCACCGGATCAATGCTCTGTTCCTGTGCCAATCGGGTCGAAAGCGCCTCTCCGGCGCGCTGAATCTCGCGCAGCATGGCCAGGGTATCGGCGCGGGTGGCATCGGCGGACATGGCAAAATTGCCGGTCACCGAGTTCTGCTCTGGCGAAACGAAGAACCGCCAGGACACATCGCCGCGCAGAAACCCGGCCGCCTGATGCGTCATAAGGAACACCAGCCCGGCCAACACCGCATAACGCCCGACGATCAGCCAGCGCATGGCCGGGCGGAACAGGGTCTCGCGCAGCCAGCCGAAACCGCGGTTGACCATGCGCGAGGGCCAGTCATACCAGCGTTCGCGCGCTGCACCGATCAACGCGTGATGCATGTGATTGGGCAGGATCAGGAAGCATTCGACCAATGACGCCACCAGCACGGCAATCACCGTCCAGGGAATATCGGCGATCAGGTTGCCCATGCGCCCACCGATGACGGTCAGCCCGGCAAAGGCAATGATCGTGGTCAGCGAGGCGGCAAACACCGGCATTGCCATGCGCGTGGCGGCGTTCTCGGCTGCCTCGGCGGGCGGCTCGCCCAGGTCCCTGAACCGGTAATCGGCATGTTCGCCCACCACGATGGCATCGTCGACCACAATGCCCAGCGTGATGATCAAGGCAAACAGCGAGATCATGTTGAAGCTCATGCCCGCCAGGTACATGATGGCGATCGCCGCCCCCATCGCCACCGGGATGCCCAGCGCCACCCAGAAGGCCGTGCGCGCGTTCAGGAACAGGAACAGCACCAGCACCACCATCGCCAGCCCCAGCGCGCCATTGCGCAGCAACAGTTGCAAACGGCCCGAGATCACCTCGGCGCGGGTGCTGACCAGTTCGACCTGCACACCCTGCGGCATGGTCAGCGCCATCTCGGTGGCCAGCGCCTGCACCTGGCGCTGGATGGCAATGGCATCGCCGGTCTGCGAGCGGTCCACCTGCACCACCACGGCCTGCTCCGAGCCCAGCCAATAGGCGCGATCACGGTCAATGGCGCCGACCCGGATGCGGGCGATGTCGGCCACGGTCAGGCTGGTGCCATCAGGCAGGTTGCGCAGGGCAATCGCGCCGATTTCGTCGGCGCTGCGGCGTTCCGCGCCAGTCCGGATGCGCGGGCCGCCGCCCGCCAGATCACCCGCCGGATCGGCGCCAACGGCGGCACCGATGGCGCGGGCGATATCGGCCATGCCCAGGTCATGGCGCACCAGTTGCAGCGCCGGCACCTCGACCGTGATTTCAGGCGCGGCCACGCCCCGGACGCTGGTTCGCGTGATCCCGGAATCATACAGTCTCAGGGTGAATTCGTCAGCCAACCGGGCAAGCTGATCAATGCCCACAGGCCCCGAGATCACGGCATAGGTCACCCGTTCGCCCCAGGCGCCCCGGCCGATGCGGGGGTCTTCGGCATCCTCTGGCAGGGTGCGGATCAAATCCAGCGCGTCCTGCACCTCGTTCGAAGCGCGGGCCATATCCCAGCCGGGTTCGAACTCTATGGTAAAGCTTGCGCGCCCCTCGGAGGCGCGCGCCGAAGTGCCCGCCACCCCATCGACCGCCATCAGCGCCGGTTCCACCACCTGCACGATCGCGGCATCCACATCCTCGGCCCCGGCGCCCGGCCACGGCACCTGCACGGCAATCGTATCGACCACCACATCAGGAAAGAACTGCGCATGCATGCGCGGCGCAGCAAACAGCCCCGCCGCCAGCATCAGCACCAGCAACAGGTTCGCTGCCGTTCGATGGCGCGTGAAATAGCGAAACAGCCCGAAGGCACTGACCTTCAGCAGGCTTTGCGCGGCCATTGCCTAGCCCCCGCCGCCGGGCAGGCCCGCCGGCATGGCACCCCTGCCGGACTGTCCGCCACGGACGCCGGCACCGGCGCTGTCGCCACCGCCTTCCAGCCGCTCGATCAGGCGCGCCGGCACGACATCGGCCTGAAGCTGCGCCAGGATACGGCTGCGCGCGGCATCGGGCATCGTGGCGCTGGCCTGAACCTGAGCGATCAGCCGCGCGCGGTGTTCGGGCTGCAGCGTGACCATGTCCGGCATTTCAGGCATCGCGGCCAGCTCATCGCGCTGCGGGCGAACCCGGATACCCGCGCCCAGCAGCGGCCCGCGTGCGGCGACCACCTCGCGCCCCGCCAGTTCGACAGGCGCGCGCACCAGCACCTGATCGCCTTGCCGGCGCAGGATGCTTACCTGCCCTTCCTCCAGCCGATCGTCACTGCCCAGCAGCAGCACGCCACCCCGGGCATCGACCGCCGAGGCCGGCAACAGCGCCACATCCGGCAGCGCCGGCTCTGCCACGCGCAAGGTCACGAAATCGCCCGGGCGAAAACCGCGCGGCGCGGCGATCTCGGCAAAGACCAGCCGCCCGGATTGTCCCTCGCCAACTGTCGCACTGGCGCGCACCAGCGTGACCGGCGTGACGATCTCGACCCCGCCGATATCCAGCGCGGCCTCGCCGGGCAGCGGCGGCAGCGCGCCATCGGCATAGATCAGCCGAAGATATTGCGCGGTGGACAGACGGAAAGATACTTCCAGCGCCTGCGGATCGACCACGCGCATCAATCGCTCGTTCACGCCGACATTGCCCCCCTCGACCACCGAAACATCGTCCAGCACCCCGTCAAAACCGGCGCGCAACTCGGTCTCGGCCAGCCGGCGCTCGGCCTCGGCCACGGAAATGCGCTGGCGGGCAAGTGCGGTCTGCGCCTGCCCCGCGCGCGCCTCGGCCTGGGCCTCGGCCTGGGCACGGGCGATGATGACCGCACGGGCGCTGGCCAGCGCCAGCTCGGCCTCTTCGATCCCGGCTTCGGTTCCGACGCCCCGTTCCAGCAGGGTTTGCCGGCGGGTCAGCGCGCGGCGTCGCAGATCGGCCTGCGCCTCGGCCTCTTGCTGATCGGCGCGGGCCAGTTCCACCGCGCGTTGG
>JAFIED010000119.1 GCA_020832805.1 Pararhodobacter sp.
CGTCGCCGAACTCTTCGCCAGCTTCCAGCCGCTCGACCACCGCGGCGATCTCTTCCTCGGTCTGCACCAGAATATGGGCCGCATTGTATTCTGTAGTGGGTTCGCCCTGGGCGAATTCGGCAGCAAACGCCTCGTAGGCTGCGGCGATGGCGGCGTCATCAACAGCGTCGGCCACTGCGGCAGTCAGGGCCGAATTGGCAATGAAATTGCGCACTTCATTGTCCAGCGTCAGCCTGTCGCGCAGACTCAGCGTATCGGCGCCGGATTGCAGCAGAAGCTCCTGGTCGATCAGTTGCTCGACAATGGCGGGGAACAAGGTCACCGCCGGGATCTGCTGGAACTGCGGCGGCAACTGGTTGCGCAAAGCTATGGCATGACCCAGCGTGATCTCTGTCTCGCCCACCCGCGCAAGCACAGTTGCCGCGCTGGGCTCTTCGTCTGCAAGAACCGGAACGGCGACGACGGCCATGGCAACGACCAGGGCGGCCCGACGAAGAAAAGCTGACATCTGCGAACTCCCGTCTCCGCTCACTGGCGGACCGTGTGATTGACACCAGAAGGGCCGCCGCTTACATCGCAACACGGTGTTGCGCGTCAAGCGACGGCCCGCTTGCGTTCCTTGTAGGGAAGCCCGGGCAGGCGGGCAACCCCCGGCACGCGGGGCTACGGCCAGGCAAATCGGCCGGCCGGAAGGCAGGCTGCGCCGGCGGCGAACGAAACGGGCGCCACGGCGTTCATGGACATGCGGACGAGGGTATCGGAGCGGAAATGTTGGGTCTAGGAACTCTTGGCCGGAAGATCTTCGGTACAGCGAACGACCGCAAGGTCAAGTCGGTGGAGCCAATGGTGGCGAAGATCAAGGCGCTGGAGCCAGAGTTTCAGGCGGTGGACGATGCTGGCCTGATCGCGCGCACAGAGGCCCTGAAAGCCCGTCATGCGGCAGGCGAAAGCCTTGATGACCTGCTGCCCGAAGCCTTTGCCAACTGCCGCGAGGCCGGGCGCCGGGCACTGGGCCTGCGCGCGTTTGACGTACAGTTGATCGGCGGCATCTTTCTGCACAAGGGCAATATCGCCGAGATGAAGACGGGCGAGGGCAAGACCCTCGTCGCCACGTTTCCGGCCTATCTGAATGCACTGACCGGCAAGGGCGTGCATGTGGTCACGGTGAACGATTATCTGGCGCGCCGCGATGCTGGCTGGATGGGCAAGGTCTATACCCGGCTTGGCCTGTCGGTGGGTGTGGTCGTGCCCCACCAGCCAGACGAGGAAAAGCGCGCCGCCTATCAGGCCGATATCACCTACGCGACGAACAACGAATTGGGCTTCGACTATCTGCGCGACAACATGAAGGTCGATCTGGGCCAGATGATGCAGCGCGGCCACCACTTTGCCATCGTCGACGAAGTGGATTCGATCCTGATCGACGAGGCGCGTACGCCATTGATCATTTCAGGCATGTCTGACGACCGCACGGATCTCTATGTGCAGGTCAACAAGCTGATGCCGCTGATCCGCGAAGAGCATTACACGCTTGACGAGAAGATGCGCCTGGTCACCTGGACGGATGAGGGCACCGAATTCATCGAGGAGCAGTTGCACGAAGTGGGGCTGCTGTCGGAAAATCAGGCGCTTTACGGGCCGGAATCCACAACGCTGGTGCATCACATCAACCAGGCGCTGCGCGCGCACAAGATGCTGCACAAGGATCAGCATTATATCGTGCGCGACGGCAAGATCGTGCTGATCGACGAATTCACCGGCCGGATGATGCTGGGCCGGCAGCTTTCCGAAGGGTTGCATCAGGCGGTCGAGGCCAAGGAGGGGTTGCCCATCCAGCCCGAGACCGTGACCATGGCCTCAGTGACCTTCCAGAACTATTTTCGCCTGTACGAGAAACTGGGCGGCATGACCGGGACCGCCGCCACCGAGGCCGAGGAATTCAAGGAAATCTACGATCTGGGCGTGGTGGCGATTCCGACCAACAAACCCATTGCGCGCGCCGACGAGCATGATCAGGTTTACCGCACCGCACGCGAGAAATTTGACGGCATCATGGAAGAAATCCGCGAGGCAAACAGCCGCGGGCAGCCGATACTGGTGGGCACGACCTCGATCGAGAAATCCGAGGAACTGGCCACGATGCTGACACAGGCAAAGATCCCTCATAATGTGCTCAATGCCCGCCAGCATGAGCAGGAAGCCCATATCGTTGCCGATGCCGGGCGCGTGGGGGCAGTGACGATTGCCACGAACATGGCGGGCCGGGGCACCGACATTCAACTGTGCGGCAATGTCGAATTCCGCGTGATGGAAGCGCTGAACGCCGACCCCGAGGCCGACCCTGCCGAAACCCGTACCCGCATCGAGGCCGAGGTCGCGGCCGAGCGGGAAAAGGTGCTGGCGGCGGGCGGATTGTTCGTGCTGGCCACCGAACGGCATGAAAGCCGGCGCATCGACAATCAGCTGCGCGGCCGATCCGGCCGGCAGGGCGACCCTGGGCGGTCGGTCTTTTTCCTGTCGCTGGAAGATGACCTGATGCGCATCTTCGGGTCCGAGCGGCTGGAAAAGGTGCTGTCCACGCTGGGCATGAAGGAAGGCGAGGCGATCGTGCACCCCTGGGTGAACAAATCGCTGGAAAAGGCCCAGGCCAAGGTCGAGGCGCGCAACTTCGACATTCGCAAGACATTGCTGAAATTCGACAATGTGATGAATGACCAGCGCCGCGTGATCTTCGAGCAGCGGCTGGATATCCTCAGAGCCGAGGATCTGTCGGAAACGATTGCCGACATGCGCCACGCCACGATCGAGGACATGGTCAGGAGCTACCTGCCGCCCAACACCTATGCCGATCAGTGGGACCCCGAAGGGCTGAGTGCCGCCCTGAAGGACAAGCTGAACATGGATGAGCCCGTCATCGAATGGGCCGAAGAAGACGGTGTTGACCAGGAAGTGATGCGCGAGCGGTTGCTGGAATCGGCAGACACGATGATGGCGCAAAAGGAAGCCGCCTTTGGCGAGCCGGTCATGCGCGATATCGAGAAACAACTGCTGCTGCAGGTGATCGACAGCAAATGGCGCGAGCATCTGGTGACCTTGGAACATCTGCGCTCGGCCGTAAATTTCCGTGGGCTGGCGCAGCGCGACCCGCTGAATGAATACAAGCAGGAAGCCTTTGTGCTGTTCGAGTCGATGCTGGCCGCGCTGCGCGAAGAAGTGACCAAGCAATTGGCCCGCATTCGACCGATGACCGAGGAAGAGCGCGATGCCGTGCGTCAGCAGATGGAAGCGCAGGCGCGCTTTCAGGGCGCCGGCCCCGATGGCCGCCTGGCCCAGCCGGTTGACCTGCCACGCCTGAACCCGCAGCCGGCGATGGCCGGCGCGGCCGCCGCACCAGCGGGTGATGGCGTTGCACTGGTCGAAGGTTTTGACGAAAACGACCCCAGCACCTGGGGCAACCCGGGGCGTAACGCGCTGTGCCCCTGCGGATCAGGCAAGAAGTTCAAGCACTGCCACGGCCGGCTGCTGTAAGGGTCTGTTGTTGCCTGCTGCGGCTGCGGCAATCATGGAACCAGATGCCAAGCTGGATCAGGACCCCGCGATGGGCGAGGGATGGAACGCCACAGGGATTGCATGCGCGGACCTGAACAGGCACGGTTATACTGCGCGCCAGGCGGGTGCGCACGCACTGTTACATCGCGCGCAGACTGACTGCCAAGCTGGTCTTGCAAGCTGAACGACGGCCGCGCAGCCGACCAGAGCGGCGGCAGCAGTCACATGCCGCTTATTCAGACCGCCCGCAACAGGAGGCTGCCATGAACTCGCTCTTTCGCCTGCTGCGCAGCATCATGCGTATTTTTGGCGATGCCCGCGCCGTAAGCCGGGGCAAGCGGCCGGACCGCATGATGAAACGCGCCGCGCGCAAGGCGGCACGGCGCGGTATACGCGGCCCCAGAGGCTGAAACCAGCTGCAAAGGCAAGGCACTGACCGCGGGCCAGGCATGCTTTAGCGGCTAAAGCCCCAGCTTTGCCTTGACCAGCGCATCCACCGCCTGGGGGTTGGCCTTGCCACCTGTGGCTTTCATCACCTGCCCCACAAACCAGCCTGCCAGCTTGGGATTGGCTTGCGCCTTTTCCACCTGCGCGGGGTTGGCCGCGATGATCTCGTCGACCGCTTTCTCGATCGCGCCGGTGTCGGTGACCTGTTTCATGCCGCGCGCCTCGACGATCTGCGCCGGGTCGCCGCCCTCGGTCCAGACGATCTCGAACAAATCCTTGGCGATCTTGCCAGAAATGTCGCCCGCCTTGATCAGTCGAACGATCCCGGCCAATTGCACGGCAGAAACCGGGCTGTCGCCGATGTCCTGCCCTTCTTTCTTCAATCTGCCGAACAATTCGTTGATCACCCAGTTGGCGGCAATCTTGCCATCGCCCGCCCCTGCGGCGACCGCCTCGAAGTAACCGGCGCTTTCCAGATCGGCGGTCAAGACCGAAGCATCGTAATCGGTCAGCCCGAACTCGGCCATGAACCGCGCCTTTTTCGCATCCGGCAGTTCCGGCAGCGCGGCGGCAATATCATCGACCCAGGCCTGTTCAATTTCCAACGGCAGCAGATCAGGGCAAGGGAAATAGCGATAGTCATGCGCCTCTTCCTTTGACCGCATCGAGCGGGTCTCTCCCTTGTCGGGATCGTAGAGGCGGGTTTCCTGTACCACCTGCCCGCCATCCTCCAGGATGGCGATCTGGCGGCGGGCCTCGTAGTCGATCGCTTGCTGGATGAAACGCATCGAGTTCATGTTCTTGATCTCGCAGCGCGTGCCCAGGTGGCTGAAATCCTGCGTTTCCTGATACTTCTCATACTGCCCAGGTCGGCAGACCGATACGTTGACATCGGCCCGCAGGTTGCCGTTCTGCATGTTGCCGTCACAGGTGCCCAGATAGCGCAGGATCTGGCGCAGCTTGGTGACATAGGCGGCCGCTTCCTCTGGCCCGCGAATGTCGGGGCGGCTGACGATTTCCATCAGCGCCACGCCGGTGCGGTTCAGGTCCACGAAAGACATCGCCGGGTCCATGTCATGGATCGACTTGCCCGCATCCTGTTCGACATGGATACGTTAGATTCGCACCACCCGCCCCACCCCCGGGCCCATTTCGACCAGCACCTCGCCCTCGCCCACCAGCGGGTGGTAAAGCTGCGAAATCTGGTAGCCCTGCGGCAGGTCCGGGTAAAAGTAGTTCTTGCGGTCAAAGGCGCTGACCAGGTTGATCCGCGCCTTCAGCCCCAGCCCGGTGCGCACTGCCTGTTCGATGCAGAACTCGTTCACCACCGGCAGCATCCCCGGCATGCCAGCGTCGATGAAGCTGACATTGGCATTCGGCTCGGCGCCGAATTCGGTCGACGCACCGGAAAACAGCTTGGCCTTGCTGGAAACCTGTGCGTGGATTTCCATGCCGATCACCAGTTCCCAGTCGCCAGTGGCGCCGGCGATGATTTTGGGCTTCGGGGCATCTAAGGTCAGGTCAAGCATGTCGGCCTCCGCAGGGTTGGCAGGGTTCTAGTCCGGGTGGCTGCGCGCTGCAAGCGGCAGGGTTCCGCCTATGGCTGACGCGGTGACGCGGTCGCCGCTTGCGCGGTATGGCGCTGGCAGCCTAGGGCGATGGCAATGAAACCGCTTGCGAGGCTTCCCATGCCGATCTCTTTGCCACGGCTTTCCCTGGCCAGTGTCGTGATAGCGCTGCTGGCCGCATGCCAGCCCCTTTCGGTGGCCGAGACAGCCGAACCACCCGAGATCATGACACGCTGGGATCATCGGGCCGAGGCGGAAATCTGGAATGCCGCTGCCATGCAGGCCCTGCAGACCGATGGCGCGGCAATGCTGGAACTGACCCCGCTTGATGCCGAGGAATTCTGCCCGGCCTATGCCAGCGCCGATACCGAAGGCCGCGCGGCATTCTGGGTGGCATTCTTTTCTGGCCTTGCGCGGTTCGAAAGCGGCTGGCGGCCCGAGGCGGCAGGCGCAGGCGGGCGCTATCATGGCCTGCTGCAAATCTCGCCAGCGACCGCGCGCCACCACGGCTGCGACCTGTCCTCGCCCCGGGGGCTGTTCGACGGCGCCACGAACCTGGCCTGCGCCACCCGAATCGCAGCCAGCGCCGTTGCGCGGGACGAGGTCATCGCCACCGGGCGCGGCGGTGTCGCGCGGGACTGGCCACCTCTGCGCAACGCCACCAAACGCGCAGAGATCGCCGCTTTCACGCGGGAATTGCCGGTTTGTCAGGGCTGATCTGTCAAGGTTGACCCGCCGGTCTGGCTATTTCACGGCATCCGGCAGGCCACCGGGGGCTGGGCTGGGGGCAATGCTGGCCCCACCTGCACCCTCGTCAGCCCAGCCGGCATCGATCACTGTCTCCCTGAATTCCTGCAATACCACCTGCCACCATTGCAGCGTATCATCGAAATTCACGGCCGTGATGCCGCCTGCCAGATTCACATCGAATTCCACCGTGGCATTGTTGTTGATGTCCAGATAGGCCTTGCTGAAACGCCGTTCACGGTTCCAGTGGTTCATTGCCTCGATGGTATGCGCCCCGGCCGATTCCCACCAGGCGCGCAACTGCAGCGACGTGCAGTTTTCATTATCGGTGCAGTTCAGGAAGGTGATGGTATAGACCACCGAGTCAATCTCTGCGCGTATCCATGGCCCATCACCCGTATCATCATGGCGCCGCTCGGCGGGGCCATAGCGTGCGGCAAGTTCAGCAACGCGGTCGATGTCGGCGCCGGTAATCATGCCGCCCAGCTGGGCCTGCGCCGGCGTGGCTGACAACAGGGCGGCAGCAATCGCAAGAACCGGCACACCGGTCAGGGGACCGGCAAGGCGGACAGGGCAAGCGGATGGCATGACAACCTCCAACACGATAATGGATGGCATGAGGCTAGCATCCGGTATGCCTGACGGGCAACGACCAGTTCGGCCGGAAGCTTGCAATACACGACGGATTCGCGCAGAAGGCAGCTGGCAGCAACCTTGGAAACCCCATGGAAGACTACGAATACAAGGTCATTCCCGCCCCGGCGCGGGCGATCAAGGTCAAGGGCCTGAAAACCACGGCCGAGCGTTTTGCCTATGTGCTGACCGAGGCGCTGAACCGTGAAGCAGAACAGGGCTGGGAATTTGTCCGCTCTGAATCCCTGCCCTGCGAAGAGCGCAAGGGCTTGATGAGCACCACGCGCAGCACCCAGACCGTGCTGGTGTTTCGCCGGGCGCTGTATGCACCGGATGACACCGATGACGACGAGACGCCGTTTTCCTTGGCCTCCGGGGCGCAGGGGGCCGCAGAACCGGCGCTTCACGGGGCCGGCAGTGCGCATCCTGTTCCCGCCTTCCGCGCCGAACCGCGTCTGGGTCAGGCTGGTCAGGCAGCCGATGACGCGGCAGCAGCGCGCCGCGAACCCGCACTAAGGGCGGTTCGGCCAGAAGAAGACCGATAAATCCACAGGCACCACCCGCGGCATCAGACATGCCGCCAAGTTCCTGTGTGTCAGCCTGGTGCAAGGGTCAGGCGCAGGGCATGAATGCGCGCGACCAGTTCGGGACCCAGCGCGCTGTGCACAGCGCGGTGGCGGGCAATGCGGCTCATATCCGCCAGATCAGGCGAGGTCAGGGCAACGTGGAAATGCGTTTCGCCCCCTTCGCGCCAGCCGGCATGGCCACGGTGGCTTTCGCTTTCATCTTCCACCGATAGCGCGGTAACGGCAAATGCCGCCCGCAACCGGGTCTCGATTTCGTCGATCACACGATTCTTCATGGCGATTGTCCTGTTACCCTTTCCGTTGCCGCTGGAAGAAACTAAACTCATGCCCCTGATGCGCAAGGGCACCCCGACACCGCCGGCGCACATCGGCACCGACAGGCAGGGCATAATCGGCAGCGCATGAGCAGAGACCCTTTCAATTTCGACATTCGCGCCTCTACCGACAAGAAGCGCCGAACCAAGGGGCGGCGCGGCATGTCCGGCGCCGTGGAAACGTCATCGCGGCAGTGCGAGCATCCGGGCTGCACAGAGCCGGGCCTGTATCGTGCGCCGCGTTCGCGCGAATCGCTGGATGACTACCTGTGGTTCTGCAAGGAACATGTGCGCGAATACAACCTGAAGTGGAACTTCTTTGCCGGGCAATCCGACGACGAGATGATGGCCCAGATGGAACATGAACGTGTCTGGGGCCGTGCCACCCGCCCGATGGGTACCACGAACGAGTCGCGAGGATGGGAGCGACTGGGCGTTGACGACCCGCATCAGATCCTGGGCGACAAGGCCACCCGGCGCCCCGCCGAGGGGCGGGCACAGCCCCGCCCCGGTGGCCAGGCCACCCGGCGGCTGCCCCCCAACGAGCGCCGCGCCCTGGAAATTCTTGATGCGCGCGACACCTGGAGCCGGCCCGAGATCAGGCGACAGTACAAAAGTCTGGTCAAGGATCTGCACCCCGACCTGAACGCCGGAAACCGCGCCGACGAAGAACGCCTGCAAGAGGTTGTCTGGGCCTGGGACCAGATCAAGGAAAGCCG
>JAFIED010000121.1 GCA_020832805.1 Pararhodobacter sp.
GTGCGCTGTACGATCTCGTCCAGCCGATCCTGGCTGGTCCAGCCCATCTTGACCAGATCGGGCAGCGGGATGCCGGCAACCGTGGAATAGCGCACCAGTGGCACCATCGTGTCGCCGTGCCCGCCAAGGACGAAACCGGTCACGTCACGCATCGACACGTTGAACTCGACCGACAGGAAATGGCGGAAACGCGCGGAATCCAGCACGCCGGCCATGCCCACCACCATGTTGTGCGGCAGACCCGAATACTCGCGCAGGGCCCAGACCATGGCATCAAGCGGGTTGGTGATGCAGATCACGAACGCGCCGGGCGCATGCTCCTTGATCCCCTCGCCCACCGACTTCATGACCTTCAGGTTGATGCCCAGCAGGTCGTCTCGGCTCATGCCTGGCTTGCGCGGCACACCAGCCGTCACGATACAGACATCGGCCCCGGCGATATCGGCATAATCCTGCGTGCCCTTAAGGCTTGCATCAAAGCCTTCGGAAGGGCCGGATTCGGCGATGTCCAATGCCTTGCCCTGCGGGGTGCCCTCGGCAATGTCGAACAGCACGATGTCGCCAAGTTCCTTGATCGCGGCCAGATGGGCGAGCGTGCCGCCGATCTGGCCCGCGCCGATCAGCGCGATTTTGGGTCTGGCCATGATGGTCTCCGGTCAGGTGAATATCGCGCCTTGGGTAAGCCTTCCCCGCGCAAGGCGCAAGCCTCACACAAGCGTGACACCCGGCGCCGCCCGTTCATTGACTGTCATGCAGGATTGCCTCGGGCTGGTTGCAGACCACCAGTTGCGCGGAAACCGATACCATTGGCCAGCAGACAGGCCCGCCCGTCATGCAGGAACAGCAGCATGGTCCAGCTACCGCTTTCGCTGGCAAACAGCGCCATCTGTGCACCCCGCCCCGCCGCCCCTGTTGCCTGGCGGGTCTCGCCCAGTTGATCAATCACGATCCGCAACATCTGTTCGCGCGGCGCACAGGGAAACGACTGCGCCGGCAGAGGGCTGGCGGGAAGCACCGACGCGGCAAGGGCGAAAGCGGTCAGGCATAGACGCATGGCGGCTCCTTTCGGCGTATTGGTCTGTTCTCGTGACGGTCAGTGGATATCGTGCCGGCTGCCGGATAACGCCCGCTTAATTCGGCGTGCGCCAGGGCCTGATCCTTGCCGCAACGCAGAAAGCGCTTGCGATTCCTGTCTGTTGATGGTGGTAAACGCGCAATTTTGTTTCGTGGGAGAGAATCATGGAAACGCGCCCCTTCCGTTCTGTGCTCTACATTCCGGGCTCGAAGGAGCGTGCGCTGGAGAAAGCGCGCAGCCTTGCCACTGATGCCATCATCTTTGATCTGGAAGATGCCGTCGCCCCGGCAGAGAAGGCAAGCGCACGTGCCTTGCTGGCACAGACGCTGGCAAGCACAGACTACGGCCCGCGCGCCAGAATCGTGCGAATCAATGGTTTTGATACCGAATGGGCCGAGCCCGATCTGGAGGTGATTGCGCAGGCCCGGCCAGAGGCGATCTTGCTGCCAAAAGTCGGATCGGCCGCCGACATCGAAGCCCTTGCGCGCCGACTTGATGCGCATGAGCAAACCGCCCGGACCCGAATCTGGGCGATGATGGAAACGCCCCAAGGCATCATCAATGCCGCCGAGATTGCCGCCGCGCCGCGCATGGCCGGCTTCGTGATGGGTACCAATGATCTGGCCAAGGAACTGAACTGCCGCTTTCGTGCCGACCGGTTGCCATTGCAACATGCCCTGCAGACCTGTCTGATGGCTGCCCGGGCACATGGTCTGGTTGCCATTGATGGCGTCTACAATGCCTTCAAGGACGAGGAAGGCCTGCGCGCTGAATGCGAACAGGGCCGCGACCTGGGTTTTGATGGCAAAACGCTGATCCATCCGGCACAACTGGCCACCACCAACGATGTCTTTGCGCCTGATGCTGCCGCGATCAATCTGGCACGGCGACAGATTGCCGCCTTCGAAGAGGCCGAGGCGCGCGGCGAAGGCGTTGCCGTTGTGGATGGCCGGATCGTGGAAAATCTGCATATCGTGACAGCGCGGGCCGTACTGGCGCGGGCCGAGGCGATCTTGAACCTGCAAGAGGCGATGTAAGATGGGTTATCCACTGCTGATACTGGGTGTTGCACTGTGGGCCGGTGCACATCTGTTCAAACGCGTCGCGCCTGAACGTCGCGCTGTGCTGGGCGACGCGGGCAAGGGTCTTGTGGCCATCCTGTTGATCCTGTCGATTGTGATGATGACTTTCGGCTACCAATGGGCAGCGCCGGTTTGGCTGTGGTACCCGCCCACGTTTCTGATCCATGTGAACAACCTGCTGATGGTACTTGCGGTCTACCTGTTCGTGGCCTCCGTCATGCAGACCGGCATCACCCGGCGAATCCGGCACCCCCAACTGACAGCGGTAAAGACCTGGGCGCTGGCGCACCTGCTGGTCAAGGGCACGCTGGAGGCGTTGATCCTGTTCGGCGGGCTTCTGGCCTGGGCGGTGGTGTCGGTCATCCTGATCAACCGTGCCCAGCGCAACTGGGTGCGGCCCGCCCCGGCCAGCGCGGTGCGCGAGGTTGGCGCTGTCGTGATCGCATTGGTTGCTACGGTGGTTATCGGGTACGTGCACGCATGGCTGGGTGCCTGGCCGTTTGCAGGAACCAGTCCCTTTTGATGAGCGGCACATGAAACTTTACAGACTGCTGACCGGCGATGACGACGCCAGCTTCTGCCACAAGGTGACCGAAGCGCTGAACAAGGGCTGGTTGCTGCACGGCTCGCCGGCCTATGCCTTTGATACGGCAACCGGCCGGATGCGTTGTGCGCAGGCCGTGATCAAGGAGGCGCCGGGCGACTACAGCCCGGACATCAGACTGGGCGTGCAATAAGGCCCACGCCGGACCGTTTCCTGCACTGAACTGCCGCTTTCCCTGAACGACAAAAGGACCCCTGAGTCGGGGGCTTGAGGAACATGAAGACAAGTCAAGGCCGCTTTTTCGAAGATTACCGCCTGGGCGAGGTCATCCGCCACGCTGTACCCCGCACGATCAAGATGGGCGAGCGCGCACTTTACCACGCGCTGTACCCCGCCCGGCATGCGCTGCACTCCTCTGATGCCTTTGCCCAGGCCTGTGGCCTGCCGTTCAGCCCAATGGATGATCTGGTCACGTTCCACACGGTCTTCGGCAAGACAGTGCCGGACATCAGCCTGAACGCCGTCGCCAACCTGGGCTATGCCGAGGGGCGTTTCCTGACGCCCCTGTGGCCTGGTGACACCATCACCGCCTCATCCGAGGTGATCGGGCTGAAGGAAAATTCGAACGGCAAATCCGGCGTGGTGTGGGTGCGCACCACCGGCACGAACCAGCACGGCGAATCGCTGCTCAGCTATGTGCGCTGGGTGATGGTCCGAAAGCGCGATTTCGCGGCCCCAGCCCCGACCACGGTGGTACCAGCGCTTTCCCCGGTGGTCTTGGCCAGCGATCTGGTCATTCCCCGGGGCCTTGATTTCACCCGCTACGATTTCACCCTTGCCGGCGAGTCGCATCGCTGGGGTGATTACGCACCCGGCGAAATCATCGATCATGTGGATGGCGTAACCATCGAAGAGGCCGAGCACATGATTGCCACGCGTCTGTGGCAGAACACGGCAAAGGTGCATTTCGACGCCACCTTCCGCGAAGATGGCAAGCGCCTGATCTACGGTGGCCATGTGATCAGTCTTGCGCGCGCGCTCAGTTTCAACGGGCTGGCCAATGCGCAGCTCATTGCGGCCATCAACGCCGGCAGCCATGCCAACCCCTGCTTTGCCGGCGATACCGTCAGGGCATGGACCGAGGTGCTGGATCGCGCCGAAACCACGACGCCTGGTGTGGGTGCCCTCAGATTGCGGCTGGTGGCAACGCGCGGCGCGGCCGGCGCCCTGCGCGGCGACGACGGCCGCTATCTGCCCGATGTATTGCTGGATCTCGACTACTGGGCGCTTGTTCCACAATAGGTTCGCGCCGTGATCCAGCTGACGGCGCGGGCGCACAGTTCGAAAACAACGCGCCCGCCGCCTCACTTCGTGATCACGCCGGAAAAATAAGTGATCACAAAGGGCGATATTCGGCAATCTTTGTGCAATTGCATCATTTGGCGGGCATTACAGACGTGACTTGGCAGAAAAAACCGCTATGCATCGCCGGAAAGCCAGCGATAAGTCGCGATGCATGACCCATGCCGTGATGTCACCAAAGACATCATGGCCGCCACCATCGCGCCCGCCAAGTGAAAGGGAATGACGATGGCTGACGTTAACCGGGGCAACCGGCCGCTTTCTCCTCATCTGACGATCTACCGGCTGCCTCTCACTGCCCGCATGTCCATTCTGCACCGCATCACCGGTCTGGCCATGGTGCCCGGCGCGGTGCTGATTGTGTGGTGGTTCATGGCCGGCGCCTGGTCGGCAGACTATTTCGCAACGGCAGACTGGCTGCTGTCATCCTGGCTGGGCATCGTGGTGATGACTGCATCGCTCTGGGCGCTGTGGTATCATTTCTGCAACGGGCTGCGTCATCTTGTCTGGGACATGGGGCGCAGCTTCGACCTGGAGACGACCCAGCGGGCGAACTACGTCATCATTGGCGCGTCGGTCGTGCTGACCGTTCTTACCCTGATTATCGTTTGACGGAGGCTCGAATGGCTTTCAAGACCGACCTGTCCCGCGTTCACGGCCTGGGCGCCGCCGGCGAAGGTGCGCATCACTGGTGGATGCAGCGAATCTCTTCCGTGGCGCTTGTTCCGTTGACGCTGTTGTTCGTCTTTCCCTTTGGCCGTGCGCTGGGCTCGGGATACGAAGCGCTGATCGCCACCTATTCCAATTTCTTCCACGCCCTGGTTGCGGTGTTGTTTTTCCTTGTCGGGTTCTGGCACCTTGCCCAGGGGGCACAGGTGGTGATCGAGGACTATGTCCCGCACAAGCCGACACGCATCGCCCTGCTGATGCTGAACACCCTAATCTGCGGCGCACTGGCCGTGGCCGGCACCCTGGCCGTTGCCACCATCCTGTTCCGCGCCTGAGGACAAGAACACATGGCTGCTTACCAAATCGAACAACATTTCTATGACGTGGTCGTCGTCGGCGCCGGTGGCGCCGGTCTGCGCGCGACCCTTGGCATGGCTGAACAAGGCCTCAAGACTGCCTGTGTCACCAAGGTCTTCCCCACCCGCAGCCATACCGTGGCCGCGCAGGGGGGCATCGCCGCAAGCCTGTCCAACATGGGGCCGGACCACTGGCAGTGGCACATGTATGACACCGTAAAGGGGTCTGACTGGCTGGGCGACACCGACGCGATGGAATATCTGGCGCGCGAGGCGCCGAAGGCCGTCTACGAGCTGGAGCATTACGGCGTGCCGTTCAGCCGGACCGAGGACGGGCGCATCTATCAGCGGCCCTTCGGTGGCCATACCACCGAATTCGGCGAGGGCCCGCCGGTGCAGCGCACCTGCGCCGCCGCCGATCGCACGGGCCACGCCATGCTGCACACGCTCTATGGCCAGTCGCTGAAGCAGAAGGCGCAGTTCTATATCGAATATTTCGCCATCGACCTGCTGATGACCGAAGATGGCCAATGCCAGGGCGTGCTGGCGTGGAAACTGGATGACGGCACGCTGCACCAGTTCAACGCCAAGATGGTCGTGCTGGCCACCGGCGGCTATGGCCGTGCCTATTTCAGCGCGACCTCGGCCCACACCTGCACGGGCGACGGCAATGGCATGATCGCCCGCGCCGGCCTGCCGCTGCAGGACATGGAGTTCGTGCAGTTCCACCCCACCGGCATCTATGGCGCGGGTTGCCTGATCACCGAAGGCGCGCGTGGCGAGGGCGGCTATCTGACCAATTCCGAGGGCGAACGCTTCATGGAGCGCTATGCGCCGACCTACAAGGATCTGGCGTCGCGTGACGTGGTCAGCCGCTGCATGCCCATCGAGATCCGCGAAGGGCGCGGGGTTGGCCCGAACAAGGACCACATCCATCTGCACCTGAACCACCTGCCGAAAGAAGCGCTGAACCTGCGCCTGCCCGGCATCTCTGAATCGGCCAAGATCTTTGCCGGCGTCGATGTCACCAAGGAACCGATCCCGGTGCTGCCCACCGTGCATTACAACATGGGCGGCATCCCCACGAACTACTGGGGCGAGGTGCTGAACGCCGACGGGGAAAACCCCACCCGCACCGCGCCCGGCCTGATGGCCGTGGGAGAGGCGGCCTGCGCCTCGGTGCATGGCGCAAACCGGCTGGGCTCGAATTCGCTGATCGACCTTGTGGTCTTCGGCCGTGCCGCCGCGATCCGCGCCGGCCAGATCGTCGATGCAGACAGCGCGGTACCGGTGGCGCCGAAAGCCGCGGTCGATGCTGCGGTGGCCCGGTTTGACAAGACCCGCCACGCCGGCGGCGCCGTGCCCACTGCCGAATTGCGGCTAGAGATGCAAAAGACCATGCAGCAGGACGCCGCCGTCTTCCGCACTCAGAAGACCCTGGCCGAGGGTTGCAAGAAGATGGCCGAAGTAGCGGCGAAACTGGATGACATCCAGGTCACCGACCGTTCGCTGATCTGGAACACCGACCTGATGGAAACGCTCGAGCTTCAGAACCTGATGCCCAACGCGCTGACCACCATCGTGTCGGCAGAGGCCCGCAAGGAAAGCCGCGGCGCGCATGCCCACGAGGATTTCCCTGAACGTGACGACAAGACGTGGCGCAAGCATACCCTGGCATTCGTCAGCGGCAACCGCGTGCAGCTGGACTACCGCCCGGTGGTGACCGATCCGCTGACCTCGCTTGAAGCTGGCGGGATCGACCCCAAGAAGATCGCCCCCAAGGCGCGCGTCTACTGACGGGGCAGCGGAACGGTGGCAAGCGGTTTTCAGGGCACTCCGGCCAGACGCATTGCAGTGCCGCTGCACTTCATGTGCCCGGCACCGCTGATCTGGCCGGAACTGGACGCGGCGCCCGCGGGCGCCGTGATCCCTGACAGCCGGCTGGACACCCTGTGCCGCCTGCCGGTCGAATGCTGGGTGCTGCGCAGCTATTACCACCTGCGCCCCCACGCACAGGTTATTTCGCTGGGCCCAAAGATGCAGGCAAACCGCGTGAACATTGCCAATGTCTATGATCTGGGCAGGCGCCAGCGGCTGGGTGCGGGTTTCGTGGTCACCACCCAGGGCGATGGCTATCGGTCAGCTTTGGGGAATTTCAATATTCGCCAGAACGGGATAGAGGCCGCCACCCCCACCCAGGACTGGGTGCCGCATTGGTTGCAACCCGGTATCCGCCCCCGGTTGGCCGAACGCGGCACCACCGTGGCCCGGGTCGCGTATCGCGGGCATCCGCTGAACCTGCTTGCCGGGTTGAAGACGCCGGCATTTCTGCAGGCCCTGGCGGCGCAAGACATCTCTTTCGATCCTGGCCTGCGCGATGGCACTGACAATGCCGACTGGAACGATTACCGCGATGTCGATGTGGTCGTCGCCATTCGCAATGCCACTGTCGCCGATGCACGGAACAAACCCGCCAGCAAGCTGGTAAATGCCTGGGCTGCCGGTGTGCCGGCCGTCCTGGGGCCCGAGCCCGCGTACCGCGAGTTGCGCAAGGGCGCGCTGGACTATATCGAGGCCGCCAGCGCGGACGAAGCCTTGCAGGCGATCCTGTGGCTGAAAAAGCATCCGGACCGGTATCAGGCCATGGTACAAAACGGGCTTGAACGCGCGCGCAGCTTCACTGACGCGGCGCTGACGGAACGATGGATCAATCTGCTGAACGGTCCGGTGGCCCGGGCCTTTCATGTCTGGCAGCAGCGTAGCCTGCTGACGCGTTACCGTGATGTAGCCACGATGGTGCTGGAAGAACCCCGGCGCAAGAAGCAATATGAAAAGGAGCGCGATCATGGCGAACGCCTGCTGCCCGGATTGGCATGACATGCGCCGTGTCGTCCCGGTCACGGCCTCGGCTGTGCTGACACCCGTGCATTCCAACCCGCCCTGCCTGAACCTGACTGACGAGGATTGAACCCATGGTGCAACTGACCCTGCCAAAGAACAGCCAGATCCGGGTAGGCAAGACCTGGCCGAAGCCAGAGGGTGCCACCAACCTGCGCACCTTTCGCATCTATCGCTGGAGCCCGGATGATGGCGAAAACCCGCGCGTCGACACCTATTTTGTCGATATGGACACCTGCGGCCCGATGGTTCTGGACGCGCTGATCAAGATCAAGAACGAGATCGACCCCACGCTGACCTTCCGCCGGTCCTGCCGCGAGGGGATCTGCGGCTCATGCGCCATGAACATCGATGGCGCCAACACCCTGGCCTGCATCTTCGGCATGGACGAGGTGCAGGGCGATGTGCGGATCTATCCGCTCCCGCACATGCCCGTGGTCAAGGAGCTGGTGCCGGACCTGACGCATTTCTATGCCCAGCACGCCAGCATCAAGCCCTGGCTGGAAACAAAGTCGAACACACCGGCCAAGGAATGGAAGCAGTCGATCGAGGACCGCGAAAAGCTCGACGGCCTGTATGAATGCGTGATGTGCGCCTGCTGTTCGACCTCGTGCCCGTCCTACTGGTGGAACGGCGATCGGTACCTTGGCCCCGCCTCGCTGCTGCACGCCTATCGCTGGATCATCGATTCGCGCGACGAGGCTACGGGCGAGCGGCTGGACGACCTGCACGATCCGTTCAAACTGTATCGCTGCCACACGATCATGAACTGCGCCAAGACCTGCCCCAAGGGCCTGAACCCGGCCAAGGCGATTGCCGAAATCAAGAAAAAGATGGTCGAACGGGTGGTCTGACACCAGCGCAACCAACCGCAACCCTGCCTTGTGCAAAAGGCCGGCCGCCGGGCCGGCCTTTTTGGCTTCAGCATGTTGCCCGGCTGTCAAAGGCCCAGTTCATGCGCCTTGTCCGCCGGCACCCACAGATAGTCCCCATCGGGCAGGAACGACTGGCCCGGCGTCATTGCAGGCGTCAGCGCCAGCACATGTTTTCCCCCCGCCCGTTTCAGCCCCATGTGCCACGGGGTATAGCCATGCCGACTCAACAAATCCAGCAGCGCCGCCTTCGATTGGCCCGCGCGCTGCAGCATGTCGTCAACCACCTCGGTGATGATGAAGGGGCGGTCCCGCGCAACAACACCTGCACCGCCGGTCAGCACATGGTGCTCGAACCCCTCGGTATCGATCTTGATCAACCGCACGGGCGCGCTAAGCCCCAGTGCATCGATGGTACCGACGGGGCACACGACGCTGCGAGCCGTAGCATCCGCCGGCGCCGCAAAGGTGGCTTCGCCCGAATTGCCGGCAGGCACCGACAGCACCAATTCGCCCGGCACATCGGCCATGCCCATCTGCCGCGGCTCGACCTGTGCCAACCTGTTCAGCGCCACATGAACACCCAGGCGGGCAAAGGATGCCGGATTGGGCTCGAAGGACAGCACCTTGCCGCCGGGTCCGGCAAGTGCTGCTGCCGCCAGTGAAAAATGGCCGTAATTCGCCCCAACATCCAGCACGGTATCGCCCGGCCGGACAAGGGCGCGCAGGGTCAGCAAGCATTCCAGATCGTACCAGCGCCCAAGAAAGAAAAACATGCGGTCGGGCCATTCGCGCAGGTCGAGTACATGGAAAAGCCCGTTAACCTTGTCGCGGATCACGGTTGGCCTGGCCTGGCGCCAGGCGGCATTCTTGCGATAGTCGCCGACCAGCCGCACATACAATGCCCCCCAACCGGGCAGTTCCGCCCGGATATACGGGCGCACGAATACAGATGTCAGAAAGGCGCGAAAGGTCACGGGCAGGGCTCGGTGATAGCACGGCAAAGGGTTGCCGCGGCTGCACCATGCCTGCGGAGATCGGCTTGCTCAATCGGAAAAAGATACACTGCGCAAATTCACGGGCGGCATGCTGACGCCCTTTTGTATGCCAGAGTTTGGGAACCGGGCCATGATGACATATGTTGTGACGGCAGACAGATCAGCGAAGCGGGAGCAGAAGATGAGAAAAAGGGCATTCCTTTTCGGCGCTGCATTGGCCGGCACTTTGGGCGCCACCGCCAGCGCACAGGATTACCGGCTCGAGGTTCTGGCCGAAGGGCTGGATCGCCCCTGGGCGCTGTCCTTTCTGCCAGGCACCGGCGATATCGTGATGACGGGGCGCGGCGGAACCGTGATGATCCATGACGCCGAAAGCGGCAGGATCATCCCCATCGACGGGGCGCCGACCGTCGATGCGCGCGGGCAGGGCGGACTGCTGGATATCGTGCCAGCCCCGGATTTTCAGGACAGCGGGTATCTCTACATGACCTGGGCAGGCGCCGGGGAAGGCGGCAGCAGCACCCACCTGGGGCGCGCCCGCCTGAACCGGGATGCGGGCACCTTGACCGATCTGGAGGTCCTGCATGTCGTCTCTCCTTTCATGGAGGCTCCCGCGCATTACGGCTCACGCATCGTTTTCGCAGATGATCATCTGTTCGCCGGTTTTGGCGATCGCAACAGCAAGGATTTCGGCCCTGATCACATCGCCCAGGATCTGAGCAGCGAAAATGGCGCGGTGATCCGGCTGACCCTTGACGGCGGCATTCCAGATGACAACCCCTTCATCGGGCAGGACGGTGCCGCCCAGGCGATCTGGTCATACGGACACCGGAACATTCAGGCCATGGCGGTGCACCCGGACACCGGCGCGATCTGGCTTGCCGAGCATGGCGAGAACGGTGGCGACGAGATCAACATCGTGACCCGCCGGGGCAATTACGGCTGGCCGCTGGCCTCGTTCGGTGTCGATTACCGTACCGGGCTGCCCTTTGCCCCGCCGCATCAAGAGGGCGATGGTTTCGTTGCGCCGGTGTATCACTGGGGGCCGGGGCGTGACGACAACTTCCCCCCCTCGGGCATGGCGTTCTACGCCGGCGATGCCTTTCCACAGTGGCAGGGGCATCTGCTGATCGGCAATCTGCGTCATCAGTATCTGGGGCTTTTCGCCGTCGATGGCGAGACCGTCGAGCCCTTGGACAGACTGCTGAGCGATCAGGGGTGGCGCATCCGCGATGTGGCCGTTGGGCCTGATGACGGCTTCATCTATCTGATCTCTGACGGCGAGGACGCCTCGCTGGCCCGGCTGGTGCCCCATGATTGACACCTCGCCGGTCAATGAACGAAAGGACGGCGCCCGCATGCGCGCCATCCTGACTCTGGCAGCGGCGGTGGGTTTCGTCGCCTTTTCCTATGCTGCGCCCGACTTTCGTGGCTATGACATAACCCAGATGCCCCATGCCGAAGCGCGGCCACCGGTGCAGCCTGCAGGCTTCGCCTTTGCCATCTGGGGCGTGATCTATCTTTGGCTGGTCATCTACGGCGGGTACGGGTTGTTGATGCGGGCCGAGGCCGCAGACTGGGATCGCACACGCTGGCCGGCCATCGGCGCCATGGCGCTGGGCGGTGGGTGGCTGTGGGTGGCCGTGGCCAACCCGCTGGCCGCGACCGTGATGATCTGGGCCATGTTGGGGTTGGCACTGCTGGCGCTTGCCCGCGCACCGGGGCGTGATTTCTGGTATGCCGGCGCCCCGTTGGGGTTGTTTGCCGGATGGCTGACAGCGGCCAGCTTTGTTTCGCTGGGTCTTGTGCTGGCGGGTTATGGCATCATCGCCTCGGGCCGGTGGGCGGCAATGCTGATGATTATTCTTGCAGCCGGATTTGCCGCATTGATTCTGACCCGGCTGCGCCCCGGTGGCGGCTATGCCGCGGCTGCGGGCTGGGGCCTTTTCGGCATCGCCGTCGCGAACTTTACGCGCCACCCTGACGTGGCCCTGCTGGCGCTGGCCGCTGTTGCAGCACTGGGCTGGCTGTGGTGGCGCAACAGAAAACCGGGTATCAAAGTGCAATCACCCTGATCAGACGGGCAGCGACAAAGGCAAACCCGGCTTGCAGGCGCTTCTCATCAAGGGCTTGTCATTCCGGGCGGGCAGCGTCACCGTGGCGACCGTAACCAACAAAGCCAGGCCGAACGATGACCGAAAAGCCCGTCAAAGAAGACCCAAGCCTTCCTGATTCGCCATTCCAGCGCTATGTCGGCTTTGCGCGCACCGCGCAGGGCGAAGGATTCACCCGCCTTGAGCTGGAAATGCGGCCTGAGCTGGAAAACCCGCTTGGTATCCCGCATGGCGGCGTTCACGCATCGATGCTTGACTCGGCAATGGGGTGGGCGGGGGTTTGGATGGGCGACGACCGACCGGCGCGTAAATCGGTCACGCTGAACCTGAATGTCAGCTATCTGGCAACACCGGATGAAACGACACAAGGCACACGCCTGATTGCAGAAGGCCGCAAACTTGGTGGCGGGCGCAAGGTCTTCTTTTCCGAGGGCGAGTTGCGCGATCAGACCGGGCGCGTGCTGGCGCGCAGCACCGGAACCTTCCGTTACCTGGACTGAACCATGCGCCAGGCCGTAGGGCGCAGGAAACTGCAGCGCCCGTGCAGGCCTGGCGGATCAATCAGGCGCCTCAGCGACCTGCGCGTGTTTCAAACGAAACCGCGCCTTCCAGCCCGGTCGAACCATATAGCCAGGCCACCTGATCATGCCATTCCTGCGGTCCGCGCGCCTGCATCACGGCGTTGCGCAGCGCCGCATGTGCACCATCGGGGTGATAGATATGCTCGCCCACGGCGCGCGACTGCAACTGCACCCGCGCCGTGCGCAGCCGCCGGCGATTCTGATAGGCCAGCAAGGCGGCTGCCGGGGCCTGTGGCTGCGCTGCCATCTCTTCGGCCAGAGCCACCGCATCTTCCATTGCCATGCAGGCGCCCTGCGCCATGTATTGCAGCATCGGATGCGCGGCATCGCCCAGCAGCGCCACGGTGTCATCGGTCCAGTTCATTACCGGGTCGCGGTCGCACAGCACCCAAAGCTTCCAGTCCTGGCCCTTGTCGATGACACTGCGCGCCAGCGGGCTGACATGCTCGAACCCCTTGCGCACCTCGTCATGGCTGACCGCCTTTCCCGCCACGGGCTCGGCTGCATGATTGTGATAGGTCACCACCAGATTGAACATCTTCCAGCCGGACAGCGGATAATGCACGATATGGCATTTTGGCCCGGCCCACAGCGTGGCGGCATTCCAGCGCAGTTCCTCGGGCATGTCCTCGACCGGGATCACGCTGCGATAGGTCGTATGACCGGAAACCCGCGGCGCCCCGTCACCAAGCATCTGCGCGCGCACCTTTGACCACAGACCATCGGCACCGATCAGCGCACGACCCTCTATGCGCGTGTTGTCCTCCAGCACAGCGGCCACCTGTTCGCCGGCTTTCTCATACCCGGCCACGCCTGACCGCGTGCGCAGCTCCACCAGCGGATGCGCCTGACAGGCATCCAGGAAAACCCGGTGCAACTCTCCCCGGTGAACAACCGCATAGGGGTTGCCGAAACGCGTGCGAAAATCATCGCCCAGCGAAATGCGGGTAATCTCGTCACCGCTGATAGCGTCCATCAGGCGCAGGTTGTCGATATAGACCGCCATCTGTCGCGCGCGATCACCTACCCCCAGATAATCGAACGCATGAAAGGCATTGGGCCCCAGCTGGATGCCCGCGCCGATCTCGCCAAAGGCGGATGCGCGTTCCAGCACCACCGAGGCGATGCCCTTGTTCGCCAGGCCGATCGCCGCTGCCAACCCGCCGATACCGCCACCGGCTATGACAATGCGATCGCTCATTCCGGCGCTCCGATGGTCAGGGAAACGGGCGCAAGCCCATCGATACCGCCTTCGACCACATCACCCGGCTGAACCGCCCCCACCCCGGCCGGGGTACCGGTCATGATCAGATCGCCCGGCTGCAGGTGATAGAATGTCGACAGATCCGCAATGATCTCGGGCACCGAATGGATCAGATCAGACAAATGAGCGTCCTGTTTCACCACGCCGTTCACCGACAGCCATATCCGCTGCGGGCCCAGCGGCGCCATATCACCTGCTTTCGTCAGCGGCGCCATGACCGCCGATTGCTCGACATCCTTGCCCAGATCCCAGGGGCGCTGCTTTTCACGCGCCTTGAGCTGCAGGTCGCGCCGGGTCATGTCCAGACCACAGCCATAAGCATAGACGGCAGACATCGCCTGGTCCGGCGTGACACGAAATGCCGGCGCGCCCAATGCCACCACCAGCTCCATCTCGTAGTGGAAATTTGCCGTGCCCGGCGGGTACGGCATGGTGCCACCTGATGCCATCAGGGCATGCGGCGACTTGGTGAAATAGAACGGTGCCTCGCGGTCGACCTCTACCCCCATTTCGGCTGCATGGGCGGCATAGTTGCGCCCGACGCAAAAGATGCGGTGCACGGGATATGCGCTGGCCTCTCCGGTGACGGATACCACGGGCACCGGGGCGGGGGGAAAAAGATAGGCGCTCATCTTGCACGCTCCTCGTAATAGGCCAGCTTTTCCTGAAGCGGGCGGTCATGGACGCGGATCAGGAAGCTTTCCTCATCTGCCTTGTGGTCGATTTCGGCAAAAACCGGCGCGGTAAAGGTGTCTTTCGGCCCCCAGTCCACGCGCTTGCCATCGATCACGGAATGTCCCCGCCCGCTGACTACATGGAATGCCTGAGAACACGAACGCAGCGGCGGGCTGTCATCCTGCCCGGCCTGCAGCATCATCGCCGTAAAGCCAAGCGCAGGCAGGATGTCTTCGCCTGTTTCCGGGTTGATATAATCCATCTCGGCCACCGTGTGGTCGCCAAAGCGCGCCATTTCGCGCAGCGCGGCCTCTGTATGGGCCCATGGATAGCGCATCATCGGATAGCGGCGGGCACGGCTGCGCGCGCGTGAGGGGACCAGACCCGCCGCACGATATTCCACCTGCGCGGCGTCCGGACGGTTACGCTGCGCCTGCAAGGGCCCCTCGTTGGCGTAAGAGCCTTCCAGATAGACGTAAAGCGGCAGATCCAGGGCATCCAGCCAGATCACCGGCTCACTACCATCATGACCATGATCATGCCATTCGCCACCCGGCGTCAGCACCAGATCGCCCGGCTGCATCGGCAGCTTCTCGCCATCGACAACCGTATAGGCGCCTGCCCCCTCTACCATTACCCGAACGGCCGAAGGGGTGTGCACATGGGCGGGCGCGGTTTCACCCGGCAGCAGAAGCTGCATGCCAAGATAGATTGACGATGTCGCCTGCAGCGCCCCGTTGCCGCGTCCCGGGTCTGACAGCACCAGCACACGACGCTCGGCCTTTTCAACCGGCGTCAGGTCACCCGCGCGCAACAAAAGCGGGCGCAGTGCATCAAACGACCAGTGCCCGGGCTTTGTCTGCGGCTGCGGTCGGCCGTGGGGCAGTACATTGCGCATCATCGGCCACAAAGGCGCCACCCCGGCAGCCGTCATCGCGTCGCGGTAATCCTGCGGCAATTCTTCCAGTGTTCCCAGCTGCGGGCTCATCGGCTCTCCTCCTCGGCTGCTTGTAGGATGCATACTTATGATAAGCATACTTGTCAATCAGCGTGGTCACGTTCTATCTTGGCACCAATCGGAGGAAACGCAGATGACCCCCTTCCACGCCATGCCCGGCCACCTGATTCGGCGTCTGAACCAGATCGCCGTTTCGGTGTTCCAGGACCGAATGCAGGCGCTGGGGTTCGACCTGACGCCTGTTCAGTTTGCCGCGTTGCAGGCGCTGGGCGCCTATCCCGGCATCGACCAGGCCACGCTCTCGGGCCTGATCGCCTATGACCGGGCCACCATCGGCGGCGTGATTGACCGGCTGGAAGGCAAGAAACTGATCGCCCGCCGGATCAGCCGCCGTGACCGCCGCGCGCGCGAATTGACGCTGTCGGACACGGGTGCCTTGCTCTTGCTCAGGGTGCAGCCCGTGGTCGAGGCGCTTCAGGATGATATCCTTGCCGGGCTGGACCCCGCGGAGAAAGCGCAATTCATCGCGCTTGCGGGCAAGCTGGCTCAGGCCGGCAACACGCGCAGCCGTGCGCCCATGACCGCACCGCGCGACCAAGCGCCTTGAAGCAAGGCGCTTGCAACGGCCTTGCTTCAAGGCCGTTCCCCGCCTGGTGTTGACGGCATACCTTGCTGCCCCCTACCAAGGCACTGGAAGAAACCTGATCGCACACGGCGGAGAAACAACATGAGCTTCAAGGCACTGGTGCTGGAACAGGGCGAAGACGGCTTGGCGACGGCCGGAATCCAGACCCTGGAGGATAACGCTCTGCCTGCGGGCGATGTGACTGTGGCGGTCGAATACTCCACGGTGAACTACAAGGACGGCCTTTGCCTGTCGCCCAAGGGCGGCGGGTTGGTTCGCCAGTATCCGCATGTGGCCGGGATAGACCTTGCCGGTACCGTCGAGTTGTCAGACGATCCGCGCTATGCGCCGGGCGACAAGGTTGTCCTGACCGGCTGGCGCGTGGGCGAGGTGCATTGGGGCGGCTATGCCCAGCGTGCACGGCTGCGCGGCGACTGGCTGGTGCCGCTGCCACAGGGGCTGGACACGCGCCAGGCCATGGCGGTTGGCACCGCCGGCTTCACTGCCATGCTGGCCGTGATGGCGCTGGAAGATCATGGGCTGGTGCCCGGCGCCGGGCCGGTGCTGGTCACGGGTGCCGCGGGCGGCGTGGGCTCTGTCGCCGTGGCTTTGCTGGCGGCGCTGGGGTACGAGGTCGCCGCCGTCACCGGTCGGCCAGAAACAGCAGACTATCTGAATGATCTGGGCGCCACGCGGATCGTCCCGCGCGAGGAACTGGCCGAAACGGTGAAGCGTCCGCTGGAATCAGAGACCTGGGCGGGCTGCGTCGATGCCGTTGGCGGCGCCATGCTGGCACGGGTCCTGGGGCAGTTGCAGTATGGCGCATCCGTTGCCGCACTGGGCCTGGCCGGTGGGGCCGCCCTGCCGACCACGGTCATCCCGTTCTTGCTGCGTGGTATCAATCTGCTGGGCATCGATTCGGTCATGCAGCCACGGGAAGCCCGGTTGCGCGCATGGGAACGCATCGCACGCGACCTGCCGCTGGAAAAGCTGGATGCCATGGTGCAGACCGCCACCCTCGCCGAGGTCCCCAAGCTGGGCGCCGATATCCTGAAGGGCAAGGTGCGCGGGCGCGTGGTGGTGGACCTGCGCACCTGACCGATCATCAGCGTTGTCCGCCCCAGAGGCCGCAAGCAGCCGTATGGCAGGTGACGCGGCACTGACGCTACAACAGCCCCAGCGCCCGAAAACTGGCCTCGCGACCGCGCCCGATGATCAGGTGGTCATGCAGTGTGATCGACAACGCCTCGGCCCCCCGGCGTATCTGGTCGGTCATGGCGATGTCGGCCTGACTCGGCGTCGGATCCCCGGAGGGGTGGTTATGCACCAGGATAAGCGCCGAGGCATTGAGTTCCAGCGCCCGGCGCAGCACTTCGCGCGGATAGACGGGCACATGATCGACTGTGCCGCGGCCCTGCTCCTCGTCAGCAACCAGAGTGTTCTTGCGATCAAGGAACAGCACGCGAAAATGCTCGGTTTCGCGGTGTGCCATCGCCGTGTGGCAATAATCCAGCAAGGCATCCCAGCTTGAAATCACCGGCCTGTTCAGTACCTTTGCCCGTGCCAGCCGGGCGGCCATCGCCTCGGCTAGTTTCAGACTGCACAGTACCCCCTCGCCCACACCATCGACCTGCCTGAGTTGTGCCGGGGGGGCACTGACGACCGCAGCCAGATTGCCGAAACGGTCAAGCAATGCGCGCGCAAGGGGCTTTACATCGGCGCGTGGAATTGCACCGAAAAGGACCATCTCCAGAAGCTCGTAATCAGGCATCGCCGCCGCACCACCCTGCAGAAAACGGCTGCGCAGACGCTTTCGGTGATCACGGATATAGGAAGGCAAGCGCGCGTTTGCCGTCTTCTCCCCGCCAGCACTACCAACAGCGGTTTCCGGCAAGGACAAGCCCTGTGCCGCCGGAAAAAGCGGCAGGGGCATTTCAGCAAAGGCGTTGCGCTGACGGGTCATCCAGACACGCTGCCAGCATTCGGTAAGCAAAAGGTTAATGCCGCATGTCCGACAGTTGACCGCCGGCGCCCGGTCAATTGCCGGTCATGCCATCCCAGAAACTGCGCACCTTGCTGAAAAAGCTAGACCCTTCGGGATTGTTGTTTTCGCTCATGCTTTCGAATTCGCGCAGCAGTTCCTTTTGTCGTGCGGTCAGATTGACAGGCGTTTCCACAACAAGCTCGATCATCATGTCGCCGAAACCACCGCCACGCAGCGCAGGCATGCCCTTGCCGCGCAAACGCAGCAGCTTGCCGCTTTGCACGCCAGCGGGCACCTTGACGCGTGAGCGTCCGCCATCAATGGTGGGCACTTCAACCTCGCCACCCAGGGCTGCGGTACCAAAGCTGACGGGCACCCGGCAATGCAGGTCAAGCCCTTCGCGCTGAAACAACTCATGTTCGCGCAACTCGATGAAAATATACAGATCACCCGCCGGCCCGCCGCGCAATCCGGCCTCGCCCTCGCCCGAAAGGCGAATGCGCGTGCCGGTCTCAACGCCGGCCGGGATGTTCACGCTCAGCGTGCGTTCCTTTTCAACCCGGCCGGCACCGCCGCAGGCCTTGCACGGGTTCTTGACGATCTGACCCAGCCCGCCGCAGGTGGGACAGGTCCGCTCGACCGTAAAGAACCCCTGCTGCGCGCGCACCTTGCCCATGCCCCCGCATGTGGGGCAGCTGACAGGCTCGGCACCCCCTTCGGCACCCGAACCGTTGCAGGAATCACAGGTCGCCAATGAGGCGACGCGGATGCTTTTCTGCACCCCTGAAAACGCCTCTTCCATGGAAACACGCAGGTTGTAGCGCAGATCAGAGCCGCGACTGGCCCGCTGACGGGCATTGCCGCCGCGCGCACCCCCCATGAAATCGCCGAACAGGTCTTCGAACACGTCGGAAAAGGCAGAACTGAAGCCGGCACCGGGATGCATGCCTGCACCCGGGCCCCGGCCACCGCCACCCATCCCGCCCTCAAAGGCGGCATGCCCGAACCGGTCATACGCTGCCTTCTTTTCAGGGTCCTTCAGCGCCTCATAGGCCTCGTTGACCTCCTTGAAGCTGCTTTCGGCATCGGGGTTATCGGCGTTGCGGTCGGGGTGAAGCTCTTTGGCTTTCTTGCGATAGGCTTTCTTGATGTCATCGGCAGATGCGCCACGCGAGACGCCCAGCACATCGTAGAAATCCCGCTTTGCCATTCGTGGCTCCCGTCCGAATGCATATTCCCCCGAACCGGCAGGGCCGGCCGGGGGACGCTGTCATGTCTGGCTTCAGTTCTTGCGGCGCTTGTCGTCGTCAAGATCTTCGAAATCGGCATCGACGATATCGTCATCGACCGGGCGTGGTTCGTCTTCGGACTGGGCTTCGCCACCTTCGGCGGCCTCGGCCTGTGCCTTGTAGATCGCCTCGCCCAGCTTCATCGACGCATCCCGCACATTGTTGATGCCCGCATTGATCTTGTCGGCGTCCTCGCCTTCAAGCGTGTCCTTCAACGCGGCGATGGCCAGTTCGATTGCTTCAACAGTCGATGGATCGACCTTGTCCTTGTATTCCTCAAGCGACTTTTCGGTCGAATGGATCAGGCTTTCGGCCTGGTTTCGCGCCTCGACCAGACCGCGGCGCTTCTTGTCTGCCTCGGCATTCGCCTCGGCATCCTTGACCATCTTTTCGATCTCGTCATCCGACAACCCGCCAGAGGCCTGGATGGTGATCTTCTGCTCCTTGCCGGTGGCCTTGTCCTTGGCCGAAACCGAGACGATGCCGTTGGCGTCGATATCGAAGGTCACCTCGATCTGAGGCATGCCACGCGGTGCGGGCGGGATGCCCTCCAGGTTGAACTGGCCCAGCATCTTGTTGTCCGCCGCCATCTCGCGCTCGCCCTGGAACACGCGGATGGTGACCGCGTTCTGGTTGTCCTCGGCTGTGCTGAACACCTGCGATTTCTTCGTCGGAATCGTGGTGTTGCGGTCAATGAGCCGGGTAAACACGCCACCCAATGTCTCGATACCCAGCGACAGCGGGGTCACATCCAGCAGCACCACATCCTTGACGTCGCCCTGCAGAACACCGGCCTGAATGGCCGCACCCAGCGCCACAACCTCGTCGGGGTTGACGCCCTTGTGCGGCTCCTTGCCAAACAACTTGGTCACCTCTTCCACGACGCGGGGCATGCGGGTCATGCCGCCTACCAGAACCACCTCATCGATATCGCCCTTGGAAAGGCCGGCATCCTTCAGTGCCTGCTGGCAGGGCTTCATCGACTTGACGATCAGATCGCCCACCAGGCTTTCCAGCTTGGCACGGGTCAGCTTCATCATCAGATGCAGCGGCTGCCCGGTGTTGCGGTCCATCGAGATGAAGGGCTGGTTGATCTCTGTCTGGCTGGACGAGGAAAGCTCGATCTTGGCCTTTTCAGCGGCTTCCTTCAGGCGCTGCAGCGCCATCTTGTCGGCGGTCAGATCGACGCCATTCTCTTTCTTGAATTCATCGGCCAGGTAGTTGACGATGCGCATGTCGAAGTCTTCGCCACCCAGGAACGTGTCCCCGTTGGTGGATTTGACCTCGAACAGGCCGTCATCGATTTCCAGGATGGTGATGTCGAAGGTCCCGCCGCCAAGGTCATAGACCGCGATGGTCTTGGTTTCCTTCTTGTCCAGACCATAGGCCAGCGCGGCCGCCGTCGGTTCGTTGATGATGCGCAGCACTTCCAGGCCGGCGATCTTGCCGGCGTCCTTGGTGGCCTGGCGCTGGGCGTCGTTGAAATAGGCCGGCACGGTGATTACGGCCTGAGTGACGCTTTCACCCAGATAGCTTTCGGCGGTTTCCTTCATCTTCTGCAGGATGAAGGCCGACACCTGCGCGGGGCTGTATTTCTCGCCGCGCACCTCGACCCAGGCATCGCCATTGCCGCCGTCCACGATGGCATAGGGCACCAGCTTCTTGTCTTTCTCAACCTCGGCATCACCCAGCCGGCGACCGATCAGGCGCTTGACGGCAAAAACCGTGTTCGTGGGGTTGGTGACGGCCTGACGCTTGGCCGGCTGGCCGACCAGACGCTCGCTTTCCGTAAAGCCGACAATCGAGGGCGTGGTCCGTGCGCCCTCGGAATTCTCGATCACGCGCGGCTGGCTGCCATCCATGATGGCAACGCAGCTGTTCGTGGTCCCCAGGTCGATGCCAATGACTTTGGCCATGTTGCTATCCTCTTTCTTCGGCGATGTACTGAGGCAGCGATCCCTTCAGGCTTCGCCGCCCCGATCCCATGATCCGCGCACCGCCCGATTGGCCGGCGCCCGGCTTCGTTGGCTATATAGGAAGGGGGAAATTGGGCTGCAAGCGGATGATTGCGGCGAAAAGTGCGCCGAGTGCTCCTTAACCCGGCAATATGGCCAGGATCACCGGCAGGGTCAGCACGCTGAATACTGTCGATATCAGGATCGAGGCCGACACCCGCGCCACCGCCAGATTGAAGTGCTGCGCAAGGATATAGACATTGCCTGCCACCGGCAGCGCCGCCGTCACCACCAGGACCTTGGCGGCAAATGGATCGACGCGGAACAGGAAATACGCGGCCACCCCCACCGCCAGCGGGTGCAGCACCAGCTTGGACAGGGTCAACCACCCCGCCACCACAGGCCGCTCCGCGCGTGAGGTGGCAAGGCTGGCACCGATAGCGAACAGAGCGCCCGGCGTGGCGGCCGCGCCCAGAAGCACGACAAATGAATCGACCGGCCCGGGCAATGCCCAGCCTGTTGCCGACCAGCCCAGACCTGCCGCCATGGCAACAACCATCGGGTTGCGCAGCAGCCCCAGCACGATGACGCGCGGCAGATCGGCCGACAGGCGCCCCTGGCGCGCCAGCGTGACAATCACCGTCAGCAGACTGGAAAAGACGATCAGGTCGATCACCAGCACCAGAATGATCGTACCCGCCGCCTGCTGGCCCAACAGCAGCACCAGCATCGGCACACCCAGAAAGCCGGTATTGCCGATCACGCCGACCTGCGCCTCCATCGAGGCGGCATCCAGAGACAGGCGGCGCATGAAAGCCACCGCCAGCACGATGACATACACCAGCACGGTGCCCCACAGATAGGCCGCGGCGGCGCGCGGTTCGAAAATATCGCCAAACGACATGTTCGCCGCAAAGCCGAACAACAGCGCCGAAAGCGCGAAATAGAACACGAACCGGGTAAGCCATGCCGTCGCCTCGGGCGGGAAAAAGCCGCGCCGCCCGGCCAGGAAGCCCAGGCCGATGATCGCAAAGAATGGCAGGGTCTGCAAAAAGATCGCCAGCATGTCGGTGCCGTAGCACAGGGCCCGGGACCGGACCAGATGGCCCTTGCCGTGGGATCAGCGCCGCACCGGGCACCGTAAAGCTGCGCGAACGCACGGCAACGCATCCGCTGTTGCGCCGGCAACGCCGGATGGTTACCTGTTCCCTCGACTTTTGCATTACCCAGGAGCGTTCATGCTGTACGTCGACATCCCCACCACAACCGAGCTGCAGAAGCTTGTTGCCGCGCGCGGCGCGGCGCTGGTCTCGTTCTACCTGCCCACCACGCCAGAGACCCAGCATATCGGGCAGGCACGGACCGAGTTGGGCAACCTGTTGAAACAGGCCGAGGCACAGCTGGAAGCCGTGGATACCCCAAAGCGTACCATCTGGCCGATTTCCGAACAGATCAACGACCTGCTGGATGACGATAATTTCTGGGCGCACCAGGCCAATTCGCTGGCCGTTTTCGTGACCCCGGACAGCCTGCGGGCCTTTCGCCTGCCGAACCATCTGACAACCACCGTGCAGGTTTCCGACCGGTTCCATATCAAGCCGCTGTTGCGCGCCATCTCGGTACAGCAGCATGCGTTCGTGCTGGCGCTGGCGGAAAACGAAATCCGCCTGATCGAAGTGTTCGCCGACTTGCCGGCGCAGGAAATCCGCGTGCCCGGCATGCCAAAGGATGCCGCATCGGCCGCGGGTACGGCCAATGTGAACTCGCGCAACTACTCCAACCGCAAGGGCGGCTCAGAGGGGCAGAACGTTCTGCTGCGCGCGTTCGCCCGCAAGGTCGACGCCGCGCTGCGCCCGGTGCTGTCTGGCCGGTCCGAACCGCTGATCCTGGCCGCGGCAGAACCGCTGTGGTCGATCTTCCGGTCGGTCTGCAGCCATGACGGGTTGGCCGCCGAGGGTATTCGCACCAGCCCCGTGCGCATTACGCCGGCCGAACTGGCCGAACAGGCGCGGCCGATCCTGGACGGGCTGCATGCCCAGGCGCTGGAAGAGGTGCGCGCGCTGTTCTCGGCCCGCGAGAACGAAGGCCGTGCCACCACCCAGGTAGCCCGCTCGGCGCGTGCCGCCACCTATGGCGCGGTCGATACGCTGCTGGTCGACATCGACGAGGTGATGCCCGGCACGGTGGACGACAATGGCGAAGTGACCTTCGAAGATCACGAAAGCGCCACCAGCTACGGGATCGTGGACGAGATCGCGGGCCGGGTGCTGGCATCCGGCGGGCGCGTGCTGGCCGTGCGCCGCGCCGAGATCCCGCAAGAACAGTCGCTGGCAGCCATCCTGCGCTACGCGGTCTGACACAAACCAGAACGCGCCTGCCTGAAACGGCGGGCGCGCCTGCAAAGGCGGCAGGGCACGGCAGTCAGGCATGGACAGCTACATCATCTGCGCCACCCCCCGCACCGGCAGCACCCTGTTGTGTGAACTGCTGACCATCACCCGTGTGGCGGGGCAGCCTGACAGCTTTTTCATGCAAGACCCCAGCGCGTACTGGCAACGGGTCTGGGGCTTGCCCGGGTCCGATGGCGCGGGCACACCCAGCCATGCCACCGCATTTCTGGCGGCCGCCAAGGCCGCCGGGCGCGGCGATACCCCCGTCTTTGGCCTGCGGCTGATGCATCGCAGCCTTGGGCGCCTGCTGAGGCTGATCGACCTGGCCCATCCCGGTCTGCCTGATGACCGCGCCCGCCTGCACGCCGCCTTCGGCAAGACCCTGTTCATCCACCTTTCGCGCGGCGACAAGCTGGCGCAGGCGGTCTCGCGGGTAAAGGCCCGACAGACCGGGCTTTGGCACCAAGCGCCAGATGGCACCGAGATCGAGCGCCTTTCACCCCCTGCCCCGCCGCATTATGACCATGCCCGCATCGCCGCCACGCTGGCGGAACTGGAACGCGCCGACACAGCCTGGAACGACTGGTTTGCAGTCCAGCGCATAAAGCCGTTGCGCGTGAGCTACGAAGCCCTTGCCGCCGATCCCGCAGTGCAGGTGGCCCGGATCTGCACGGCGCTAGGCCAGACGCTGCCGCAGGGCACAGACCTGACGCCCCCGGTGGCTGTGCTGGCCGATGACACCAATGCCGACTGGATCGCGCGTTTTCGCATCGAGCAGGTGCAGACGGAATAAGAGCCCCGCGCGCCCACTTCCCCTGCCGCTGCTTTTCCTGTATGGCCCCCCCTCATCTGAGACGTGACGCTCTGGCCCCGGCGTGATGCATAGGATTGGGGGCGGCGGCAATGGGGCCGCCATGCAAATGGGGAGACCCGGCAGGGGCCGGGAGAGCTCCCGAGAGGATACGCTGAATGTTCAACATCACCAAGAAATCCATCCAGTGGGGGCAGGAAACGCTCACGCTGGAAACCGGGCGCGTTGCCCGTCAGGCCGATGGTTCGGTCATTGCCACGCTGGGCGATACGTCGGTCATGGCCAATGTGACCTTCGCCAAATCGGCGAAACCGGGGCAAGACTTCTTTCCCCTGACGGTTCACTATCAGGAACGCTATTATGCCGCCGGCAAGGTGCCGGGTGGCTTTTTCAAGCGCGAGGCACGGCCCTCGGAAAAGGAAACCCTGACATCGCGGCTGATCGACCGGCCGATCCGCCCGCTGTTCGTGGGCGGGTTCAAGAACGAGGTGCTGGTCATCTGCACCGTGCTGAGCCACGATCTGGTCAATGAACCGGACATGGTGGCAATGATCGCCGCCTCGGCCGCCCTGACCATTTCCGGCGTGCCCTTCATGGGGCCGATCGCTGGGTGCCGTGTCGGTTTTGTCAACGGCGACTATGTGCTGAACCCCGAATGCGAGGACATGCACAAGCTGCGCGAAAACCCCGAACAGCGGCTTGATCTGGTCGTTGCAGGCACCAAAGACGCGGTCATGATGGTCGAATCGGAAGCCTATGAGCTGACCGAGGCCGAAATGCTGGGCGCCGTGAAATTCGCCCATGACAGCATCCAGCCGGTGATCGACCTGATCATCGACCTGGCCGAAGATTGCGCCAAGGAGCCCTTCGATTTCACCCCGCCGGATTATTCGGCCCTTTTCGCCAAGGTTAAAGCCGCGGGCGAAAGCCAGATGCGCGCCGCCTTCGCGCTGAAGGACAAGCAGGAACGCGTGAACGCCATCTCGGCCGCGCGCGAGACCATCAAGGCCACGTTGAGCGACGAGGAGCTCGGTGACGAGAACCTGGGCTCGGCGATGAAGAAGCTGGAAGCCTCGATCCTGCGTGGCGACATCATCAATGGCGCGCCGCGCATCGACGGGCGTGACACGCGCACCATTCGGCCCATCGTGGCAGAAACCGGAGTGCTGCCGCGCACGCATGGCTCGGCCCTGTTCACCCGTGGCGAAACGCAGTCGCTGTGCGTGGCCACGCTGGGCACCGGCGATGACGAGCAGTTCATGGATGCGCTGACCGGCACGTTCAAATCCAACTTCCTGCTGCATTACAATTTCCCCCCGTATTCGGTGGGCGAGGTTGGGCGTTTCGGCCCCCCGGGACGGCGCGAAATCGGCCATGGCAAGCTGGCGTGGCGGGCGTTGCAGGCGGTACTGCCGCCGGTAACCGACTTCCCCTACACCATCCGCATCGTGTCCGAGATCACCGAATCGAACGGCTCCAGCTCGATGGCCACGGTCTGCGGTGGCTCGCTGTCCATGATGGACGCGGGCGTGCCGCTGAAAGCGCCGGTGGCGGGCGTGGCGATGGGCCTGATCCTGGAAGACGGTGGCAAGTTTGCCGTGCTGTCGGATATTCTGGGTGACGAAGACCATCTTGGCGACATGGATTTCAAGGTCGCCGGGACCGAGGCCGGCATCACCAGCCTGCAGATGGATATCAAGGTGTCCGGTATCACCTTCGACATCATGGAACAGGCGCTGGCACAGGCCAAAGAGGGCCGGCTGCACATCCTGGGCGAGATGAACAAGGCCCTGGCTGCGCCCGCCGGCTTCAGCGAGTATGCGCCGAAGATCGAAACGATGACGATCCCCACCGACAAGATCCGCGAAGTGATCGGTTCCGGCGGCAAGGTCATCCGCGAGATCGTCGAAGTGTCGGGCGCCAAGGTCGACATCAACGACGATGGCGTAATCAAGATCGCCTCCAGCGATCAGGCAGCCATCAAGCGCGCCTATGACATGATCTATTCGATCGTGGCCGAGCCGGAAGTGGGCCGCATCTATACCGGAACGGTCGTCAAGATCGTCGATTTCGGGGCCTTTGTGAACTTCTTCGGCAAGCGTGACGGGCTGGTCCATGTCAGCCAGATCGCCAAGCAGCGGCTGAACCACCCGTCCGACCTGCTGAAGGAAGGCCAGGAGGTAAAGGTCAAGCTTCTGGGCTTTGACGACCGCGGCAAGGTGCGTCTGGCCATGAAGATGGTCGATCAGGAAACCGGCACCGAGATTGTCGAGGAAAAGGCCGAGTGACCTGAAGC
>JAFIED010000125.1 GCA_020832805.1 Pararhodobacter sp.
ATCTCGGCGACGCGGGCATAGGCCTCTGCCCGGCTTTTTCCTTCGCGCAGCAGCCCGTAAGCCACGTTCTTTTCCACCGTCATGTGCGGAAACAGCGCATAGGACTGGAACATCATGTTGGTGGGCCGCTTGTCCGGCGGCACGCTGCCCATGTCCTGCCCGTCGATCAGGATCTGCCCCTCGGTCGGTTTCTCGAACCCGGCCAGCATGCGCAACAGCGTGGACTTGCCGCAACCGGACCCGCCCAGCAGGCAGAACAGCTCGCCGCGGTAGATGTTCAGGCTGATGTCATTGACCGCAGTAAAGTCGCCGAACCGCTTGGTGACATTGCGGATCGAAATGAAGGGCGTTGCACCGGGATCAAGCCAGGGTCTGGTATCGGCCGCAATGGCGGGTGTTGCGCGGCCTGCGGTTCGTGGCGGGACAGGCGCAGGCGCGACGGGGGCGGACTGGGTCATGCAGGCCTCGCGGTTCACCGTTTGAGAAGCCCCGCCGCAGCCGATGCCGGGCGGGGCTGTCAGGTCACTGGCCCGTGCGGATACGGGTCCAGTGCCGCGTCACCGTCCGATCGGTACGGCTGTCATAGGTGACCCCCGGAAACAGGGTCTCGCTGACCTCGGCCGTGGGGAAGATGGCAGGATCGTTGAAGATTTCCTCGTCCACGAATTCCCAGGAAGCCCGGTTGGCATTCGGATACCAGACATAGTTGGTGATCGCCGCCGTGACTTCTGGCTGCATGATGAAGTTGATGAAGGCATGCGCGTTTTCCGGGTTCGGCGCATCGGCCGGAATGACCAGCATGTCAAACCACTGCATCGCCCCCTCGGCCGGGATGGCATACCAGACATTCACCCCGCGCCCGGCTTCATCGGCGCGTTCGGCGGCCTGCAGCACATCGCCAGACCAGCCGACCGCCACGCAGATCTCGCCATTTGCCAGATCGGAGATGTACTGCGACGAGTGGAAATAGCGTACATGCTCGCGCGCGGCCAGCATCATCTCTGTCGCCGCCTCGAAATCGGCCGCATCGGTCGATTGCGGGTCAATGCCCATCCAGGCAAAGGCGGCGGGGAACATGTCTGTCGGCGAGTCGAGCCAGGAAATGCCGCAATCGGCAAGCTGCGCCGCAATCTCGGGGTCAAAGACCATTGCCCAGGTATCGACATCGAAATCCTCGCCCAGACGCTCGGCGACCATGTCGATGTTATAGCCGATGCCCGTTGTGCCCCACATGTAGATCACGCCATGCTCGTTGCCCGGGTCATGGGTGGCGGCGGCGGCCATCAGCGCCTCGTCCATATTGGCCAGGTTGGGCAGCAGATCCCGGTTCAGCGGCTGGTAGACACCCGCGGCGATCTGGCGCTGCATGAAGGTGGCCGTAGGCACCACCACGTCAAAGCCCGATGCCCCGGCCAGCAACCGCGCTTCCAGCGTGTCGTTGCTGTCATAGACATCATAGACCACACGAATGCCGGTCTCGGCGGTGAATTGCTCCAGCACCTCGTCGGTGATGTAATCGGACCAGTTGAAGACATTGACGACACCCTGTGCCTGCACCGAACCGGCCGCACCGATTGCCAGCGCCAGCACCGAGGCTGCGGTCATCCTGGCTGAGAACCTGTTTTTCATGGTCAGTCTCCCTGTTTGTTTCGGAAACGGTGCGGGTTGCCACCGTTCCTGCCTGTTCTGGATCATGCCAGTCTTGCGCTGCATCATGTCCTTGGTGGCAGGCTGGCGCAATTTGATCAAAATCTCAAGCCCTCCCTGCCGACTTGCCCTGCGCACAACCTTGTCATGGCGCAAGATTAGGCAAGCTGCGCCCTTGCCGCAAGCATCTCTCTCGCTGCCCGGGCTTGCCTACAGCGGCTTGGGCTGACGCGCGCCGACAAGCAGGATCAGCGCCATCAGATTAAGCGCCGCCGAAATCGCAAACGGCGCGCCCGGAAGGAATATCGCCGCCCCCGCGCCGGTAAAGGCGGCGAATGATGCGGTAAACACGAAAGGCGCCAGCATCATCCCCACGGCGCGCAACGATGCCATTGCCCCTGCCAGTTCGCCTTGCTGGGCATCCGACACCCGGTCAGACAGTTCGGCGCGCAATGCCGGAACGACCAGCCCGCCCAGCGACGACAGCGGGATCAGCGCCAGTGCCAGCGCGCCGGAATCGATCACCACCAGCACCGACAGGGACAGCACGCTGGTGGCCGTACCGAACAGCATTGCCGCGCGCCGCCCCATCAGCGCGATGGCGGGCCGGATCAACCCACCCTGCACCACCGCAAAGGAAATGCCGTAGAATGCCAGCGACAGCCCCACCTGCCCCGGCGACCAGCCGAAACGTGCAATCGTGAAATAGGCCCAGACCACCGGATAGACGGCAAAGGCGAATTCATGCAGGAAATACACCGCCAGATACCGCCCCAGCCCCGGCAACCGGCCGATATGGCGAAAGGCACCCAGCGGATTGGCCCGGGCAAGCTGAAATGGCCGACGGCGTTCGGGCGGCAGCGATTCACGCATCACCAGCGCCCCGAAGATCATGTTGACCCCCGCCACGCAGGCCGCCGCGACAAAGGGCGCGCGGGTGCCCAACTCGGCCAGCATGCCGCCGATGGCCGGCCCCAGCACAAAGCCCACGCCGAATGCCGCGCCGAGATAGCCAAAGCGCTGCGCCTTTTGCGCAGGCGTCGAGATATCGGCCAGATACGCGGCAGCCGTGGCAAAGGTCGACGCCGCCGCCCCGGTCACCAGCCGCGCCAGGAACACCAGCCAGATGGTACCGGCCAGCGCCAGCACGATATAATCGGCAGACAGCACACCCAGCGACAACAGCAGTACAGGCTTGCGCCCGAACCGGTCCGACAGATTGCCGATCACCGGGCCGAACAGGAACTGCATCAGCGCATACCCACCCATCAGCAACCCGCCCCACAGGGCGGCATGGGCCAGCTCACCGCCCGTCACCTCGCGCCGCAGGTCCGGCATGACCGGCATGATCAGCCCAAAGCCGATGGCCTCCAGCGTCAGCGTGATCAGGATGAACGCCATCGGCAGGCGCGCGCGCATCAGCCGCCCGCCGCCGTTTCCATCAGCGCAAACCTGGCAAAAGTTCGATACAGGCTTTTACTTTTGTAATCTTGGATCCACGATAGATGCGGATAGGGCCTGCCTTCTATCACTTTTCCCACTTGGTCGCCCTCACGGCAGATGCCCAGTTTCACGCAGGAAATCGCACAGTTCGGCCGCATAGGCCGCCGGCTGATCGACACAGGGCAAATGCCCTGACCCCCTGATCAGCGCCACGCGGCTGCCCGGGATCAGCGCCATCGTCTCGCGCACCAGGTCAGGCGGGGTCGATCCATCTTCGCTGCCGGCAATGCCCAGCGCGGGCAGGCGCAACGTGGCAGTGCTCGGCATGAAATCACTGCCGGCGATCGCCGCCGAACACCCCGCATAGCCCTGCACCGGTGTCCGGCACAGCATGTGGCGCCAGCCCGCGCATTCGGCCGAAGCGCGAAACGCCGCCGGAAACCAGCGCTCCATTACCGTGTCGGCCAGTGCTTCGATCCCCTGCGCCTCGACAAGCGCGATACGCTCGCGCCACATGTCGGCCGTGCCGATCTTGGCCGCCGTGTTCGACAAGACCAGCGCGCGCACCAGGTCCAGCCGCTTGACGGCCAGCCCCTGCGCGATCATCCCGCCGATCGACAGCCCCACCACCATGGCGCCCGTGACCTGCAGATGATCCAGCAACCGCTCCAGATCACGCACCAGCGCCCCCATCGAATAGGGCGCGGGCGGCGCATCAGACAGACCGTGGCCGCGCTTGTCATGGCGGATCACACGCAAGCCGGCGGGCAGCAGCGGCATGACCTTGTCCCACAGACGCAGATCGGTGCCCAGTGAATTGACCAACACCAGCGGGGCGCCATCGCGCGGCCCCTCGTCACGATAATGCAGGCGAATATCGCCCAGATCAGCCATCAACATCGATGCCTCCTTCGAACCGCTCGTTGCACTCTGCGCAGAATACCCCCCCGGGGCAAGCGGCTGCCTCTTCATCTTGCCTCAAATACTCAGGGGGGCTTCCAAAGGGGGGCATGCCCCCCTTTGGAAGCCCCCCTGAGTATT
>JAFIED010000143.1 GCA_020832805.1 Pararhodobacter sp.
GGCGCCATCAAGTCCGGCGGCACCACGCGGCGCGCGGCCAAGATGGTGATCTGCGACATGGATCACCCCGATATCGAACAGTTCATCAACTGGAAGGTGATCGAAGAGCAGAAGGTCGCCAGCCTTGTGGCCGGTTCCAAACTGCACGAGAAGATGCTGAACGCCATCTTTGCCGGCATCCGCAGTTGGGACGGCGACGCGGCCGATGCCACCGACCCGGCCAGGAACGACGCGCTGAAGGATGCGATCCGCGCGGCCAAGCGCGTGATGATCCCGGAAACCTATATCAACCGCGTGCTGCAATACGCCCGTCAGGGTTACGACAGCATCGAGTTTCCCACCTATGACACCGATTGGGATTCAGAAGCCTATGCCACCGTCTCTGGCCAGAATTCCAACAACTCGGTGCGCGTGACCGATGCCTTCCTGCAGGCCGTCAAGGATGATGCCGACTGGGAATTGCTGCGCCGCACCGATGGCAAGGTCGCCAAGACCGTCAAGGCGCGCGACCTGTGGGATCAGGTGGGCCAGGCGGCCTGGGCCTGCGCCGACCCCGGCATCCAGTTCCATGACACGGTCAACAGCTGGCACACCTGCCCCGAGGACGGCGCCATTCGCGGCTCGAACCCGTGCAGCGAATACATGTTCCTCGATGACACGGCCTGCAACCTGGCGTCAATGAACCTGCTGACCTTTTACAACGGCGAAAGCTTTGACGCCGAGGGCTACATCCACGCCAGCCGGCTGTGGACGATCACGCTCGAAATCAGCGTTATGATGGCGCAGTTCCCCAGCGAGGCGATTGCACGCCGCAGCTATGAATTCCGCACGCTGGGCCTGGGTTACGCCAATATCGGCGGTCTGCTGATGAACATGGGCCTGGGCTATGACAGCGACCAGGGCCGCGCGCTGTGTGGTGCGCTGTCGGCCATCATGACCGGCGTGTCCTATGCCACCTCGGCCGAGATGGCGCGCGAACTGGGCGCCTTTCCGGGCTATGCGAAGAACCGTGCGCATATGCTGCGCGTCATCCGCAACCATCGCCGCGCGGCGCATGGCCATAACGACTATGAAGCGGTCAACGTGGCCCCGGTGGCCCTGGATGCCGCCAACTGCCCCGATGCGCGGCTGGTCGATCTGGCCCGCCACGCCTGGGACGAGGCGCTGTCCCTGGGCGAGGCGCATGGCTACCGCAACGCGCAAGCCACGGTCATCGCCCCCACCGGCACCATCGGGCTGGTGATGGATTGCGACACCACCGGGATCGAACCCGATTTCGCGCTGGTAAAATTCAAGAAACTGGCCGGCGGCGGCTATTTCAAGATCATCAACCAGTCGGTGCCCGCCGCCCTGCGCAAGCTGGGCTATGCCGAGGCCCAGATCGCCGAGATCACCGCCTATGCCGAAGGCCATGGCAGCCTGGGCCAGGCACCCGGCATCAACCACACCAGCCTGCTGGGCCACGGTTTCGGCCCGGCGGAAATCGCCAAGATCGAGCGCGCCCTGCCCTCGGCCTTCGATATCCGCTTCGTGTTCAACCAGTACACGCTGGGCGAACAGTTCTGCCGCGAGACACTGGGCATTCCGGCGGCAGAGCTGAACAACCCGGGCTTTGACCTGCTGCGCCACCTGGGCTTTACCCGCGCCCAGGTCGAGGCCGCCAACGACCATGTCTGCGGCACCATGACGCTGGAAGGCGCACCGCATCTGAAGCCCGAGCATTATGCGGTCTTCGACTGTGCCAACCCCTGCGGCAAGAAGGGGCGGCGCTTTCTGTCGGTGGACAGCCACATCCACATGATGGCGGCGGCGCAAAGCTTCATCTCGGGCGCCATTTCCAAGACGATCAACATGCCGAACACGGCCAGCATCGAGGAAACGCTGGCGGCTTATGAACTCAGCCACTCGCTGGGCATCAAGGCCAACGCGCTGTATCGTGACGGCTCGAAGCTCAGCCAGCCGCTGGCCGCCGCGCTGGTCGAGGATGACGACGAGGCCGAAGAGGTGCTGGCCACCGGTAGCCAGCAGCAAAAGGCACAGGTGCTGGCCGAAAAGATCGTCGAAAAGATCATCGTCAAGGAGGTGGTACGCCGCCACCGCGAGAAACTGCCAGAGCGGCGCAAGGGCTATACCCAGAAAGCCATCGTCGGCGGGCACAAGGTCTATCTGCGCACCGGCGAATACAGCAGCGGCAAGCTGGGCGAGATCTTCATCGACATGCACAAGGAAGGTGCGGGCTTCCGCGCGATGATGAACAACTTCGCCATCGCCCGCTCGGTGGGCCTGCAGTACGGCGTCCCGCTGGAGGAGTTCGTCGATGCCTTCACCTTCACCCGCGTCGAGCCGGCGGGCATGGTGCAGGGCAATGACAGCATCAAGAATGCCACCTCGATCCTGGATTACATCTTCCGCGAACTGGCGGTCAGCTATCTGGACCGCACCGACCTGGCCCATGTCAAGCCGCAGGGCGCCGCCTTTGATGATCTGGGCGAGGGCGAAAAGGAAGGCCAGCGCAACTTGAGCGAGGTCAGCGACAGTGCCGCCTCGCGCGGGCTGGAGGTGCTGCGCCAGATCAGCTCGACCGGCTATCTGCGCAAGCGGCTGCCGCAGGAACTGGTGGTGCTGCAGGGCGGATCGACCACCCGCTCGCTGGATGCCACGGCGCTGTCGGCCGATGGCAACCTGGCCGTGGCGATGCATGCCGAGACCTCGACCGAGGCGCTGAGCGTCGCCACCCTGGACCCCCGCGCCAAGGCCCGCATGCAGGGCTACGAAGGCGACCCCTGCGGCGAATGCGGCAACTACACGCTGGTGCGCAACGGCACCTGCATGAAGTGCAACACCTGCGGGTCGACGAGCGGGTGTAGCTGAGGGATAGGTGAGCGCGGAAGGGCAACCTTCCGCGCATTTGATAGGGGAGGCAGGGTAAGCAATCAGGCGAAAGTTCGGATTCTAAGCTTCCAAAACGGAATCGACCAATTCAACGCTTGGTGCAAGAATATCGTACACTGGAACCTCGGGAAATAAAGGATTACCCCGGCTGCCAAAAGGTTTCCCCTGAAACATCCAGCAGGGGTCCGTATCATCGCGCGTCAGGTTTAGTTTTACGACTACCTGCGTGCCCCAGAGGCTGTCACGCGCAAAATACCAAACCATGCCGGTTCTTTCGACATTGCGAACAACCATTGCACTGTTGGGAACGAGATTCGACTGCTGGCGCAACCCGTGTTTCAATGCGTTTGAGGTCTCCCGCACCACTTGGAATTTCCAGGATGATGCACCCTCGTTCGCGCATAACGCGTTCTTGAATTCTATCTCTGCATTTTGAAGTTTGTGTTTTTCAAGAGTACCACCAAATGCGGAAAGTGCAGCGTGGCTTGCATAGGCGTCCACCGCCATAATAGCACAGACAGCCAGCGAAATACTGTTGGGCTCTTCAATAAAACGATTGATAGATGGATGCACAATCTCGTTGCGCATAAAGTCTAATGTAAACATAGCACAACACTCAAATAGTTAACTTGAATAGAGTATAGCGCTATCTTTAAGTGCCAACAAGAACAAAGTGTGATCGGCCATTAACCCGTCGCTTCAGAGGATCAGCCGCTTGCAGTTCAATTGATGCACTGCACCAGCTCTTACCGCCCGTCGTGAACAGCACCGCATGCGCCCCCGGGCAGCGCCCGCCCGCCACCAAGGGGCCGGGCGCTCCTGAACCGTCATCGCGCAACGCACCGACCGGAGGGGCAGCATAGGGCGCCCAACCGCCCCCACCCCTACCCCAAGTCCTGCTCTTGCGCCGCCACAAGCCCGTGCAGCAGCGACAGCACCGGTGTGTCGACGCCCAACAGGGCGCCTAGTTCGACCGTCGCGCCGGTGATCTGCTCGATTTCGGTGCGCCGGCCGCTGCGGATGTCCTGCAGCATCGATGTGCTGTGGCCGGTCAGCGCCATCGCGCGCCGCGCGCGCTGCGCGATATCCAGCGTCAAGGTCAGGCCAAGGGCGCGCGCCACGCTGACCACCTCTTCCATCCCGCGGCAGGTCTGGCTTTCCAGCCGGGTCACGGCCGCGCCGACGGACAGCCCGGTCAGGGCCGTCAACGGGTTCAGCACCGCATTGCCCATCAACTTGTCGAACAGATCCGGCAACAGATCAGCCGGGCGCGTGACCTTGACCCCCCCGGCCAGCAGCGCGCCGGTCACCTGATCCAGCGCCGTGCCCCCGCCCGCCTCGATGATCAGCGCCGGGTTCGCGCCGGCCTGCACCACGCCATCGGCGCGCGCCGCCGGGATCTGCACCACCGCGCCGACCACCTGCAGCGCGGCCAGCAGGGCAGTCTGCCGCCCGTCCGGGTCAACCGCGCGCAACTGCCCGGGCAGGTCGGCCCGCCCCAGGCGCGGCAGCAACCAGAAGGGTATCCCGTTGACCAACGGCACCACCGGCGCCCCCGGGGCGATATCGATGGCGCGCTGCAGCGCATCGGCCATGTCGCCCGCCTTGACGGCAATCAGAACCGCGTCTGGCCGCCGGTCAGGGTCCCGCACAGCCCCCCCCGGCCAGGGGGTACCCACGGGAAATACCACCGCGGCCCCGGGGTC
>JAFIED010000154.1 GCA_020832805.1 Pararhodobacter sp.
TTCGACCCAGGCGGCGCGGACCTGCTCGCCCATGGCGTACCATTCCTCCAGAGCCTCGCCTTCCACCGTGACGATGGTGTTGCCCCGGTCGACAGCGGCCTGGCGTGCCGGAGCATGGCCCTCCTGCTGGATGCGGCCGGCCCATGCCGACGCGTCGATACCGGAGTTGTCGTCGATGATGGCGCGCAGATACTCGGGCAGTTCCTCATAGGCCTCGCGGTTCATGGCAAAGAAGAAGAAGGAGGTGTAAAGCGCCCGGTCGCCGCCCATTTCGGTATGGGTGTCAACCAGTTCCGGCACCCGCAGCACGGCCGTCACTTCCCACGGAATCACCGCCCCGTCGATGACATTGCGCGACAGGGCCTCGGGCACCTGCGGCACCCGCATGCCGACCGCCGCGGCGCCCATGGCCGCCCGCATGCGGGTAATGATCCGGGTGGGCCCGCGCACGGTGCGGCCCTGCATGTCGGCCACGGTTTCGACGGCGGGCGCGTTCATGTGCAGCTGCCCCGGCCCGTGCACATGCACGGCGATCATGTGGATCTCGTCGCCCACTTCCTCCTGCATGTGTTCCTCGAAGAACCGCCATGCCGCGCGCGATGTGGCCTCGGCATTGGTCATCATGAAGGGCAGTTCGAACACTTCCGAGATGGGAAAGCGCCCCGGTGTATAGCCCGGCAGGGTCCAGACGATATCGACCACGCCTTCGCGCGCCTGATCGAACAGCGACGGTGGCGTGCCGCCCAGCGCCATCGAGGAATACACCTCGACATTCAGGCGCCCTCCGGACTGTTCGGTTACCTGTTCAGCCCATGGGATGATGAAATCCGCCGGCACCGTGCCCTGCGGCGGCAGGAACTGGTGCACGCGCAAGGTGAATTCCTGTGCCTGCGCCGCGCCCGGCACCATCAGCGCACCCAGCGCCACCGAGCCGGCCAGACCGGCTGTCATGAAAAGTCTTCTCAGCATTCGTGATTCCTCCCTGAGGTCTTGCATTCCTGGTTGCCGTCTTGACGGCGGCATGCCCGCCACCGGACAGGTCGCCATCCTCGCAACGCATCCCTACCATGCAATAGATGAAAAATAATGCAACGTCTTTCTTGGTGTCCGAGGTAACAAACCGCAAAGCAAGCCACGACAGGCGCGATCAACCGTTTCAAGGCCTTCAACCTTGCCTTGCAGGGCAGGGGTCATAAAGGTGATGACGGGATATTGCATTATTTTGCATTATGTGCAGTATCAAGCAACAGGGAAACGGGCGCCCGGTCAGGGAGGCTGGCGCCGGCCGAATCAGGGGTGGCACAGGTGACTGTCCGCCACGCCAAGGCCGGACAGGGGCGCAGCGGGGAGGATACGCATGACCCACAACGGCAATGCCGCGATCCATTTCATCGACCGCCATCTGGCTGACGGGCGCGCCGACCGGCCTGCCTTCCGCGAGGCGTTCGGCGCCCGGCGCACACTCAGCTATGGCGCGCTTGGCGATGCCACGTCCCGCGTGGCCGGCGCCCTGGCCCGCGCCGGCATCCGCCGCGAGGAGCGGGTGGCGATGGTGGTTCTGGACCAGCTGGAATTTCCGATGCTGTTCTGGGGGGCAATCCGTGCCGGTGTGGTGCCGATCCCGCTGAACACGCTGCTGGCGTCCAGCGTCTATCAGGTGATCCTGGCCGATGCGCGCCCCGCCGCCCTGTTCGTTTCGGCCGAGTTGTGGGATGTGGTCGCCCCCGCGCTGGCCAGTTGCGACAGTCTGCGCCATGTCGTGGTGATCGGCGGCACGGCGCCCGAAGGCACCACCGGTTTCGAGACCTTCCTGCAGGGGGCCGAACCTGCCGGCACCGTTGCCGCCGTGGATGACGAGGTGGCATTCTGGCTCTATTCCTCTGGCTCGACCGGCCAGCCAAAGGGCGTGCGTCACGTCCATGCCAGCCTGCAGGCCACCGCCGATACCTATGGCGCGCAGGTTCTGGGCATCCGCGAAAGCGACCGGGTCTATTCGGTGGCCAAGCTGTTCTTTGCCTATGGGCTGGGCAACGGCATGACCTTCCCCATGTCCGTGGGCGCCGAGGCGCTGCTGTTCAACGGTCGGCCCACGCCGGACAGCGCCCTGGACATCATCAAGTCAGAGCAGCCCACCATTTTTTGCGGTGTCCCCACGCTTTATGCAGCGCTTGTGGCGCATCTGGAGGGCCAGGGCGGGCAGGTCGGTGCCCATGCGCTGCGCTGTTGCATTTCGGCCGGCGAGGCCTTGCCCAAAGAGGTGGGCACGCGCTGGAAAGGGTATTGGGGCGTCGATATCCTGGATGGCGTCGGCTCGACCGAAATGCTGCACATCTTCCTGTCGAACAGTGCGGATGATCTGGAATACGGGACATCCGGCCGTGCCGTGCCGGGCTATGAGCTGCGCCTGGTCGACGAGACCGGCGCCGAGGTCGATGTGGGCGAGGTGGGCGAATTGCTGGTGCGCGGGCCCTCTGCCGCCGATGGTTACTGGAACAAGCGCCACAAGACCCGCACCACCTTCGAGGGCGAATGGACCCGCACCGGCGACAAATACGAGCGGCGCGCGGATGGGCGGCTGGTCTATTGCGGGCGCACCGATGACATGTTCAAGGGCTCGGGCATCTGGGTGTCGCCCTTCGAGGTGGAACAGGCCCTGGTCGATCACCCCTCGGTGCTGGAGGCTGCAGTGGTGGCCGCGCGCGATGCCGACGGGCTGGAAAAGCCGAAAGCCTTTGTCGTGCTGAAAGGCGGGCAGGGCGCGGTCGATGCGGTACAGCTGAAGGATTTCGTCAAGGAACGCATTGGCAAGTGGAAATACCCGCGCTGGGTCGAGGTGGTGCCGGAACTGCCGAAAACCGCCACCGGCAAGATCCAGCGCTTCAAGCTGCGGGAGGGGGCATGATGGGACAGCACCAATCGCTGGACTGGACACAGGGCAAGGGCACGCTGGGCGCCGGCGGCAAGACCCTGGAATGGGGCGCCTGGGGGCCGGCCCCTGACGCGGCACCCACCATCATCCTGTTGCACGAAGGGTTGGGCTGCCTGGGCCTGTGGCGCGATTTCCCCGAAAGGCTGGTGGCGGCGACAGGGTTTGGCGTGTTCGCCTATTCCCGCGCCGGCTATGGCCAGTCCGACCCTGCCGACCTGCCGCGCCCGCTGGACTACATGACGCATGAGGCGGTCGATGTACTGCCGCAGGTGCTGGATGCCGCAGGATTTCAGCGTGGCATCCTGATGGGCCATTCCGACGGGGCGACGATTGCCGCCATCTTTGCCGGCTCGGTACCCGATCACAGGGTGCGCGGGCTGGTGCTGATGGCGCCGCATTTCTTTACCGAGCCGATGGGGCTGCAATCCATTGCCGAGGCGCGCGCGGCCTATGATAAGGGTGATCTGCGCGACCGCATGGCGCGCTGGCACCGCGATGCCGACCATACCTTTCGCGGCTGGAACGGCGCCTGGCTGGACCCGGCCTTTGCCGCCTGGAATGTGGCCGAAGTGATTGATTATCTGCGCATTCCCACGCTGGCCATTCAGGGCGTGCAGGATCAGTACGGCACGCTTGCCCAGATAGAGGTGCTGCAAGACCGATCCTATGCGCCGGTGGATACGGTGATTCTGGATGATTGCCGCCATTCACCCCATCAGGAACAGACCCAGGCGGTGCTGGATGCCGTGGCCGAATTCGCCGCGCGGCTGGAACGGATCGAGGCTGCCGAGGTGGATACCGGGTGAGCCAGGCCCCGCCATCAGCCCCCATACCGCTGCCATCCCATGCCTATGTCCCGGGGCGCACACCGCGCCACCCCGAAGGGCGTTTCGACGCGCTGCGCGCCACCGCCATGCCCGGCATGACGCCACAGGCGCTGGCAGTCAGCCCGGCCTTTTGCGCGGGGTTGCTGTATCTGGATCAAGGCTATTTCTGGGAATCCCACGAGGTGCTTGAGCCGGTGTGGCTGGCCTTGCCACAGGGTACGGCCGAGCGTCATCTGGTGCAGGCGCTGATCCAGCTTGCCAACGCACGGCTCAAGGCCCGCATGGACCGGCCCCGCGCGGTGGCACGGCTGGGTGCCATCGTTGCGCGGCATCTGGCGGACTGCCGCGCCGCCGGTGGTGGGCCGGTGGTGATGGGGCAGGTGCTTTCGGACATGCAGGATCAGGCGGAGCGCCTGGCAGAGAGCGGCCTGAAGGGGGCGTGAGCCGGTGCGCCTTGCCGGTGCGCCCGGCCACGCGCCCCGGACCATGGTTCAGGAACCGCCGGGTGATTGCGCGGGTACGGGTGCGCAGGGCCCAAATTCCCGTGACACCCGCCGCACCGGCGCCATGTCACCCGCCAGAGCAGCCCCGGTGTTCGACCATGCGTTCGGGGCTGATGATCGTGAATGCCACCGCGTCGCGCCCAAAGCTGACCGGGCCACGCTGCGGCGCCATGACGCGCGCGGTGGCAACCAGATCCCCGCCCTCGCGCGTGCTGCGGCTGTCGGAAACCCACAGCGCCGCGCCCGGAATCTCCATCACCACATGTTCGCTGCGGCCCAGCCGGGGCAGGGTGGCACGCAGCGTCAGTTCCGCGCCCCGCTCTTGCGGGGTGATCCGACAGGTCACCTGGCCAAGCCCGGCCTGCGTGGCGGGCCGGGCGGTGGTGGCCAGTGCCGCACTGATCTGCGGGTCTGGCGCGCCCGGCCCGCGCAGGGCGTGGCGCACACTCAGATCGGCGGGAATGCAGGTGTCGTTGCACAGACCGATGGTCAGCGCCCCCACCAGCGCAATCGGCCGTCCGGCGCGGCGTGGTTCCAGTTCCAGCGGCAGGATCAACTCGCGCGCATAGCCGATGGACTGATAGCCGTTCTGGTCGAATACCTCGGGCAGGGGCCAGTGAACCGTGACGCGCGCCAGGTTCTGTGACTGCGACCAGTCCAGTACCGGCGCGATGCCTGCCTGACCGGGAATGCGCCAATAGGTGCGCCAGCCATCGGCCAGCCGCAGGTGCAGCGCCGCAAAGCGCCGCCCGTCATCAGTCTGCCAGCCGGGCCTGATATCGGCCTGCACGATCTGGGACACCGACAAGGGCTGCGCGCCCCCCGCAGCCGGGGCGACAGAGCGAAGCGACTGCGCCGCGGCGGGCAGCACGCCATGCGCGACCACCGCCACCACGCCAAGGGCGAGGCTGAACAGCGCGTTGCGTGCGGTGCGTGTGATCGGGGTCCCTGTCATTCCTGATGCCATAGCAGGCCCGCCTGTTCGCCCGGAAGTCACAAAAAGGCGATAACCCCGCCATGGCGGATTTTCACAAAGGCTTTCCCGGTGCGGGGCCTTTTCTTTCGCCGTTGGTCGCGGCACAGTTGCATGGTGCCAGCCACGGCGGGGTGCCAGCCGATCATCGGTCAGGGCATCTGCAACCCGTTTGACCAGAGGCGACAATGCAATTCGACCTGACCGGCAAGCTGCTGATCTCGACCCCGGCAATGGGAGACCCGCGCTTTGCCCATAGTGTCATCCTGCTGTGCGCGCATTCGCCAAAGGGCGCGTTTGGCCTGGTGCTGAATCGCCCGATTCCGCATCTGCGCATGGCCGAGATCCTGCGGCAACTGGATCTGCCGGAAACGGTTGGCGCCTGTGCCGACCGCCCTGTCATGGCGGGCGGGCCGGTGGAAACCACGCGCGGTTTCGTGCTGCACAGCGATGATGTGCCGGGGGGCGAGGGCAGCCAGGCGCTGGGCGGCGGCCGGGTACTGACCGCCTCGACCGACATTCTGGCTGGTATCGCACAGGGGCAGGGGCCGCAGCGCTGGTTGCTGGCACTGGGTTATTCCGGCTGGGGTTCCGGTCAGCTGGAGCAGGAGATCGCCGAGAATGCCTGGCTGACATGCGATGCCTGTGACGACCTGATCTTTGCCGAAACCGCGCCCGAATCCCAGTGGGAAGGCGCGCTGAAATCGATCGGCATCAACCCGGTACAACTGTCTGCCGTGGCCGGACGGGCCTGAAACAGGGCTGCAGCCGCTGTGTGCTTCAGGGGCCAGGGCAACTGCATCTGCATGCGCAATGCGGTTTCCGGACGGCCGGTTATCAGGCCATGCCCTGAATGCCCCGCGCGGTGTGATCCATCCCGTATCCGACATGCTGTCATCGGCATCGCATGGCGCCAAGGCCCCGCTTTCAGCGTGACTCGGTATGAACAGACCGCCCGGCGCTGTGCCTTGATACCGATCAAACCGCTGATGTTACGCCCGTGCTATTGTGCGTTGGTGGTCGGCGTGTCAGGGCTGGCAGTCTGACCCGCCAAGGCGACATGTTGCAAACGCAGCGGGGTAGGGCATGCAGGGAATCGACGATCAGATCATCCGTTTTGACACACTGGGGCGGGGCGATGTTGCGCGGGTCGGGGGCAAGAATGCCTCGTTGGGCGAGATGGTCTGCCATCTGGGCGCACGCGGGGTGGCGGTACCGCCGGGCTTTGCCACCACATCGTACGCCTATTGGCAATTCGTCGATGCCGGTGGTCTGCGCGAGGTGGTCGAAAGGGCGCTGGCCGCGATGCATGCGGGCAAGGCCACGCTGGCCGACACCGGCGCGCGGCTGCGCGCGGCCTTCCTGCAGGCCGACTGGCCCCAGGAAACCGCCGCCGCGATCCGGGCCGAGTATCAGGCGCTGTGCGATCGCATCGGGCGCAGGGATGTCGATGTGGCTGTACGCTCTTCCGCCACTGCCGAAGACCTGCCGGATGCCAGTTTCGCCGGCCAGCAAGAGACATTCCTGAACATTCGCGGGGCCGATGCCCTGCTTGATGCGTGCAGGCGCTGCTATGCCTCGCTGTTCACGGACCGCGCCATCAGCTACCGCGAGGCCAAGGGCTTTGACCATCTGAAAGTCGCGCTGTCGGTTGGGGTGCAGGTGATGGTACGCTCTGACATCGGTGGTTCCGGGGTGATGTTTTCCATCGACACCGAAACCGGCTTTGATCGGGTCGTGGTGATCGATGCGGCCTGGGGCCTGGGTGAAACCGTGGTGCAAGGCATTGTGGATCCTGACGAATATCAGGTGTTCAAGCCGCTGCTGTCGCGCGAAGGCGTTGTACCGATCGTCGAAAAGCGGCTGGGCGCCAAACGCCAGAAGATGATCTACGCCCGCGCCGGCGAAGGGACAACGCGCACCGTGCCGACCTCACGGGCAGAGCGTGTGCAATTCGTGCTGAGCGAGCCCGAGATTGTGCAACTTGCCCGCTGGGCCTGCGTGATCGAGGATCATTACGGCTGCCCGATGGATATCGAATGGGCCAAGGACGGCGAAAGCGGCGCGCTGTTCATCGTTCAGGCCCGTCCGGAAACCGTGCAGTCCCGCCGTGAGGCGGGCGCCTATCGCAGCTACAGCGTGACCGAAAAGGGGCGCAAGCTGGTGACGGGTCTCAGCATCGGCGATGCCGCCGTGGCGGGCCGCGTCTGCCTGCTGGACAGCCCGCGCGATATCGAGAAATTTGTCGATGGTGGTGTGTTGGTCACCGGCAATACCGACCCGGACTGGGTGCCGATCATGAAACGCGCGGCGGCCATTGTCACAGATCGCGGAGGGCGGACAAGCCATGCCGCCATTGTCAGCCGCGAGCTGGGTTTGCCGGCCATCGTGGGTACCGGCAACGCCACCCATATCCTGCATGACCAGCAGGAAATCACCGTTTCCTGTGCCGAGGGCGATCAGGGTTTTGTCTATGAGGGAACCGCCGAGATCACCGAACAGATGCTTGACCCGGCGGCCGTGCCCGAAACCCGCACGCAGGTAATGCTGAACCTTGCCAATCCGGCTGCGGCCTTTCGCTGGTGGCGGCTGCCTGCCGATGGCGTGGGCCTGGCGCGCATGGAATTCGTGATCAACAACCATGTGCGGATTCACCCGATGGCGCTGATCCATTTCGATACCCTGACGGATGCCGATGCCAGGGAACAGATTGCCGAACTCACCGCAGGCCATGACGACAAGGCGGAATACTTTGTCGACCGGCTGTCGCGGGGGTTGGCGCGGATTGCGGCGGCGCTGCACCCCAAGCCGGTGATCATTCGCATGAGTGACTTCAAGACCAATGAATATGCCGAGCTGATCGGCGGCGCGCAGTTCGAGCCGCAAGAGGAAAACCCGATGATCGGGTTTCGCGGCGCATCGCGCTATACTTCGCCGCGCTATCGCGCGGGCTTTGCGCTGGAATGCCGTGCCATCCGGCGCCTGCGCGAGGAAATGGGGTTCGACAATGTTGTCGTCATGATCCCCTTTTGCCGTTCGGTGGCCGAGGCCGACCGTGTGCTGTCGGTCATGGCCGAAGAGGGCCTGGCGCGCGGCACGAACGGTTTGCAGATCTATGTGATGGCCGAAGTGCCGTCGAATGTGGTGCTGGCTGCGGCCTTTGCCGAACGGTTTGACGGGTTCTCCATCGGGTCAAACGATCTGACGCAGCTGACCCTGGGCGTGGACCGCGATTCAGAGACCCTGGCCGAGCTGTTTGACGAACAGGACCCTGCAGTGAAATGGATGATCGGTCATGTCATCGACGCCGCAAAGCACGCCGGGGCCAAGATCGGGCTTTGTGGGCAAGGTCCAAGCGATCACCCTGAATTTGCCCGCTTTCTGGTCGAATGCGGCATCGACTCCCTGTCGGTCACCCCTGACAGTTTCATTCGCGTCAAGGAACAGGTGGCCCAGGCCGAAAGGGATGGGTCATGAGTGCCTGCGCCGATGTCAGCATCCGGATGAACAGGCCTTGATGATCACGCCCCGACAGCGCAAGGGGCTGTCTGTGGCCTGATGGCGTGGGCGGGCATGGGGGGCGCCGAACCGCCCATGCCATGCCCAGATCCGGTCAAGGGGTTTGGACGCGCCAGAAAAGGGTGTTCCCGGGCCAACCCTCGCAGACCGCTGCGATCCTCGATAAAGTCTGTGCAAGACCGCGGCGCCTTTTCCTGTGTGTCGGGGCTCATGGGTACGGCGCGGGCGTCGTTCCGGTCAGTTCAGGCCGGTGCCGAGATGCCGGCGGGGCGCTGATTGCGGCGCGCGTTTCGGGAACGTCTGCGCGTCAGCTGCGTTCCATTCGCACGATGTTTGCAGAAATGGCCCCCGACCAAGTGCGCACGTCCTTTCCCGCTGCGCTGAGCAGGCGCGTAGAGGCGGCGACACCGGCGGAACGTGACCGCTATCTGGATTTCCTGCGCGTCACGGCGATCTTGCTGGTGATCTTCGGTCACTGGATGGTGCGTGTGATCGTTGCGCCAGATGGCGTGCCAGAAGCCCGCTACCTGCTGGCCGAGCAGCCCGCCTGGCATTGGGCCACGCTTGTCTTTCAGGTGATGCCCGTGATCTTTCTTGTCGCGGGGGCGTTGAATGCGAAAAGCTGGCGCCGCGCCCGCAAGGAAGGCGCGTCACCCGTGCAATGGGTCCGTCGCCGTGCCCGACGGTTGCTAAGGCCGACGGCCGTGTTCCTGCTGGTCGTCGTGCCGGCCTGGCTGATCGCCGTGGCACTGGCCCGCGATACCCTGCTTTTGCAGCCAGGCGTTGCGCTGGTCCCGCTATGGTTCATCGCCGCCTATATGGCAATCATGGCGCTGACGCCGGTCTCGATGGTGCTGCATGACAAAGGCTTTAGTTGGCCTGCCATTGCTGCCGCCGTCCTGCTGTCGGTCGCCTTTGATCTTGCCCGTCTGGGTGGCCATGGCCCTGTTCTGGGCACGCAGCCGCTGGTAGGGGTGCCGAATTTTCTGCTGATCTGGATGGCAATCCACCAATTGGGCCATCTCTGGGCCGATGACCAACTGCCCGCGCGCCCCGCGGCCCAGGCAGGGCTGGCGCTGGCCGGTGCGGGAGCGTTGGCGCTGCTGGTTGGCGCGGGGCCATGGCCGCTGACCATGATCCCTGTCGAGGGCACGTTTGACCCCAACAACGCCGCCCCGCCAACCGTCGCCCTGTTCGCCTTGGCGCTGGTGCAACTGGGGCTGGTCCTCTTGTTGCGCCCACCGATCAGGCGGGCACTGGGGCGCCCCTGGGTCTGGACGCCGGTTGCCCTTGTCGGTGCGCGCCTGATGACGCTGTTTCTGTGGCACCAGGCCGCGATGGTCGTGGTTTCGAACCTGGCCGCGCAACAGGGCTGGCTGCCGCTGACCGGGGAAATCGACGCGCTTTGGTGGGCCCATCAGCCGATATGGGTTGCCGCTTTTGCATTGGTGCTGGTGGGGCTGCTGGCCTTGGCCGGGCGTTTCGAAGAGCCACGCGACAAGGCGGCACCAGACCACGCCGGCTGGGGGACGACGATGACGGGTATTGCCTTGGCCGGCGGGGCCATCGCGGGTTTCCTTTGGCTGGGCGTGACGGATCTGCCCGCCTGGCTGGCGCTGGGCTTTCTGGCGCTCTTTCTGGTGGGCTACCGCATGCTTCACCCGCAAGGGTGATATGCTGGCACGCCGCGTTTCTGGCCCCTCGTTCTTGACATGGTCGGAGCGGATCATGCGGTCGCGCGTTGGGCTGCCAGAGGGCGTGATGGTGTCACGTTGCAAGAGCCGGATCACCGGGCTGAATCGCCGGGCTGAGCTTTTGCCGGCCACGCCATGGGGCGTCTGGCCGCTCGCAGTCCGGGCGGGGGCAAACCGAATGCAAGGGATGCATGGTGCGATGCCGCGTTGTTCCCTATCGACCCCGATGGTCAGGTTTGCGCCCTGCGCCACCACCGCGCGTCACCACCGAGCGGCGCGGGCAGCGTTGCGTGCCGCCCAGCGGCTTTGCTGCACCCCGAAAGGAGATCATCCATGCCCCACAGTGCCCGCCGCCACGCCACGCTTTACCGGATGGAGACAGCCGAACACATCTGCCCCTATGGCCTCAAGACCCGCGATCTGCTGCACCGCGAGGGCTTCAAGGTCGAGGATCACACGCTGACCTCGCGCGACCAGATCGAGGCCTTCAAGGCGCGCCACCATGTCGAAACCACGCCGCAGGTGTTTATCGATGACAAGCGGATCGGCGGCTACGAAGGCGTGTTGCGTTTCCTTGGCAAGAAGGTACCGGACAAGGATGCCGTCACCTACGGCCCGGTTATCGCGCTTTTTGCCATGGCCGCGGCCATGGCACTGGCCGTGAGCTGGTCCACGCAGGGCAGCCTTGCGACCGTGGCGGCGGCCGAATGGTTCATCGCCCTGTCGATGTGCCTGCTTGCGTTGCAGAAGCTCAAGGATATCGAGAGCTTTGCGACGATGTTTCTGAACTACGATCTGTTGGCGCAGCGCTGGGTGCGTTATGGCTATGTCTACCCATTCGCCGAAGGGCTGGCGGGTGTGCTGATGGTCGCGGGAGCGCTGATGTGGCTTTCGATCCCGCTTGCGCTTTTCATCGGCACCGTTGGTGCGGTCTCGGTCTTCAAGGCGGTCTACGTCGACCGTCGTGAACTGACATGCGCCTGCGTCGGCGGCGACAGCAAGGTGCCGCTGGGCTTTGTCTCGCTGACCGAAAACGTGATGATGATCGCCATGGCGCTTTGGATGCTGTTCAAGCCGATGGGCATGGGGATCGGATCCTGAGGTCGGCGCGGCGCACAGGGATGTTCTGGCGCGGGTGGCGGTGGCGACCCGTCGCCAGCATCATGTGGGCCGGTCAGGCGGGATCGTTCAGCTCTGGCGCGTTGCTGCCTGTACCACCCCCCGAAAGCAGCGGCCCGCGCGGGCCAAAGCCGGCAAGGGCGTGGCTGGCTGGTGCGCGCCCTTGCCTGCCGGTTCTTGCCTCATGCCCGCATCCTAACGCCGCATGGTGCCCCTCTCGGCCCGGCTGGGCCGGCAGGCTTCCCCGGCGTGATGGCATCTTCACGGCAGGCGATGGGCTGACAAGAACACGGGTCTTGCCGGCGTCTTGACGTGATGCACAGCAATACCCATCGTAACCGGCCTGTTGTTACCGCGGCTGATCAGGCGGCCTTGGCCTGAGCGGCGGCGACCGGTGTCCAGTTGCACGGCGTTGATGCCCAAGGCTGCACTGTCTTGCGTCGTCAGTTACGGCGCAGCCAGATGCTGGAATTCTGTCAACGTCTGCCACCGTGTCTGATCGGCATGGAAGCCTGCGCCAGCGCACATTACTGGGCGCGCGAGCCGGCCAGGTTCGGCCACGAGGTGTGAACCGTGCCGGGTTTGCCGGAGGCTCCAACTCTTGAGTAGGAAGGAGCATCATGAGCAAGACCACGAACAAGTTTTCCCCTGAAGTGCGCGAGCGCGCCGTTCGGCTGGTTCTCGACACCGAGGCGCAGCATCCGTCGCGCTGGCAGGCGGTGATGTCGATCGCGGCGAAGATCGGCTGCACGCCGCAGACGCTGAACGATTGGGTCAAGAAGGCCGAGGTCGACAGCGGCCAGCGCGCGGGCATCCCGACCGAGATGGCCGAGAAGATGAAGGCGCTGGAGCGGGAGAACCGCGAGCTGCGCCAGGCGAACGAGATTCTCCGAAAGGCGTCAGCATATTTTGCGATGATCGAAGGCAGCGCGGCATCGCTTCGAGCGATGCCTGAGATGCTCGAC
>JAFIED010000161.1 GCA_020832805.1 Pararhodobacter sp.
CGAACGCCTGGCCGCGCCCGAACAGGTTGGCCCTTAAATGGCCTCGCTCAACATGGGCACCATGAAGTTTGCCCTTTACCCCATGCTGGGGCGCGGCCGCGACTGGCTGCACTCGTGGGAGCAGCCCTTTCTGCAGAACTCGGACGATCTGGTGTTCAAGAACACCCCGCGCGACATCGCCCGTATCCTGAGCACGCTGGGCCGGGACCACGGCACGCGGTTCGAGTTCGAATGCTATGATCTGAGCCATCTCTATATGCTGCGCCATTTCGCCGACCGGGGGCATGTGACGCCGCCGTATTTCATTCAGTTCGTGTTCGGTGTGCTGGGCGGCATGGGCCCGGACCCAGAAAACCTGACACATATGGTGCGGATGGCAGACAAGTTGTTCGGGGCGGATTATCTGTTTTCCGTCCTGGCGGCGGGCCGGTTCCAGATGCCGCTGATCACCATGGCCGCAGCCATGGGCGGGCATGTGCGCGTGGGGCTGGAAGACAGCCTGACCATTGCGCGCGGGCAGCTTGCGCAGTCGAATGCCGAACAGGTGGTCAAGATTCGCAGCATTGTCGAATCGCTGGGCCGTACCGTGCTGACCCCTGACCAGGTGCGTGCGACGCTTGGCCTGAAGGGCGCGTCGCAGGTGGCGATCTGACATGGCAGATCTGCGCTTTGTCCCCGTGACCGACGACGCCGGCCTGGACCGACTGGAAACAGCACTGGCCGCGCTGAGTACCCATCTGGGCGATACGCACACCCCGCAGCGCGACCAGCTGCGCCATGCGTTATCTGGGCGCTCGCCTGCGGCGCACGGCCTGCTGGCCCTTTCGGCGGGGGCAACGCTGGGCGCGGCCCTTTTCAGCCCGCTCTATTCCACTGTGCGGGGTGCCGCAGGGGTCTTTGTTTCGGATTTGTGGGTGGCGCAGGGTGCGCGTGGTCAGGGCATTGGCCGGCGACTGTTGATCGCGGTCGCGCAGGCGGGGGGCGGGCTTTGGGGTGCCGAATGGCTGAAGTTGGCGGTCTATGATCACAGTATCGAGGCGCAAGGCTTCTATCGGCGCCTGGGCTTTGTCCCGGCCGGTGGGATGCAAGAGATGCGGCTGGAGGCGGGCAGCCTGGCTGCATTGACGGGGGATAACGGATGAAAGCAATCTTTGACGCGCGCCAATGGCATCATGACCCGCAGTATTTCATGGCCAACGGCCAGATTCAGCCCAGCCCGGAACAGCCAGAGCGTATCAACCGGCTAATGGCCGGTGCCTCGGTGGCAGGCTGCACGTTCCAGCCCCCGGTTGACGCCGGGATGGCGCCGCTTGCCGCTGTTCACACGCCGGAATATCTGCGGTTTCTGCAGACCATCCACACGCGCTGGTCGCGCATCCCCGATGCCGGCCCCGAGGTGATACCCAACATCCACCCCGCCTGCCGCACCGACAGCTACCCGCTGTCGGCTGCAGGGCAGGCCGGTTACCACCAGTCCGATACCGCCTGCCCCATCGGTGCCGGCACCTGGGAGGCAGCCTATTGGGCGGCGCAATCGGCGGTCACCGGCGCCGACCTTGTTGCCGGGGGCGAACGCGCGGTCTATGTGATGGCGCGCCCGCCCGGCCATCATGCCTTTGCTGACCTTGCCGGTGGTTTCTGCTTTCTCAACAACGCGGCCATCGCGGCAGAGCGGTTGCGCGCAGCCGGCCTGCGGCCTGCAATCCTTGACATTGACGTGCATCATGGCAACGGCACGCAGGGTATCTTCAATGCCCGCAACGATGTTCTGACCATATCGATCCACGCCGACCCCGCCCGTTTCTACCCGTTCTTCTGGGGGCATACCCATGAGCGGGGCTCAGGTCCGGGGCTGGGGTACAACCTGAACCTGCCGCTGCCCCGCGGTACGGAAGACGCAGCGTATCTGCGCACATTGGGCGTTGCGCTTGACCGCATTGCCGCCTTTGGCGCCGATGTGCTGGTTGTGGCCCTGGGGCTTGATGCGCATGTCGATGACCCGTTTCGTGGGCTTGCCGTCAGCACAGATGGGTTCGGCCGCATTGCAAGGGCACTGAATGGCACCGGCCTTCCACGCCTGTTCGTGCAGGAGGGCGGGTATCTTTCGGATGCGCTGTCAGACAACCTTGCGGCTTTCCTGGGCGAATCGTGATGGTGCGGGCCGGGGTCCCAAACGCTGAACGGATGTTGCCGGGGTAACGCCCGGCCTACACCTCTGGCACCAGCACCTCGCGCTTGCCGACATGGTTGGCGGGGCTGACGACGCCCTGTTCCTCCATCTGCTCGACCAACCGTGCGGCCTTGTTATAGCCGATGCCCAGCTTGCGCTGAATGTAGCTGGTCGAGCATTTGCGGTCTTTCGCCACGATCGCCACAGCCTGATCGTACAGCGCATCCTCGCCGCCCGAACCGTCGCCCAGACCAAGAACAGCGTCGATATCGGCCTCGCGCTCGCTGTCGGGGCCTTCCAGCACGCCGGACTGATAGGCGGGCGGGCCAAAGCTTTTCAGATGGTTGACCACCTCTTCGACCTCTTCATCCGATACGAAGGGGCCGTGGATACGCGTGATCTTGGCGCCGCCTGCCATGTACAGCATGTCGCCCATGCCCAAAAGCTGTTCCGCACCCTGTTCGCCAAGGATGGTGCGGCTGTCGATCTTGGACGTCACCTGAAAGGAAATCCGCGTGGGGAAGTTGGCCTTGATCGTGCCGGTGATCACATCGACCGAGGGGCGCTGCGTGGCCATGATCAGATGGATGCCGGACGCCCGCGCCATCTGCGCCAGGCGCTGGATGCAGGCTTCGATCTCTTTCCCGGCGACCATCATCAGGTCGGCCATCTCGTCGACGATGACAACGATGAAAGGCAGCAGTTCGGGCGCGAATTCCTCGGTCTCGAAGACAGGATCGCCGGTTTCGTCGTCAAAGCCGGTCTGCACCGTGCGCTTGAACATCTCGCCGCGCTCCAGCGCCTCGCGCACGCGGCCATTATAGCCCTCGATGTTGCGCACGCCCATCTTGGACATCTTGCGATAGCGCTCTTCCATCTCGCCGACGACCCATTTCAGGGCGACCACGGCCTTCTTGGGGTCGGTCACAACGGGCGAAAGCAGATGCGGAATGCCATCATAGACCGACAGTTCCAGCATCTTGGGGTCGATCATGATCAGGCGGCATTCATCGGGCGTCAGACGATAGAGCAGCGAAAGGATCATGGTATTGATCGCCACCGACTTGCCCGAACCGGTGGTACCGGCAATCAGCAGGTGCGGCATCTTGGCCAGGTTCGCCACAACCGACTCGCCACCGATATCCTTGCCCAATGCGATGGGCAGGCGCATCTGGCTGTCGCCGAAATCACGGCAGCTCAGGATTTCGCGCAGGACCACCTTTTCTCGCCGGGCATTCGGCAACTCTATGCCGATTACCGAGCGGCCCGGAACGGTCGATACCCGCGCCGACAGTGCCGACATCGAACGCGCGATGTCATCGGCCAGACCGATCACCCGGCTGGCCTTCAGACCCGGCGCAGGTTCCAGCTCGTACAGCGTGACGACAGGGCCGGGGCGCACGGCCACGATCTCGCCGCGCACGCCGTAATCATCCAGCACGGATTCCAGCATGCGGGCGTTCTCTTCCAGCGCATCATCCGACAGGGTGTAGCGTTCCACCGTGTCCGGATCGGCCAGCAGGGCCAGCGGCGGCGGCTCGAACACCGGCTGTGCTTCGGCAAAGCGCAGCGATGGCTGCGCCTCTGACTGGGCGCGGCGCGAGGGCTGAGGCGCGCGCGTGCGGCCCGGCTGCACGACCCGGCGGTTCAGCACATGGCCATTGCCAGCCTCTGGCGCAGGGCCCGCGCCCGGCAGGGGTTGGGGGCGTGGTGTGTCGCCCGGCGCGATGAACAGGATCTCGTCATCGTCATCGTCATCGTCGATGGCCATGTCATCGCCCCGGTCCGGCGCAAAGGCGCTGGGGCCATGAGCAATCGGGCGCCGTGCGGCGGGCAGGGGTTGAAAGGCTTGCGCATTTGGCAAAGGCAAGTCGTCGTCGTCATACGGATCGCCGCCAAAGCTGTCGGCGCCATGCGGCAAGCCGGCCTCGTATACCCAGCCGGTGGCATCGCCCGGCGTGGCATGCGGCATTGCGCCTGTTACCTGCCGAGGCTGCGCTTGTGCGGCGAAATGGAACGTCTGCGCGGGGCTGCGCAGGGGCGGTTCCTGCCCCTGCGTTCGCAAAACGGGTTGCGGGGCCTGTGCGCCAGCGGCGGTGGCCGGTGCCGGCGGCACCATGGCGGATGTGGCAGGCGCCGGGCGGTTGGGTGCCGGCGGCATGACCGGAAACAGCGGCCCGCGCGGCTGAACCGGTGCGGCTGCGGCATGGTTGGTGGCAGGCCAGGCGGGCGTGGCACTGCCGGGCGTCGCCCGCAGCACCGGGGTCTGCCGCTGACGGGCGCGGATTGCATCGCTGATCCGAAGGCGAATGCGGTCAGCCCCTGCCGGCGCGTTGCCTTGATTGCCCGGCGCGTCGCTATCGGCGGCGTGCCGGGTGGGGTCGCTGTCAGCCAGACGCCGCCCCAGCGCCGAAACCCGGGCCAAAAGGCCGGGCTTGGGCGCGGGTTCGGTTGCCGACTGCGGGGGGGCGTGAGGGGCCAGAGGGGGCGGGTTTCCGGCGCTGGGTGACGGATACGAACTCTGTGACGGCCAGGGCGCTGCGGGCGGCGCGGCCGGTGCCCGCAGCGGGGGCTCTTTCAGCCCTGCCGCAGCATTCGCCGGCGCGGGGGGGGCATCGCGCCAGCGCGATCCACCCTCGGCAGGTGGGTGTGGCATTGGGTGGGCCGGCGCACCGGCCCGGGAATGTGTTGGCGCATTCACCGCCGCACCGGGACCTGCGGCCGCGTCTGCACGCAGCACGCGCGTTTCACGACGCGGCACGGCAAGGTAGGGTTCGGGCGTCTGCATCAGGGGCTCTTGCGGTGCATAGCCGTGCATACCGGGCGTGCGCGGATCTGGCAGGATATCGGGCGATGGCTCGTGCATCGGGGCGTGCATCGTCGGTTGTGCCTGCCAGCCTTGCGTTGTGCCCGCGCGCATGTCCTGGCGTGCCGACCGGCGGGCCGTCTGGCGTGCCCGCCAGTGCAGCAAGGCCGAGCCAAGCCCACGCCCCCCCCCGCGCAAGACGGCCAACAGGCCCGCATAGCTGAGTACGACGCCGACCCCCAGGAACAGCGCGATCTCGCGCAGTTCGCGCCAGCTGCTGCCCAGCACATAGGCCCACAGCGCCGCCGCGAAGACAAAGAAGGCCAGTGTCAGCAGGTTCATCCCTGCGGTTGATGTCAGCGGCAGCGCGGTCAGCAACGCACCCAGGATGGTATCGCCGAACATGCCGCCCAGTCCGAAATCCATCTGCCATTGCGCGCCCGGTACCAATGTGGCCAGCCACACGGCGCTGACGGCCACCGCAATGGGCAGAAACACGGCGCGGCCCGGAATGTTACCCTCGCCCCGATGGATCATCAGGCGCAGGCCCCATACTGCCAGCGCCAGCACGATACCCCATCCGGCCCGGCCGATGATGATGGTGACCGGCGATGCGATCGTCGCACCAACCCGGCCCAGCGCGTTCTGCACCGGGGCATCGGTCGAGGCCATCCAGGACGGATCGTCAGGGGCATAGGTGGCAAGAATAAGCGCCAGCATCGCTGCAAGGCCGATCAGCGCCATGCCCAGCAACTCTTTCCCGCGCTGCCGAAGCATGGCCTGCATCCGGCTATCCAGAAGCGGCTGACGCTGAGAGCTGTGATAGGATGCCATTGGTGACCTCGTTCACGTATAGAGACAGGCGCGCAGGGCCATCAGGCCGCGGCGTGTTTCGTCTTCAGGCGCCACCAGCGCGACCCGGATGAAGCCGGCGCCGGGATTGCCGCTGGCCGTATCACGCGCCAGATAGGCACCAGGCAGCACACGAATGCCGGTTTCGCGCCAAAGTGTCAGTGCCGCAGCCTCGCCATCGTCGACCGGCAGCCACAGGAAAAAGCCCGCCTGCGGTGGCATGTAACCCGGCAGCCCGCCCATGATGTCATCGGCAAGCGCGTATTTGCGCGCGTAAAGTGCGCGGTTCTCGGCGACATGCGCCTCGTCTTGCCATGCAACGGCGGCAACGGCCTGCAGCGGCTCTGGCAAGGGGGCGCCGGCATAGGCGCGCAACCGGCGCAGGGCGTGGATGCTGTCTACCCCCCCCACGGCAAAGCCAGAGCGCAGGCCCGGCAGGTTCGACCGTTTCGAAAGCGAATGAAAGCTGAGCACCCGCTCAGGGTTGGCCCCCATGGCCGAGGCGACTTCCAGAACGCCCGGTGGCGGGGTGTCGCGGTAGATTTCGCAATAGCATTCATCGGCAAAGATGCGGAAATCGTGGCGTTCGGCCAGTGTCAGCAGGCGTTCCCAATAGGCCCGGTCTGCAACGGCGCCCTGCGGGTTGGCCGGCGAGCAGACATAGGCGATGGTCGTGCGCTCCAGCGTGGTTTCGGGCAGGGCGGCATAATCAGGCAGATGACCGGTTTCGGCGGTGGCCGGTACATAGACGGGCTCTGCCCCCACGGCCAGCGCGGCCACTGCATAGACCTGATAGAACGGGTTGGGGGTCAGAACCACCGGGCGCTGGCCCTTCTTTTCTTCCGGGCACAGTGCAAGCGCGGCGTTGAACAGGCCTTCGCGCGTGCCGTTCAGCGCGATCAGCCGCGCCGGCGCTACGTCAAGGCCATAGCGCCGGTCCAGCCAGCCGCTGATGGCGCCCAACAGGGCCTGAGTGCCCTCATTCGCCGGATAGCGCCCGAAACCCGCCAGCGCCGCGTTCAGCGATTCGGCCAAAAAGGCGGGCATGGGGTGGCGCGGCTCGCCGATCGACATGGCAAGCGGCTCGCCGCCCGGCGCATGTGCGTCCAGCAGCGCGCGCAGGCGCGGGAATGCGTATTCCGGCAGGTTCGCGAACCGCTCGGGGAATGCCATGGACTGCCTCATGTTATCGGGATCGTTTTGCCCCGTTTTCCGGCAGCATAGCGGCTGCGCGGGCTGTGGTCCAGAAAAACGCTGTCGGCCAATATGGTTGCAGGGGGCTTTTGTGTCTTTTTCGCCGCGTGCACCGGCTGCAAAGGCGTGGGCCGGCAGGCATCTGCCAGGCGGCGGCGGCCGGAAAACGCTTTATTCCGGGCGCGGGCGGCGTTATCACGCTTTCCAGCGGTCCCGTAGCTCAACTGGATAGAGCACCTGACTTCTAATCAGGATGTTGGGGGTTCGAGTCCTCCCGGGATCGCCAAGCCTTTTCGCTGTTTGTTGACCCTGTTGCTTTTGCGGGTATTGGCCGCGGGACGGGCGTTCAGGGTGGCGTGCGCGGGTACAGCGGCCGCATCAGCCCCGTGCACGGGCAGCGTCGCCCTGCACGCCCATTGCATTGCCACGCCATTCGAAGCCACGACGCGCAAAGGTGGCAAGCCAAAGCAATGGCAGCATCAGGTCGCGCAGGATCATGGCGCCAATGTCGCGTGGCCCGTGTGGCCAGCCGGCCTGTCTGGCCAGCATCCATTCGGCACCAAACCACAGCAGCAGAAACGGCAGCAGCCAGATCGGCGGGGCGAAGATCAGCAACAGCAGTGCCGGCGGCAAGGCACCTTGCAGGATTTCCAGTGCGAACAGCCCCGCAAACCCGTCGCGCCGCACCCGTGACCAACGCAACTGCCGGTCCCAGACCGCGCGCGCGCTGCGGCGTCCGACCGGTTGCTGGAACATGCGCCGCGTCAGCCGGACCCGGGCACCTTGCGCCCTGACCAGCTTGGTAAAGGCAACATCCTCGGCCAGGTTGCGCCCCAGAACGGTCAGGCCGCCCAGCGCATCAAGCCAATCCTTGCGCACCATCAGGGTCTTGCCCTGTGCATACCCCATGCCCAGACTATCGGCGGCCAGTTGCCAGCGACCCTGAAATCCGTTCAGAAAAGCGCATTCCACCGCCCCCCACAGACCTGCGGGCCGGCTGCCATAGGCGGGGCTGCTGACCAGCGCGCAATCGTCCCCCCACACGGCGAAAAGGCGATGCAGATAATCAGGCGGCAACAACAGGTTGGCATCGGCCATCACGACATGGGTTCCCTGCGCGGCGGCCCAACCTTTTGCCATGTTGTTCAGCTTGGGGTTGCCGGTGGGTCGGTCGTCGCCGATCAGCAATTGCGCGCGCCGCGTGGGATACCGCGCCATCATGCCCTCAAGCGCCGGGCGCGCGGGATCATCGGGCGTGGCAAGGCAGAAGATGATTTCGTAATCGGGCCAATCCAGATGAAAGGATGTTTCCAACGTTTCCAGATCAAACGCATCCAGCCCCCGTGCCGGACGTAAAAGCGTGACAACGGGCAGGGCATGCGGCCCGATGCTGCCCTGTCTCGATGGGCCAGATCGATAACGCCATGCGACAAGTACGGCACTTGCCAGATGCAGGACCGCCAGACAGGTAACCCCGATGAGTGCCAGCAGGTTCATACCAGTTTCCGCTGCCTTGCGGCCCTGGGCAGGGCAACAAGGCCCGGCTTTGCCTGCCATTGCAGAATTTCCAGACGACCATCGGCATGTTCCGCCACCGCCGTCATGCTGTCCACCCAGTCACCGCAGTTGACATAGGCGATACCGTCATGGTTGCGTATGGCCGGGCGGTGCGAATGCCCGCAGATTACCCCGTCATGCCCTCCGGCGCGGGCCATCATCACCAACCGGGTTTCAAACCGGTTTCCGGCCAGCACAAGGCTGTTTGCCGTCTTGCGTATCGCCTCCAGCATGCCGCGCCCTGCCTGACTGCCGCTGCGCCCTTGCAGCCAGCGTTCAAGCGCGTGCATCCGGGCCTCTGCTCGGCTGCCCAAGCGGGTGGCAAGATGCCATTTCAACATGCGGGCGTCACATTGATCGCCATGCAGCACCAGGTAACGCTTGCCATCGGCGGCCAGATGCGTTGCCGTATCCGCCAGCTCGACCATCCCCGCTTTCAGGAATCGCCCGCCCATCTGCACGAAGTTGCGCATGGCAGAGTCGTGGTTGCCCGGCAGATAGACCAGCCGTGTGCCGTTTGCCGCCCGTCGCGCCAGTTCAGACAACAGGGCGTCATGGGCGTTGGTCCAGTGAATGAAGCGCACATGCCAGATGTCAAAGATATCGCCGACCAGATAGATGGTGTCGGCATGATGGCCACGCAGGAAGCGCAGCAGTTCCCGTGGCCTGGCGCCGCCACTGCCCAGATGCAGGTCAGACAAGAAAAGCGCGCGATATCTTGGCACTTCACCGACAAGCGGGCGCAGCGGGGGGACCTGTGCGATGTGTTGCATCGTGCCGGTAGCAAGAAATGCCATTGCAGGGTGTGCCCGTCGTCGGCACAGCGCCCTGTCCACCCAGGCACGAAGCCCACGGCCCGGCTTGATCCATGCGCGCACGGTTTCTTCCTTATGTCACGGCTCTGCCCCTGAATGGCACACTTTCCTGATGGCCATGTGAAAAAGAAGCGAAATCGCGTGCTTTTCTACGCGGCGTGAACAAGGCGATAACGGGGAGGGGCAGAAGCGACATGCGCGTGTCGCAAAAGCCAAGCCGTCTGCCAAATGAAGGTGGCAGATTTGGCCAGGACGGGCAGCCGAAAGGCATTGGGATGAGGCGCCATCATGCGCTTTGCCCCCACAGGCGGCACAAAGAGAATCAGCACTTAAAAGCGCGCAGGGCGCCTAGGCCCGACTCTGTCGAACACCGCTTTCCCGCAACGGATGGGGCGCCGGGTCCTGCAGCCTGTCTGTCAGCGCCGCAATGTCACCGGGCGGCACGCCGATATGGGCAAGGTAGCGTGGCACCGTGCCATAGGAAGCCTGCAGATGGCCCAGGGTGTTGCGCATGGTCGGCGCCGGCGCCGCCAGCAGCCGGGCGTAGGCAACGACATCGCGCCCGTCCCGTTCTGCGGCAGCCAGAAAGCCCGCGACCATTTCGGCGATCAGCCCCTCGGTCATGGCATAATCGGCAATGATATCCTCGGCCGAAACCTCGGCCAGACCCAGCAGCAGCGCGGCAACAAGGCCGGTGCGGTCCTTGCCGGCGGTACAGTGGAACATCACGGCACCGTCGCCCGATGCGGCAATCAGCATCATGATCTCGCGCAGCGACTCATGGCGGGTGTCCAGTGCACTGCGGTAGAACGCCAGCAGCGGGTCGGCGCCGTCATCGTTGCCGACGGCGGCCAGTGCAGCCGGGGCAAGGGCGCGAAACAATGGCTGATGGGCATAGCGCACACCATCACGCTGGGCAAAGGGATTGGGCAACTGCGCGATCTCGGACTCGGTGCGCAGGTCGATCACCGTTGCCAACCCTTCTGCCTGCAACCGTGCCTGACCCTGTTCACCCAGCGCATGGGGGCTGTCGGCACGCAGGAAGCGGCGCCACGCTGTCTGCGTGCCCCGCGCCGTGGCATAGCCACCAAGATCACGAATATTGTGCACGCCCTGAAGCGTGATGTGACGCCGTGCCATGCTCATGCGAATGCCCTCAGCCGTGCCGCGTCGATCAGGCCAAGCTCGCGCCCTTCGGGCATCATCGGCACGAAATTCACCGACAGATCACCGGCTGCAAAGCGGCAGATACCAAAACTTGCGCCTTCGCGGATGCGCAAGCCATCGTCATGCAGCGGGTCGATGACGGAATGCAGCCCGGCAGATACCACCAGCGGGACACCACGCCACAGGCTGACCCGGTTCATGTGGATATGGCCGGACAGGATGGCCACGATCTGCCGGCCCGCCAGCAGCACCGCCAGATGCTCGGTGCTTTCAGCATCCAGGCACGTCCAGGGCAGCGCCTGCGCATCTGTCTTGGGCGGATGGTGTGCGACAATCAGCTTTGGCAACCCGACATGACGGTCCAGCGCCTGCGCCAACCAGGCCACCTGCCCCTGGGTCAGTGCGCCGGCAACGCGCCCGGGCACGGCTGTATCCAGCGTGATAACATGCACCCCCGCCAGGACCGTTTCATGATCATGCGATGCGTCCGACCCACCAGCGCCGAAAACGCCATGAAAGCCCGCGCGCCGGTCGTGGTTGCCCAACGCCAGCACCACGGGCACCGGAAAGGCGTCGATGATCGGGCGCAGGGCGGCGTAGCTTTCGGCATCGCCGCGGTCGGTCAGATCGCCGCTGAACACCACGAAATCCGGTGCAAAGCGCATGCCGGGGATCGCGCCGGCTATCCGATCAAGCAAAGCGGCCTTTGCCGGAAGATTCGTGCCGACCGAAAGATGCAGGTCAGTCAGATGCAGAAAATGTGTCATGTCAAAGGCCCGAGGCAACAAGCAGTGAGCGGGTGTATTCATGGCGGGGTGATGCTATCAGGCGGCTGGTTTCGCCGGCCTCGATGCAATCGCCGTGCTTCATTACCAGCATCCGGTCGCAGATACAGGCGACAACCGCAAGGTCATGGCTGATGAAAACCATGGCAAGCCCCATTTCCTCTTGCAGATCCATCAGCAGATTCAGTATTTGCGCCTGCACCGAGACATCCAGTGCTGATACGGCCTCGTCGGCGACCAGCAGGGCGGGACGGGTGACAACAGCGCGGGCGATGGCGATGCGCTGCCGCTGCCCGCCCGAAAATTCGTGCGGGTATTTCTCGGCATCCGCCGCACGCAGCCCCACCTGATCCAGCACCTGTTTCACCCGGGCCGGGCTGTCGGTGGCGCCGGTGGCGCGCAACGGTTCGGCGATCGACCATCCCACGCGGCGGCGCGGATCAAGTGATCCGTAGGGGTCTTGAAAGACCATCTGAAACCGGCGCCGGGCCATGCGCAAGGCACCGGCGCTCAAGCCGTTCAGGTCTGTGCCCTCGAACAGCACGGTGCCCTCGTCCGGGCGCTCGAACGCCATGACAAGCCGCGCCAGCGTCGATTTGCCGGACCCGGACTCGCCCACAATGCCCAGCGTCTGCCCCGGTGCAAGGGTCAGCGACACGTTGTTGACCGCCGTCAGCACGGCCGGCGGGCGCAACAGCGCCTCGCGCGGCATGCGATAGCGCCGGCTGACCCCGTGCAGTTCCAGTAGCGGCGCGGTCATGACGCACCTGCGCCGGCATGAGCCTGACCAAGCAGATGGCACGCAGCCACCTGCCCCGCGCCCAGCGCCAGCGGTTGCGGCCGTTGCAGGGCGCACGAAGCGATTTCTCGCGTGCAGCGCCCCGAAAACCGGCACCCTGCGGGCAATTCGAACAATGGCGGCACCGTGCCCGGGATCGTCACCAGCCGCTTGCGCCGCCCGTCTGGCCCCCGGCCCCGGTTATCCAGCCCCGGGCGGGCGCCCAGCAAGCCGATGGTATAGGGGTGGCGCGGGGCGCCCAGTACCTGCGCGGTCGGGCCACGTTCGACGATATCGCCCCCATACATGACGGCAATCTGCTGTGTCGCCCGCGCAACGGCGGCCAGATCATGACTGATGAAGACCAGCGCCATGTTGCGCGTTTCCGAGAGCCGCACCAGCAGATCAATGATGCGCAGCGCAACATTGGCATCCAGCGCGGTGGTGGGTTCATCGGCCACCAACAGGCTGGGGTTACAGGCCAGCGCCAGTGCAATCAGCACGCGCTGGCGCTGGCCACCCGAGATTTCATGCGGATACTGACGCAGCCGTGAGTCCGGATCAGGGATGCCGACCTCGTCGAAAAGCGCCAGCGCGCGTGCGCGCGCTGCACTGCGCGACAGGCCCTCGTGTACTTCCAGCGGTTCCATGACCGTGTCGCCGATGCGCTTTAGCGGGTTCAACGCCGCCATCGGCTCCTGAAAGATCATCGCAACGTCCCGCGCGCGGTGGCGCCGCCAGACATGTTCCGGCGCGCCGGCCAGTTCCTTGCCATTCAGCCTGATCGACCCGCTGACCTTGCCGGCGTCTGGGATCATGCCCATCAGGCAAAGGCCCAGCATCGATTTGCCACAGCCCGATTCACCCACGATACCCAGCCGCGTGCCGGGTTCTATCTGCAGGCAGGCCTCGCGCAGGGCCACAGCCGCGCCAAACGCCACGGAAACACGGTCAAGCTGCATCATGCCCGTCTCCGTTTCAGGCGTGGGTCGGTGATATCGCGCAACCCGTCGCCCAGCAGGCTGAAGCCCAGAACGGCGATGACGATGCACAGGCCCGGATAGATGGCCAGATGCGGTGCCATGAACATCAGCGTCTGCGCCTCTGACAACATGCGCCCCCAGGAGGGCGAGGGCGGCTGTGCGCCAAGGCCCAGATACGACAGCGCGGCCTCGGCCAGAATTGCCACGGCGAATTCGATGGTGCCCTGCACGATGACGGGGGCGGCAATGTTGGGCAGGATATGATCGCGCGAGATGGCAAAGCGGCCATGGCCGGCCGCCCGCGCGGCGGCAACGAAATCGCGTGTCCAGACCTGATTGGCGCTGGCCCGCGCGACACGGGCAAAGACCGGGATGTTGATAAAGGCGATGGCAGCCACCGCAATGGTCAGCGACGGGCCAAAGACAGCAGACAGCATGATGGCGAACAGAAGGGCGGGAAAGGCAAAACCGATATCAGCCACGCGCATGATCAGGTCTTCCACCCAACCGCCAAGCGCCGAAGCCAGAAGGCCCAGCGCCACCCCGATGGACCCACCGATCAGCACGGCAACCAGCGCCACCGTCATGGAATTGCGCGCCGCCACCATCAGCTGGCTGACGATGTCCCGGCCCAGCTGATCGGTGCCCAGCCAGTAAACGCCATCTGCGGGCTGAAAGCGGTTCCGAATCGTCATGGCCGCGTGATCATGCGGCGTCCAGATCAGTGACAGCGCCGCCACGCCCACCACCAGCGCCACCAGCAGCGCCCCGATCATCAGGTTGACCGGCAGTCTGGCGGGCCATCTGACAACCAGCCGGGCCATCAGTTGCGCCCTTTCAGCCGGGGGTCGATCAGCACATACAGCACATCGACAATGAAGTTGACCGTTACCACAATGGCGGCAAACAGCATCACAAGCGCCTGCACGGTAGGCAAGTCCCGGTTCGATATCGACTGGAATATCAGCCGCCCCAGCCCCGGCAGGTAAAAGACGTTTTCAATCACGATGGTCCCGGTAACAAGCGAGGCGAACTGCAGCCCCACAATGGTCACGATGGGCACCATTGCGTTGGGCAGCACATGCCGCCACAGCACCCGCTGGCGCGAAAAGCCGGTTGCGCGGGCAGTGCGCACATAGTCCAGGCGCATCACCTCCAGTGCCGACGATCGTGTCACCCTTGCCAGCACCGCGCCCTGGACCAGCGCCAGCGCGGCGGTGGGCAACACCAGTGACCGCAGGGCGCCCACCGGGTCTGACCAGCCGGGAAAGCCCCCAGGCGGCAGCCATTGCAGGGTGACGGCAAACAGCAACACCAGCAGGATCGACAGCCAGAACGAGGGCACGGCAATGCCGATCTGGGCAATGAACATCACCCCCCAGTCGCCGGGCTTGCCGTGGTTGGCCGCAGCGCCGATGCCCAGGGTCAGTGCCAGGATGATGGTCAGCACCATCCCGCTGACGGCCAGCGAAACGGTTAGCGGCAGCCGCTCGACAATCAGTTCGGACACCGGCACGCGAAATGAATGGCTGGTGCCGAAATCACCCGTCAGCGCCCCGCCGACCCAGTTCAGGTATCGGACATGCACCGGGTCGTTCAGCCCCAATTGGCGGCGCAGGTTGTCCAGCGCCTCGTCGGTGGCCTCTATTCCAAGGATCGTCAGCGCCGGATCGCCGGGCAGCACGTTCATCACGGCGAATACAACCACCGACACGGTAATGAGCGTCAGAACGAAGCCCAGCGTGCGGCGAAAAAGGAAATAACCCATGCGTCAATATTTTCCGTATCGGCGGTGCGGGCGGTTACCCGCCGGCAGTCCGGCGCCAGCAGCGGCGCGTCTGATGCGACGTGTCCGTTCAGTTGATGGCGATTTCGGTCAGCGGCAGTTGCAGCACCGGCTGTGACGGCCAGAACCCCTCGACGCCCTGGCGGAAGATGCCGATTGCCGGAAGCTGGAACAGGAAGCCATGCACCGCCTGATCGGCAAGATGAATCTGCGCCTGACGCAGCATTTCCAATCTTGTGTCATCATCCGTTTCAGTGCGGATCGCGTTCCACAGATCGACAAAGGCCTCGTCCTCGTAGCCGTAGAAATAGCTGGGCCCGCGGGCAAAGTTGCCAAGGTCGTTCGGGCTGGTATGGGCGATGATGCTGAAGTCATAGTTGCGGTTGCGGAACACCTCGTCCAGCCAGAAGCCCCATTCGACATTCTCGATACGAACGTTCAGGCCCACGGCTGCCAACTGTGCCTGGATGATTTCACCCGAGCGGGTGGCATAGGGGAAAGGGGGCAGGCGCATGACCAGTTCGCGCCCGTCAAAGCCCGACTCGGCAATCAGCGCCCGCGCGGCATCATGATCCAGCGCATAGCGGTCGGTCAGATCGACATGGGCCGGCCCGTGCGGCGGATAGAAGCTGCCGATCGGAATGCCGAAGCCATACATCGCCCCCTCGATGATTTCCTCGCGGTCGATGGCATGGCTGATCGCGCGACGGAAATTGATGTCTGTAAAGGGTTCGCGCGAGTTGTTCATGGCCAGGATAACCTCGCCCTCGGTGCTGCTGACCATCACGTTGAAGCGCGGGTCTGCCTCGAACTGGGCCACCAGTTCGGGGGCAGGAAAGCCCGGAAAGGCATCCAGCTCTCCCGCCATCAGGGCGGCGGTTGCCGCCGCGGGCTCAGAGATGAAGCGGAACTCGATCACCTCCATCGCCACGCTGTCGGCGTTCCGGTGATCAGGGTTGCGGATCATGCGCAGGCGGTCGCCACGGGTCCAGGCATCAAAGCGAAAGGCGCCGGTGCCCACGGGACGGGTGCCATTGGTCTCGGCGCTTGCCTCGCTGACAATCGATGCCGGGCCCTGCGCCAGGTCGAACAGGAAAAAGGCATCGGGGTTGTTCAGGACAATCTCGACCGTGTGATCATCCAGCGCGGCGATCGATTCGATGGGCGCAAAGGTGGCGCGGCGCGGGTTGCCGCTGTCTTCAGCGCGTGCACGTTCAAAGGAAAAGACGACATCCGCCGCAGAAAAAGGGCTGCCATCGTGAAAGGTGACGCCCTGCACCAGATTGAAGACATAGGTCAGGCTGTCGTCAGAAATGGTCCAGCTTTCTGCCAGTTGCGGAATCACGGCGCCGGACTGGTCAACCGTGGTCAGCCCCTCGTACAGATTCTGGGTCAGCATCACGTTGATGGCGGCGGTCGCATCTGTCGTCGGGTCAAGGGATGTCGGCTCCTGCTGGATGCCGATCGAAATGCGTGCCTGCGCCAAGGCAGGCAACGGCGCGGCGAGTGCCAGCGCGGTAGCCGCCATCAGCGCATATGCGGGTCTGAAATACATGCCGGTGTCCTTCGAATGGCCAAAATGGCCGGTAAGGTTTGCGTGTGAATGCGCAAAGCGCGGATGCCCTTGCCGGCGAAACGGTGCGGGACTTCACGAAAACTGCGCCGGTTCGCCGCACCGGGTCAAGCAAAACCGGGCAGATGTCATGAATATTTCGCACGATACGCCGGGCACGCGGGCGGGGCAGGCGCGCGCAGTGGACTTTCGGCGCTGCCCCCGTTCCCAAACGTGCGGAGAATGCGGATGAATTTGTCGATCTGGCGATCGGTATCGCTCGCAATCCCATGCTGAATGGCGATACCATCCGGCTGGACGGCGGGCTGCGCATGCCCGCGCGGCTACAGGGGAAGGGACATGAAGATCGAGGGACAAACCGCCATCGTGGCCGGCGCGACCTCTGACCCGGGCCGGGCGGTGGTGCAGGCATTGGCCGAACGCGGCGCATGCGTCGGCGCCATCGGCCCGCGCGGCACGGCGCTGGGCGGGATGGCGGGCTGTGGCACATCAGGGGCGGGCGTGGCGGCCATGAGCCTGTCTCTGGCGCGGAAACTGGGGCACGATGGCATGCGCGGCGTTGCTGCCGCGCCGGGTTCCTTTAAAGCCGGCATTTGCGGCCCTGTGCCGGCCCACTCACAGGCGCAACTGATCTGCGATGTGCCTTTCGCGCATCGGTATGGCCAGCCAGAGGAATTTGCGCAGCTCGCGGTCGAGGACATTGGCAAAAAGATGCTGAACAGCGCGGAGTTGCGCATGGACGGGGCGGTACGCATGCGCGAACCTGTGGCAATGGCATGAGCAGGGAACCCGCAATCATTCATCGCGTGTTGTACGGTGATCGTCTGGTACGGTGTTATGCCGACTGTCCGGAAAACCTGGACCGGATGCTGTTTCAGATGGCAGACCTGCGCGGCGCTGCGCCGGCCGTGGCCGATGACCGCCGCACGCTGAGCTACGCAGACCTGCAGGAACGGCTGGCCGGATTGGCGGGTGGGCTGGCCGGGCAAGGGGTTGGCCCGGGCGCGCGCGTTGCGGTCTTTGCCGGCAATGGGGTCGATTTCGTGGTGTCGCTTTTTGCGATCTGGCGGTTGGGGGGCATTGCCGTGCCCATCGGCACCCGGCAGACTGCCGCAGAACTGACCTACATGCTGAACCATTGTGGTGCCACAGCCGTCCTGTTCGATGCCGCGCTGGCCCCGCAACTGCCAGAGCCAGAGGCGATACCGACCGTGCGCCTGTTTGCCGCCATCGATGACGGCACGGGCCCGCTGCCCGCCGAGGCCCCGCCGGACACGATGACACTGGATGCGTTATGCGGCGCCCGGCCCGGCCTGATCAGCACGCCGGCGACCGATGCACAGGATGTGGCCTGCATCATGTACACCTCGGGCACCACCGGCCGGCCAAAGGGGGCGATGCTGCCGCATCTGGCGTTCTACCACACGGCGCGAAACTATGAACTGCGCTTTGGATACCGGTCTGACGATCGCATGCTGCTGGTCATTCCCGGCACACATATCTCGGGCTTGCTGGCGGCCATCATGACGATGATGCAGGTGGGCGGTTGTGTTGTTTGCCGGCGGCATTTCCGTGCCGCCGATGTGCTGGACACCATCGAGGCCGAGGCGATCACCGCTGCCATCATGGTGCCGGCCATGTATAACCTGCTGCTGCTAGAGCCCGACATCGCCGCGCATGACCTGACTGCCTGGCGCGTCGGCCATTTCGGCGGGGCGCCGATGGCCGAAGTGACAATCCGCCGTCTGTCCGAGGTGCTGCCGGGGCTGAGCCTGTATAACGGGTTTGGCAGTACCGAAACCACATCGGCGGTCACCCTGACCACGGCGTTGATGGCAGAGGACGCGCTGGATACGGTCGGCAGCATCTTGCCTTGCGTTGATATCCGCGCGATGGATCCTGACGGGCACGAAGTGCCCGCCGGCGAGGCGGGCGAGTTGTGGATTCAAGGCCCCGGCAACGCTATCGGCTATTGGGACAACCCAGACGCGACGCGCACGGGGTTCGTGGGCGGCTACTGGCGCAGCGGGGATATCGGTTCGGTTGACGCGCAGGGGCATGTGCGGGTGTTCGACCGCATCAAGGACATGATCAACCGTGGCGGTTACAAGGTTTTCTGCGTCGAGTTGGAAAATGTCATCCAGGCTTTCCCCGGCGTGGTCGAGGTGGCTGCGGTTGCCAGCCCCTGCCCGGTGCTGGGCGAGCGGGTGCATGTATTCATCCACGCACACCAGCCAGTCGACCGCGACGCCCTGCGCACCTACTGCGGCACACAACTGGCCGACTACAAGGTACCCGACTTCATCACTCAGCTGCCCGATCCCCTGCCGCGCAATCTGAATGGCAAGTTGTCGAAAGCGCCGCTGCGCGAAGCCGCCCAGGCCGAGGCCGCAACGCGCAGATCGACGCATAAGCGAAGCAAGGAAACCTGACATGGCATGACCAGTCTTCATTATTGGCGACATTGACGGTAGCCAGACCGATTTTGCGCGCTATGCCGCCCGAGAGGACGAGGGCCTGTTGGAACTGATGCGCGATACGGTGCGCCAGGCATTGACCGATGCACGGCTTGAGGCCGCGCAGATCGATGCGTGCCATGTCGGCAATTTCACCGGCTAGAGCGGGATCGTTTCAGGCTGAATCTGGGATTCCCAAGGGCGCGATGATCTGATTCAACATGGATGCTGGGATGGGAGGCCAGCATCCATGGCAAGACCTCTGTCCAATGACCTTCGTGATCGTGTTGTGGCGCG
>JAFIED010000171.1 GCA_020832805.1 Pararhodobacter sp.
TCCTGTCGCGGCTCAAGCTGATTGCCGAACCCTGGGATCTGGGGCCGGGGGGATACCGTCTTGGGGCGTTCGGGCATCCTTTTCTGGAATGGAATGACAAGTTCCGGGATACTGTCCGCAGTTTCTGGCGCGGCGATGCCGGGCAGGTTGCCGACCTCGCCGCGCGGATCACCGGATCGGCGCTTCAGTTCGACCATGGCGGCCGGGCGGCGACATCCTCGGTGAACCTCATCACCGCCCATGACGGCTTCACGCTGATGGATGTGGTCAGCTATGCCCAGCGCCACAACACCGCGAACGGCGAGGCGAACCGCGACGGTCACCATGCGAATTTCTCTGACAATTTCGGCATCGAGGGCCCGACTTTCGATGCGCGCGTCAATGCGGCACGCGACCGGCGGCGGCGCAACCTGATGGCGACGCTTCTGCTGTCGCAGGGCACCCCGATGATCCTTGCCGGGGACGAACTTGGCAACAGCCAGTCGGGCAACAACAATGCCTATTGTCAGGACAATCCCACGGGCTGGGTGGACTGGGCCGGAAAGGACCGCGCGATGGAGCGGTTCGTCGCGCGCCTGATCGCGTTTCGCAAGGCGCATCCGATCCTTCGGCAGAAACTGTTCCTGCACAGCCGGGAACGCGCGCTCGACGGCAAGGAGGATGTGCTGTGGTGGCATTCCTCGGGCCGCGCGATGACAGATGCCGATTGGCGCGACCCGGAATTGCGCCATCTGGTCGTGGAATTGCGCACCGCATCGGCAACGCCGACGCCGGCGCAGCTTGAATATGCGATCTGCCTGATCTTCAATGCAGCCGAAGCGCGGCGGGTCGTGCTGCCCCCCGCGCCGGCGGGAATGATCTGGTCGCGCCAGATCGACACGGCAGAACCGCTCGCCGACCCCGCGCCGGTTGCAGGGCCGTGGATTGATGTCGCCGACCAATCACTGGTCGCCTTGATGCTGGTCGCGCAATGATGCGGCGGCGGGCAGATCGCGCCATTCACACTTGACGACAAAGGTTATCCGAAATGCCAGTAGTGACCCACAAGAGCGTCCCGATCGAGGGGCAGAAACCCGGAACTTCGGGGCTGCGCAAGAAGACACGCGTCTTCATGGCGCCGGGTTATCTCGAGAATTTCGTTCAGGCGATCTGGTCGGGAATCGGTGGCGCCGCCGGAAAGACGCTTGTTCTGGGGGGCGACGGGCGGTTTTTCAATGATCGGGCGGCGCAGACGATCCTGAAGATGGCGGCGGCCGAAGGTGTCGCGCGCGTCATCGTCGGGCAAGATGCGATCCTGTCGACGCCGGCGGCGTCGCACATCATCCGCCAGCGCGGGGCTGATGGCGGATTGATCCTGTCGGCCAGTCACAACCCGGGTGGCCCGGACGAGGATTTCGGCTTGAAATACAATACCGCGAACGGTGGCCCGGCGCCCGAAGCCGTGACAGATGCGATCTGGCGCGCAACGCTGGAAGTGGCCGCTTACAGCATTCTGGACGCGCCGGATGTCGACCTGTCGCAGCCGGGCGAAAGGCGCCTTGGCGCGCTGGTGGTAGAGGTGGTTGACCCGGTCGAGGCCTATGCCGACCTGATGGAACGCCTGTTCGATTTCGCCGCAATCCGCGCGATGTTCGCGGATGGGTTCCGGGTTTGCTTTGATGCGATGCATGCCGTGACCGGCCCCTATGCGCGCGAAATCCTCGAAGGCCGCCTCGGGGCTGCGCCGGGCAGCGTGATCAATGCAACGCCCTTGCCCGATTTCGGCGGCGGCCACCCGGACCCGAACCCTGTCTGGGCAGCCGATCTTGTGGCGCGGATGATGGCGCCGGATGCGCCGGATTTCGGCGCGGCATCCGACGGTGACGGCGACCGCAACATGATCGTGGGGCGCGGCATCTATGTGACGCCGTCCGACAGCCTGGCAGTCCTCGCGGCGAATGCGCATCTGGTGCCGGGCTATGCCGCCGGGTTGCGTGGGGTTGCGCGCTCGATGCCCACCAGCCGCGCGGTTGACGCCGTGGCCGAGGCGCTCGGGATCGGTTGCCATGCCACCCCCACCGGCTGGAAATTCTTCGGCAACCTGCTTGATGCCGGCCAGGTGACGATCTGCGGCGAGGAAAGCGCCGGCACCGGGTCTGACCATGTGCGCGAAAAGGATGGGCTTTGGGCGGTGTTGCTGTGGCTCAACATCCTCGCTGTCCGGAGGCAATCGGTTGCCGAGGTGATGCAGGCGCATTGGGCCCGTTTCGGGCGTCACTATTATTCCCGCCATGATTACGAGGCGATGGACGCAACCGCTGCCGCGCAACTGATGGATGCGCTGAAGGCCCGACTGGGGAATATGCGCGGCGCAGAGTTCGGCGGCCTCGTCGTCGCGACGGCCGAGGATTTTGCCTACCACGACCCTGTTGATGGGTCCGTCAGCCGGGGGCAGGGTGTTCAGATCTGTTTCGACGGCGGTGCGCGTGTGGTGTTCCGGCTGTCCGGCACGGGCACCGAGGGCGCAACGCTTCGTGTCTATCTGGAACGGGCCGAGGCCGACCCCGCGCGCTTGCTGCAAGACCCCCAGCAGGCGCTGGCGCAAGTCATTTCCGCCGCAGAGTCGCTGGCCGGGATCGCGCGCCACACCGGGCGACACGCGCCCGATGTGATCACCTGAGCCGCTGCGGGCTATTCGGCCTCGTTGGCGGGCTTGGCGTTCAGCATACCGTATTGCTGGGCGCCAATTTCATCATAGAGCGCGATCTGGGTTTCGAGAAAGTCGATGTGCCCTTCCTCGTCGGCGATGAGGTCTTCGAACAGAGCCTTGGTCGTGAAATCGCCCACGGATTCGCAGTGCTTGCGCGCCTCGATATAAAGCGTGCGTGCAGCGTGTTCGGCGGCAAGGTCGCAATCCAGCGTCTCGCGCAGGGTCTGGCCGATCCGCAGCGGATCAAGCTTTTGCAGGTTCGGGTGGCCTTCGAGAAACAGGATGCGTGCAATCAGCTTGTCGGCATGGACCATCTCTTCAAGGCTTTCCTCGCGCGATTTGGCGGCAATGCGGGCATAGCCCCAGTCCTCCTGAAGGCGGTAATGCAGCCAGTACTGCTTGATCGCGGTCAGTTCGCTGCGCAGGGCAGCATTGAGATAGTCGATGACCTTCGGGTCGCCCTTCATGTCCGGTTTTCCTGTGTTCTGGCGCGGCGCAGGCCGCGCAGGGTCATGGGTATTTCCAGTGTGTCGCAGTTCTGCATGGCTTCAAGGAACAAAGGCATGCAGCCGCCGCAATCGGCGGATTTCCCCAATGCGCGGTAAACCTTGCCCGGGGTGATCAGGGTCTGCGGGTCTGCGGCGCGCATCCAGTCCACGGCGGCCCTGATGTCAGTATCGCTGATATTGGTGCAGTGGCAGATGATCATCAAGATGCCTTTCGGGGCGGGATCATTTGGTCAGGATCAGCTTTCCAGCCCGTGTGATGCGCAGGCAATAGACCTGACCGTTGAGCGTGATCTGCGCTTGCACACCGCCTTTGGTAAGTTCGGTTGCATCGTGCACCGGCACGGTCTGGCCCTGCCTTGCTGCAAAATATGGAAGCGCCACGTTCATTGTGCTGCCTCCATCCGGTCGAACAGTTTCGTCAGGGTCGGCAAAAGCAGCCAGTTCATTTCGTTCAGCAGCGCGCGCAGGGGTGCTGTCTCTTCGGTAAACATGCGATGTGCCATGTTTTCTCTCCGCGGTTGACCATGCCCTGGCTGACCTTTGCGGGTGGCTCGGATGGATAAAAGCTGAGCGATATTGTCGGGAATGTCAATCCTGAATAATCAAGTCAGGAATTGCGCGGCTCGCGCCCACCTGCCAGGGCCTGGCCTTGATCCTCAGGGCAGGACGACCTGCCAGCGCCCTTCAAGGCGGTGTTCCTGAAGGTTGGGGCCCGGTCCGATCCGGTCGATCACGGCAAAAAGGCCTGGCGGCTCGAGCGGGGTGAGCACGCCGTGCCAAGTATTGCGCAGGTAGTTCACTCCCTGCCCCGGTGCGGCCAGAAAGGCGCGCGGCCGCCCCGGGCCGCCGCCGGCATCGGGCGCCACGATCACCAGAAATCGAGTGGCGGCCATCGGGATGAAGGCCTGGCTTCCGTCGGGGTGCCGTTCCAACAGGTCAAGGGCCAGCGGAACGCACCGAGGCTCTGCCCGAAAGACCGAGAGTCCGGCCCGTCCGCCGGGCCCGAAATCGAGGCGGGCGCGATCGTGAAAGCGCCCGCAAAGGCCCTGATTGATGATCCGGTCGGGTGTGCCGGCGGCGTCGATCACGTCGCCGAACGGTGCAAAGGCCTCGGCCGTCAGCGGTTCGGCGATGATGCTGTCCATGTCAGCCCCGGCCAAAGGCGCCGGGGCCGCGCAGGCGGGGGTGGCGGTTCACATCCTTGTAAAGCAGGTATCGAAACCGGCCCGGCCCCCCGGCATAACAGGCTTGCGGACAAAAGGCGCGCAACCACATGTAATCGCCCGGCCCGACCTCGACCCAGTCGCGATTCAGCCGATAGACCGCCTTTCCCTCGAGCACATACAGTCCGTGCTCCATGACATGGGTTTCTTCGAAGGGAATGACCGCGCCGGGGGCGAGGTTGACGATATTCACATGCATGTCGTGCCGAATGTCCGCCGGGTCGACAAAGCGCGTGGTGGACCAGCGGCCATCGGTATCGGGCATGGGCAAGGGCGTGACATCGGCTTCGTTGGTCACGAATGCCGCAGGCACATCAATTCCTGGCGCGTGTTCATAGGCCTTGCGGATCCAGTGAAAGCGCACCGGAAGCTCGCCGCCGTTGTGAAATGTCCAGCCAGATCCGGGGGGCAGCCACGCATAACCACCGGGGCCGAGTGCGTGTTCGCCATCGTCCAGCCGCAGCCAGCCTTCGCCATGGGTGACGAAGATCACGCCTTCGGCCATCTCGTCCGGTTCGGGCGTGTCGCTTCCGCCGTTGGGACCGACCTCCATGATGTAGTGGCTGAACGTCTCGGAAAAGCCCGACATCGGCCGCGCGATGATCCAGGCGCGGGTGTGCGTCCAGCCGGGCAGGAACGACGTGACGATATCGGTCATCACACCGGCCGGAATGACGGCATAGGCCTCGGTCAGGACCGCGCGGCCCGTGTGAAGCGCGGTTTGCGGCGGCAACCCGCCGGGCGGTGTGGCGTAAGGGGGAAGATCGGTCATGGCAACATGTCCTTCAGGCGCAATTCGGCGATACGCTCGACCTGGCGGCAGGCTTCTTCGAATTCGGTCTCGGTGTCATGCGCGAGGCGGTTGCGAAAGGCGGCGAGGATTCCGGCCTTCGTGTTGTCACGCACCGCGATGATGAAGGGAAACCCGTGTTTTTCGACATAGTCCGAATTGAGTTGCCCGAACACGGCCCGTTCGGCGTCGGTCAGGGCGTCAAGGCCCGCGCTGGCCTGTTCCTGCGTCGATTCGGTTGTCAGCCTGCGCGCAGCGGCAAGCTTTCCGGCAAGGTCCGGATGCGCCCGCAGCACCGCCAGCCGTTCCGCCCCGGTTGCCGCCCGGAATACCTGCGCCATCGCGCGATGAAGCCCGGCGGCGCTGTCGGTTTCCGGCCCTAGCCCGCACGCAAAAGCGCGCTCTGCCACCCAGGGCGAGTGTTCGAATATCCCGCCGAAGGTGGCGACAAAGTCTTCGGGCGGCATGTCGCGCGGCGTCTTTGATTTCTCCGGCATGCGTGCTGCGATCCTTCGAGGAGTTTGCTGGTGTTGACGCCTCTGGCGGTTTTCTGAAAGACCTGTTCACGGGCATATTGCCCCGCAAGCACGAGGGGGTGCAATGGCCAAAGGTTTTCTGACGACGCATGTGCTCGATACTGCCCGGGGGCTTCCGGCCGCAGGCTTGCGCATCGAGCTTTTCCGCCTCGACACCGGCGGACTCATCAGGATTGCGCAGGCCGTGACCAATGCCGACGGGCGGACCGACGCGCCCATCCTGCCCAACGACCGGTTCGAGCCGGGCAATTACGAGCTGGTGTTTCACGCCGGGGATTACCTGCGCGGCCTTGGGCAGACCATGGCCGAGCCGCTGTTTCTTGATCTGGTGCCGATCCGCTTCGGGATGGCCGAGGACAGCCATTATCATGTCCCGCTGTTGCTTTCGCCCTTTGGGTATTCGACCTATCGGGGGTCTTGACGCCGCTTTTTTCGGCGCGGTTGCCCGGCAAGGTTGATCTGGTCTTGCACCGGGCGGAACTTGGCGCAATCTGGGCGAGTTTCTGGAAGGAGCGGGCCGATGTTCGAACTGGCTGTAGCGGGGGCGTGGATCGAATTCGCGGTGCGCTGGCTGCATGTGATCACCGCCATCGCATGGATCGGATCCTCGTTCTATTTCATCGCGCTGGACCTGGGCCTGCGCAAATCGCCCGACATGCCTGAAGGCGTGCATGGCGAGGAATGGCAGGTTCATGGCGGCGGGTTCTACCATATCGAGAAATACCTCGTGGCGCCTGCGCGCCTGCCCGAACACCTTACCTGGTTCAAATGGGAGGCCTATGGCACCTGGCTTTCGGGTTTCGCGCTGTTGGTGCTGGTCTACTACCTGGGCGCCGAATTCTACCTGATCGACCGCGAGGTCGCGGATTTGCCGGTATGGGTTGCGATCGCGATCTCCACGGGGTCGCTTGTCTTCGGCTGGCTCGCCTATGACCTGATCTGCAAGTCGAAACTCGGTGAAAGCACCACGGGGCTGATGCTGGTGCTGTACGTCCTTTTGCTGGTGATGGCCTGGGGATACGCGCAGTTGTTTTCAGGGCGCGCGGCGTTGCTGCATCTTGGCGCCTTCACCGCCACGATCATGGCGGCGAACGTGCTGATGATCATCATTCCGAACCAGCGCATCGTCGTTGCCGACCTGAAGGCCGGCCGTGTGCCCGATGCGAAATACGGCAAGATCGCCAAGCAGCGCAGCCTGCACAACAACTATCTGACCCTGCCGGTGGTCTTTCTGATGCTGTCGCATCACTACCCGCTGGCCTTTGCGACAGACTGGAACTGGCTGATTGCCGGGCTTGTGTTCCTGATGGGGGTCACCATCCGGCATTTCTTCAACACCATGCATGCCGGTGGTGGCAAGCTGTGGTGGACATGGGGGCTGACGGCGGCGATCTTCCTGCTCATTGTCTGGTTGTCAGCGGTGCCACAGGCGGCACGCGATGATCTTTCAAGCCTGTCGCCTGCCGAAGCACGCTTCGCCCAGGCGCCGGGGTTCGAAGATGTGCACTGGGTCGTTCTTGGCCGCTGTTCCATGTGCCATGCCGACGACCCGCCCTGGCCAGGGCTTCATTGGGCGCCAAAGGGTGTAAGGCTGGAATCAGAAGCGGATGTCGCGCGGCAGGCACGGGCGATCTATCTGCAGTCGGGGCGCAGCCATGCGATGCCGCCCGGCAATCTCAGCTGGATATCGGATGAAGAACGGGCACTGATCCGCGCCTGGTACCACGCTGCTGTCCGGTCCTGAGCGTCGCGCCGGTGCCGCCTTCGGTCAAAGCGGTTTTCGAAGAAAGACCCGGCTGCGGCCAGGTGGGAAATCCGGCAGCTTGCCGAAGGCCCGATAGCCAGCGCGCTCATAGACCCGCAGCGCCCTGGGGTTGAACGTGTCGATCCAGGCGCCGTGGCAGCCACGGGCGCGCGCCTCGGCCTCGGCGGCGGCAAGCATCTGCCCGGCAAGCCCTTCGCCACGCCGCGCGGCGTCGACCCAAAGCCACTGGACATAAAGCCAGCCCCAGGCGGTATAGCCCGACAGGCCGGCCTCCAGCCCCGCCGGCCCGCGCACGAAAACCGCCAGGGCGCGTCGGTTCGCCGGGCCTGCATCGGCCTCGTTGAAGGCCGACAGCGCCCCGCCAAGCGCCGCCAGGTCATCGGCAGACGGCGTGTCGGTAACTTCGATCATGGGCGCGCGATCCGCCCGCCGGTCATCGGGCGCGGCGCCCCGGTTGTGGCGGGAAAGCTGATGGGCAGGCCACGCAGAACACGCATCGCGAGGAAGGCAAAGCACTCCGCCTCGATCGCGTCGCCGCGCCAGCCGAGCGCCTCGGCGGGCAGCGCCTCGACCCCCGCCCTTATGCCCAGCGTTTCCATGATCGCCGGGTTGTGCCGGCCGCCACCGCAGACGATCAGGCGCGCGGGCCGTTGCGGCAAAAGGTCCAGTGCGCGGCCCACCGCAGCGCAGGTAAACGCGGTCAACAGCGCCGCGCCATCTTCAAGGTTGCATCCCGCGGCCATGTCCGCACCAAAATCGAACCGGTCGAGCGATTTCGGCGGCGGCGCAGTCAGATAGGGATGTTCCAGCAGTGCGGCCAGGCGTTCCTCGTCCACCCGGCCCGCGCGCGCAAGGGTGCCGTTGCGGTCCATCTCGCCGGCGCCGTGGCGTTTTACCCAGTCGTTGATCGGGGCATTCGCCGGACCTGTATCGAAGGCGACCGGGGCGCCATCCGCGCCGCACCAGGAGACATTCGCCACGCCGCCGAGGTTGAGAACGGTCGTCTCTGGCCCGCAACCTGCCGCACGCAACAGCGCCGCATGATACACCGCCGACAGCGGAGCCCCCTGACCGCCAGCCGCCATGTCGGCAGAGCGGAAATCGAAGGCGACCGGAACGCCGAGACGCCTGGCCATTGCCGCACCATCGCCCAGTTGCCGTGTCTGGCCCATCCGCCCGGGCTGCGGGGCGCGGTGCAGCACGGTCTGCCCGTGAAAGCCCACGGCGGCAAGGTTCGCCAGGCCCGGCCCTTCGGTTTCGACCAGCTCCGCGACCGCCTCGGCCTGGGCGCGTGTCAGCCGCGCCTCTGCCTCGGCAAAGATGTCCGGCTCCGGGCCGTCGAAATTCCATTGCCGCGCGGCCTGCAAGGTTTCTTCCAGCAGGGCGCGTGTTTCCTTGTCGTAAGGGGCCAGCCGATAGGTGCCGAATTCGGCGATTCCTTCGCCGTTCGTCCGCAACAGCGCCACGTCGATATTGCCGTCTAGAACAGTGCCGGTCATCAGCCCGACGGCCCATTCGGGAGTCATGCCTTGCCTCCGTTGATGGTATCGCCCACGGCCCGCCGCAGTTCGACGATGCCGCTGTCGAAATGGCGGGTCGGATGAATGCGGTTGGTCAGAAGCGCCCAGGCGTGCCCGCGCGCAAAGTCGATCCAGAGCCCCGTGCCGGTAAACCCGGTGTGCCCGATCGTCGCGTCGGAGGCCGCATCGCCGCCTGACCAGCCGCGATGCGCGCGCTCCCATCCGTGGGTGCGTGTCTCGGACAACGGCGCGCGCATCAATGCCGTATCGTCGGGGTGGGTTCCGTGGCCGGCCAGAAGCCCGTGCGCATGATCCAGAAGCGCCTCTATCGTGCCGAAAAGCCCGGCGTGCCCGGCGCCCTGCAAGGCGTCGCAATTGTCGTCGTGAACAGTGCCGCACAGGATGCGGCCGCGCCAGGTGCAATCTTCGGTCGCCGCCGTGTTTTCCGGTGCCGCCTGCCAGGCAAAGCCTGCGCCCGGCTCAAGATCGCGCAGCGCCTTGCCGTGATGACGTTCCAGCGCAAGCCCGAGCAGGATGAAATTGATGTCGGAATAGACGGGCGCGCCCGCGCGCCACTCCCCTTGCAGCACGAAGGCCCCCAGAAGGGAC
>JAFIED010000182.1 GCA_020832805.1 Pararhodobacter sp.
CATCCTCGGCGGGAAAGGGCGCGCCATCGTGAAAGGTGACACCCTCGCGCAGGTGGAAGGTATAGGGCAGCCCGTCATCCGAGATATCCCAGGCATGCGCCAGGCCCGGGTTGACGGCCCCATCGGGGCCAAAGCGGGTCAGCCCTTCGAAGATGTTGGAATAGGTCACCTCGCGGATCGCCGCGGCGGCGCCGCTGGTCGGATCGAGGTTTGGCGGTTCCAGCACCATGCCGACATTGATGTCGGTCCGCTGGGCCAGCGCGGGCGTGGCAACAAGCGCCAGCACCGCAAGGCCGATTTGCAGACTTCTCAGCATTCCACCCTCCTGTGTTTTCTGTTGGTGCGCGCAAGCTTATGCAACGCGCGGGGGCGAGGGAAGTCATGATTTGGTATTTTTGTTTGCGCGCGAACAACTATTTTGCGCGCGAACAACGCGCTTGTGCCTGGGCCAGGGTCCGGTGCAAACCGGTTGAATGCGGGTAAAGCATACTTGCGGCGGCCGCGGCCTTGGGCAATGCTAAGGTAACATAAAGGCTTGGGCGTCTGCGGTTTTTGCCGGCCCCGGCGATACCCCGCAGGAGAGCGCGATGACCGACACCCCCTTGTGGCAACTCAGCGCGGCAGAATTGGCCGCACACACCCGAGATGGCAGCATCACCGCCGAAGCCGCGGTGGCCGATGCCGTGGCGCGCATGCGGGCGGTCAATCCGGAACTGAATGCGGTGGTCACCGATACCGGCGATGCGGCGCTGGAAGCCGCCCGCGCGCTGGACCGCGCCCGGGCCAGCGGCGCCGAGGCGGGGCCGCTGCATGGCGTGCCGGTGACGATCAAGATCAATGTCGATCAGGCCGGGCAGGCAAGTTCGAACGGGGTCATGGCGCTGAAGGATCTGATTGCCCCTGATGATGCGCCGGTGGTGCGCAACCTGCAGGCAGCCGGCGCGGTGATCATCGGGCGCACGAATACGCCCGAATTCAGCTTTCGCGCCGATACCGACAACCCCATCTTTGGCCGCACGCACAACCCCTGGGGCCGCCATGTCAGCGCTGGCGGCTCGTCAGGCGGGGCAGGGGCTGCCGTGATGGCCGGGATCGGCGCGTTGGCGCATGGCAACGATATCGGCGGCAGCCTGCGCTTTCCGGCCTCGGCCAATGGTGCGGTCACGGTCAAGCCCGGCCTGGGCCGCGTGCCGGCCTGGAACCCCTCGCAAAAGGCCGAACGCGGCCTGCTGGCGCAACTGATGTCGGTGCAGGGCCTGATCGTGCGGCAGGCGCGCGATCTGCATCTGGCCATGCCCGCGATGATTGCGCCCGACTGGCGCGACCCCTTTCATGTGCCGATGCCCTGGCGGGGCGCAGCGATGGAAGGACCGATTCGCGTCGGTTTCACCCAGGAAACCTATGGCTTCGATCTGCACCCGGATGTGGCGGCGGCGCTGGCCGCGGCCCGTGCAGCGCTTGGCGATGCGGGCTATCAGGTCGAAGAGATCAGCGCACCCTGCATGCCCGAGGCCGGCGCACTGGGCTATCGCGCGCTGCTGACCGAGGTTGCCGCGCTGATGAAGCCCGATATCGACGCCGTCGGCAGCCCCGCCATCCGTGCGATCTTTGACGAGTATTTCCGGCAGTTTACCCCGCTGGATACGCAGGCCCAGATGCAGGCGATGGCTCGGCGGGCCCATTTCGCGCGCGAATGGGGCGCCTTGCTGCAGCGCTACCCGCTGGTGCTGACCCCTTTCCTGCCGCAGCCCTTCTTTACGCCCGGCCGCGACACCGAAGGGCCAGAGGGTGTGCGCGAGGTGCTGGGCGCCGCGCTGTGGTCCTATTCGATGAATTTCATGGGTCTGCCGGCGGGCAACCTGCCGGCACGGCTGGCCGAACTGCCGCGCGGCCCGGTGCCCGTTGGCGTGCAGATCGTGGGCCGTCGCTGGCGCGAGGATCTGGTGGTCGATGCAATGGCCGCGATCGAGGATCGCCTGGGCGCGCCGGCACCGCAGTTGTGGCAGCGCATGGCGGCCCCGTGATGCGGGGTGCGCGCCGGATCGTTCGGCACGGCTGAAGCGCGGGCCAGGGACATTGCATAACCGCCGGGGCATTGAATGGCCCCGGAAGCGGCGCTAAAAGGACGCCAGCCGCGGGACGACCCATGCGCCGATGATCAATCCGGGACGGCCCGGCCCTGACAAGGAGGGCCGCGCCATGGCCTGGATACATCTGTTTCTTGCCGGTGCTCTTGAGGTCGTCTGGGCCTATTCGATGAAGCGTTCCGCCGGTTTCACGGTACTGGTCCCCAGCGCGATCACCATTGCCACGATGATTGGCAGTTTTCTGCTTCTGGCGATGGCCCTGCGCAGCCTGCCGCTGGGCACGGCCTATCCCATCTGGACAGGCATCGGTGCGGTGGGCGCGTTCTGGGTTGGGGTTCTCGTGCTGGGCGAGGCAGCAACGCCGATGCGCCTGCTGGCCATGGCGCTGATCGTGTCGGGCATCGTGCTGATGAAGCTGTCGGCAAACCCGTGACGGGCGCGCGCGCCGGTGTTCGCCGTAATCGCTGCCGGCCCGGAAAACGCCCCCTGACCACAGGCCGCATCGGTTGTCGGGCGGGGCGATCCGTGCCACAGTGACCAAAGATCAGGGGGCGGCCGGGCCCAGCGGTCGCGTGCTGCGCAGGCCGTCCTCATGCGGCGCCCGTTTGCGGGCGCGACAGCAACCAGGAGAGCCTTGCAGATCATGTCATCCGCCCTGTTCAGCGCTGGCAACCCCGGCAGTCGGCGCTGCGCCCCCCTTTCCGGCGCCCCCCTGATTTTTGCGCCTGCGGTCCCGGCGCGGTTTCTGATGCAGTAGACCATGGCATAGCCCTCCATGCCAGGACCCAGCCCTTTGCCCCGCGCCCCGGACAGCCCCTTTCCCGCCATTGCCACCCTCGGTGTCGACGGGCTGCTGGTGCGGTTCGGCGATGCGCTGAGCGAGCCTGCCAACCGTGCCGCGCTGGCTTTCTGTGATGCAGTCAAGGCGCAGGACTGGCCGGGTCTGGCCGAAGTGTCGACAGCGCTGGTCTCGGTGCTGCTCCACCTTGACCTGCGCGCCACCGATCACGCGCGGCTGCGCGCCGGGCTGAACACGCTGCTGGCCAGCCGCAACTGGTTCGACGCCCCCTTGCCCCGGGGGCGGCGACTGTGGGCGGTGCCGGCGGTCTTTGGCACCGATCTGGCCCCGCAACTGGCCGAGGCCGCGGCGCTGGCCGGCGTCACCCCCGCCCAGGCCGTGGCCGATCTGACCGCCGAGCCCCTGCGCGTACTGACCATCGGCTTTGCCCCCGGCCAGCCCTACCTGGGCCAGTTGCCCGCCGGTTGGGATATTCCACGTCAGACGGCGCTGACCCCGCAGGTGCCGCCGGGCGCGCTGACGGTGGCCATCCGGCAGGTGGTGCTGTTTTCTGTGGCGTCTCCGACCGGGTGGCGCCATGTCGGCCAGACGGCGCTGCGCCTTTTTGACCCCGACCGCACCGAGCCCTTTCTGCTGCGCCCCGGCGATGCGGTGCTGTTTCAACCGGTCGACCGGGCAGGACTGGAGGCGGCGCGCGCCCAGGGCGGGGCCAGGGAACGGGCATGGCGCTAAGCATCCTGAAAGCCGGCCCCGGGATCACCGTGCAGGATCAGGGCCGCCCCGGCCTGAGATCGCTTGGCCTGTCGCGCGGCGGGGCAATGGACCCGCTGGCGCTGGCCGAGGGCGCGGCATTGCTGGGCCAGCCGGAAACGCTGGCCGCGCTGGAAATCGCGGGCAGCCTGGTCACCTTGCGCGCGGAACGGGCTGTGCGCATTGCGCTGACCGGCGCGCCGATGCGCGCGCTGTGCGATGGCCATGTCCTGGCCTGGAACGCCAGCCATGCGATACATGCGGGTTCGACGCTGACGATCTCGGCGCTGAACGGGGGCTATGGCTATGTCCATGCGGGCGGCGGGATCGATACACCGCCAAAGCTGGGCAGCCGCGCGGCGCATCTTTCGGCCGGTCTGGGGCGCATGCTGAAAGCGGGAGACAGGCTGCCGCTGGGGCCGGACCGCGGCGGCGCCACCGGGCTGGTGCTGGACCCTGCGCCGCGGTTCGAGGGAGGCATCATTCGGATGGTGACCAGCATGCAGACCGGGCTTTTCGACCCGGCCGAACTGAAGCGGTTTCAGGCCATCGCCTTTACCCGCGCACCGCGCGCCAACCGCATGGGTCAGCCGCTGGATGGTGGCAAGGTTGCCGCCGCCCAGGGCCTCTCCATCCTGTCGGATGCGGTGGTGCCGGGCGATATCCAGATCACCGGCGATGGCACGGCCTTTGTGCTCTTGGCCGAATGCCAGACCACGGGCGGCTATCCCCGAATTGGCACGGTACTGCCCTGTGACCTGCCCCGGCTGGTGCAGGCCCCGCCCGGTGCCGCGCTGCGCTTTCGCCTCGTGCCGCTGGACGAGGCCGTGGCGCTGGAACAGGCCGAGGCCGCCCGGCGCGCCGGGCTGCGTGCGGGCTTGCGCCCCCTGATCCGGGATCCTCATGCCATCGCTGATCTGCTGGCCTATCAGCTGATCAGCGGTGTAACCTGCGGCGATGACCTGCAGGACGGGCCGGAAACGGAATGATGAACGGTCAGCAACGGGGGAAGACATGATCACACGCATCGATCTGAATGCAGATATGGGCGAGGGGTTCGGCCCCTGGCCAATGGGCGATGATGCGGCCCTTCTGGATATTGTCACCTCGGCCAATATCGCCTGTGGCTTTCATGGTGGCGACCCTGATGTGATGGCGGCCACGATGGCCGCGGCGCTGGCCCGCGGGGTCGGAATCGGGGCGCATCCGGGCTTGCCGGACCTGCAGGGTTTCGGGCGGCGGCGATTGCAGATCAGCCAGGACGAAGCGCGGCACATGACGGCCTATCAACTGGGTGCGGCACAGGGCGTGGCGCGCATGGTGGGCGGGCGCGTGGCCCATCTGAAACTGCATGGCGCCCTGGCCAACATGGCGACCGAGGACGAGGCGCTGGCGCGCAGCTGCTTCGAGGGGGCGCTGGCGGTCGATCCCGATATCATGCTGATGGTGATAGCAGGCACCGCGCAGCAGCGCGCGGCCGAGGCGTTGGGCGCGCGCATCGCCTGCGAGATTTTCGCCGATCGCGCCTATGATGACACCGGCCTGCTGATGGATCGCCGAAAGCCCGGCTCGGTGCTGCACGATCCGGACGCAATTGCGGCGCGTATGGTGGCCATGCTGCGCGCGGGGGCAATCATCACGGCCTCGGGCCTGCATCTGCCGGCGCGCATCGATACGATCTGCCTGCGTGGCGATACGCCCTCGGCGGTGTTGCTGGCGCGGCGTCTGCGCGCGGCGCTTGAGGCGGCGGGCGTTTCGGTGGGTCGGTTTTCCGGTTGAGATAGGGGGCTGGCGGCCGGGCGGCAGAGAACCCGCGCGCCACAGGGCAGCCGGGCCGGGCGCCTGGGTGCCGGGCGCGTCGGGGGGCATGCCCCCCGCGCGTGCGGTCTTGTTGTTGTCAGGCCGGGTCTTTCATGTTTCCCAGCAGGATGGCGGTCATGTCGAGGGGCAGGTCGGCGGGGTGGGTTGTCAGGTCGATGCCGGTCGGGTGGCCGGTGTTGCTGGCGGTGATGGCGCTCAGGTCGGCCGCGGCATCGAGGAAGATCCATTGCGGGGCGTGTTCGCTGGGCAGGCCGACGGCGTGGCGCAGCACCTCCAGCGCATCGCTGGCCGTGACCTGCCCGTCGCGGTTCACATCGGCGGCGATGTAATCCAGCGCGCCGGCCGGGCCGAAGGCCGGCTGCAGGCCCACCGCGATGCGCAGCACCTCCAGCGCGTCGCCTGCGGTGATGCCGGCCTGCGCG